>JBFJJW010000047.1:0-17036 GCA_041612095.1 Solimonas sp. | reverse complement strand
TTCCCCACCTCCCACGCTTTCCGGCACGGACCATGAGCGAAACGACAGCGGCGCCCGCAGCGCCCTCCGCCATGAATCACTCGATCGTTGGCGGCCGCGCCCCGGGCACCCGGCTGCGCTATCTGAAGGACTCGATGGCACGCTGGGTGGTATGGACCGGCGGTCTCGGCGTGATCGGCGCACTGATGCTGATCTTCGTCTATCTGCTGCTGGAAGTGCTGCCGCTGTTCGGGTCCGCGGAGTTTGAGGGCCGCCCGGTCTTCGCGCTGCCCGGCCCCGCCAGCCCCACACTCTACGTCGCCGCTGAGGAACAAGGCGAAGTGGGCATGCGTGTCACCGGCAGTGGCGAGGTCGTGTTCTTCAACCTGCATGACGGCACCGTTCGCGACCAGAAGCAGCTCTCGCTTGGTGGATTGGGTGTCGCAAACATTGCGCAGCTTTCTGCCGACCGCGGAGAACTGGCGGCCCAGCTGACCGACGGCAGCGTCATGGTGCTGGCGCACAAGTACCGCGTCAGCTATCCCAACGACCAGCGCCTGATCACCCCAGAGATCGAGTACCCGCTGGGCGAGGCCACGCTGCCGTTCATGCCCGAGGCGGCCAAGAGCTTCGCCCTGCGCGAAGAGCGCGGCAGCTTCCTGATGGCGGGATCTGATCAAGCAGGCCGGATCCACCTCAAGGCCTATGAGAAGGAGGAATCCTTACTCGGCGACAGCAGCTTCGAGGTTGCGGGCGAAAGCATATTCTCGGCAGCGGTGACTCCTGACATCCTTCTGGTCGAGCCCCTGCTTTCGTGGCTGTACGCGATTGATCGCGCCCAGGGCCGCATCGCGTTCTATCGCCTCGATGGTGCGAACGAACCCAAACTGGTCAAGGTCTACGAAGCCGGCGCTGCCATTCAGGAAGCACGCTATCTCGCCGGCGGCATCTCCATCGTCGTGGCGCAGGCCAACGGCGTGATCTCGCAGTGGTTTCCGGCACGCGACGAGGACGGCGAAACCTATCTGGCGCGCGTCCGCGAATTCGAGCTGCCCAAGGGGACCGAAGTCACCGCGATAGGCCCCGAGCAACGTCGGCGCACCTTCGCCGTCGGCGACAGCGAGGGGCGTGTCCACGTGTACTACGCCACCTCCGGCCGGCTGATTCACGAATCCAAGATGCTGGACAGCCCGGTGCAGAACCTGGCGTTCAACTCCCGCGCCCAGTATCTGATGGCAGTAGGCAAGGACGGCACGATGCACGGCTACGACGTGCATAACGAACATCCCGAGGTCTCTCTCAGCGCCCTATGGGGCAAGGTCTGGTACGAGAGCTATGACGAAGCCAAGTGGTTGTGGCAGTCATCCGCTTCCACCGGCGATTTTGAACCCAAGTTCAGCATCACCCCGCTGTCCATCGGCACCTTGAAGGGTGCGTTCTACGCCATGATCTTCGCGATTCCGATGGCGGTGCTCGGCGCGATCTTCACCGCCTACTTCATGTCGCCGGAGTTGCGGCAGATCGTGAAGCCGACGGTGGAAATCCTCGCCGCGCTGCCGTCGGTGATTCTCGGCTTTCTCGCCGGCCTCTGGCTGGCGCCATTTGTGGAAACCAACTTGCCGGGCGTGTTCCTGACGCTGATCCTTCTGCCGCTGTCGATCCCGGTCTTCGGCTACCTCTGGACACTGCTGCCGCGCGCCCTGCGTTACCGCGTGCCGCCAGGGTGGGAGGCAGCGCTGCTGATCCCGGTCGTAGCGCTGGTTGTCTGGGCCTGCTTCTTCATCGCCAAGCCGGTCGAAGCGCTTGTCTTTGGCGGCAACATGCAGGCCTGGATGGATCACACCCTGGGCATCAGCTATGACCAGCGCAACTCGCTGGTCGTGGGCATCGCCATGGGCATCGCGGTGATCCCGGTCATCTTCTCGATTGCGGAAGACGCGATATTCAGCGTACCCAAGCAGCTGACGCTTGGCTCGCTCGCACTCGGCGCGACCTACTGGCAGACCCTGGTGCGTGTCGTACTGCTGACGGCCAGCCCCGGAATCTTCTCGGCCATCATGATCGGCACCGGCCGCGCCGTCGGCGAGACGATGATCGTATTGATGGCCACCGGCAACACCGCCATTACCGACTTCAGCATGTTCCAGGGCATGCGCACCCTGGCAGCCAACATCGCCGTCGAGATGCCGGAATCCGAGGTCGGCAGCACGCACTTCCGGCTCCTGTTCCTTGCCGGACTTGTCCTGTTCATCTTCACGTTCTGCGTGAACACCATCGCTGAAGTCGTGCGCCAACGCCTGCGCGCCCGCTACAGCAACATCTGACGCGCCCATTCGACCGGAAACTCCCTGATGGAGCATACGAAGAACAGCATTGCCGAAGCGCTCGTCGCGAAGGACACGACCAGCGTCTCTGCCTACGTCAAGTCCGGACAGCCCTACGTCTGGTTGACGGCGGCCGCGATATCGGTGGCGTTCATCATCACCTGCGCGCTGCTGGTACTGACCGCTGCGCGCGGCCTTCCACATTTCTGGCCTGCGAATCTGCTGCAGGCAAGCTACCAGCAACCCGGCAGCCCGCCGGTGGAAGTGCTGGCCGAGATTCGCAGCGACGAGGAGGTCACCGCAGCGCGACTCAAGGGCGCCGGGCTGCCTGTTGCCGAGGATCAGGACCTGTACGAGCGGCTGTTGATCAAGGTCGCCAATCGCGATCTGCTCGGCGCCGACTTTCGCTATGTGCTCGCAGACTGGCTGGTCGAGCGCAGCTACCCCAAGGACGCGGTGGTGCTGGAGCGCATGGAGTGGGGCAACTTTCACGGCTTTCTGGAATCCGTGAGGCAGGACACCGAAGTCATCTCGGGCGAGCAGGCTTGGGCCGCGTACAAGGCGGCACAGGCCCGCGCCGATGACCTCCGCCAGCAGGTGCGCGATATCGAGAAGGGCCGTATCGGCAAGGTGAATTTTGCGCTTGAGCGCCTGCGCCTGGAAGGTCGGCGACTGCAACTGGATGGCAAGACGCCGGAATCGCATCCGGCCGAGTACGCGCGTCTGGAAGCGCGGCGCAAGGCCGAGGATGACAAGTACCAGCTCCTGCGCCAGGAGCTGAACGCACTCAACCGCGAATTGGCACGCGACAGCGTGACGATGCGCACCGTTGATGGGCGGACTGTTGACATTCCGCTTTCCAAGATCGTGCATGGCCACCGCCCGAACGACATGGGTCTGGCCGGCAAGATCGGCTTCTTCTTCTACAAGATCTGGGAGTTTGTCTCGGACGATCCGCGCGAGGCCAACACCGAAGGCGGCATCTTCCCTGCGATCTTTGGCACCGTGCTGATGGTGCTGATCATGTCGATCGTGGTGACCCCGTTCGGTATCCTTGCCGCGCTCTATCTGCGCGAATACGCCAAGCAGGGGCCGCTGACGCAGGCCATTCGCATCGCGGTAAACAATCTGGCGGGCGTGCCGTCGATCGTGTTCGGCATGTTCGGCCTCGGCTTCTTTGTGTACTTCCTCGGTGGCAGCATCGACCGATTGTTCTATCCCGAGGCCTCTCCTGCCCCGGTGTTCGGCACACCCGGCATTCTCTGGGCATCGTTGACTCTGGCCCTGCTGACGCTTCCTGTGGTGATCGTGGCCACCGAAGAAGGCCTGGCCCGAATTCCACGCTCGCTGCGCGAAGCCAGCCTTTCGCTGGGGGCCACCAAGGCCGAAACCCTGTGGCGCGTGGTACTGCCGATGGCGTCACCGGCAATGATGACGGGACTGATCCTGGCCATTGCACGCGCCGCTGGCGAAGTGGCGCCGCTGATGCTGGTCGGCGTGGTCAAGCTGGCGCCCACGCTGCCGCTGGACACCAACGTCCCGTTCATACACTTCGAGCGCAAGTTCATGCACCTGGGCTTCCACATCTACGATGTCGGCTTTCAATCGCCGAACGTGGAAGCTGCCCGGCCGCTGGTGTACGCCACCGCGTTCCTGCTGGTGCTGGTCATCATTGCACTCAATCTGACCGCCATTCGCATACGTAATCAGTTGCGTGAGCGCTACAAGGCGTTGGACCATTAAGCGCGCTTGGCGCACGGAAGATCATCCAATGGAATCGAAACCCATGACCGGTGTGCAGGAAAAGACCCCTTTGAATCGAGGCTTTGATGTTGATGCCTTGAGCCGAGACCAGCCCAACAAGCGCATCGAGGACCAGAGCATCTCGCTCGAAGTCGATAACCTCAATCTGTTCTACGGCTCCAAGCAGGCACTCAAGGGCAATACGCTGCTGATTCCGGAGAAGAAGGTGACCGCGTTCATCGGACCCTCCGGCTGCGGCAAATCCACGCTGCTGCGCTGCTTCAATCGCATGAACGATCTGATTGATGGCTGCCGGGTCGAAGGCCAGATTCGCCTACATGGCAAGAACATCTTCGACAAGGATGTCGATGTGGCCATGCTGCGCCGTCGCGTTGGCATGGTATTCCAGAAGCCCAATCCGTTCCCGAAGTCCATCTACGAGAACGTCGCCTACGGTTTGCGCCTGGCGGGCATCAACAAGAAGCGTGTGCTTGACGAAACCGTGGAGTGGGCGCTGAAGGGATCCGCGCTTTGGGACGAGGTCAAGGATCGGCTGGAAGACTCCGCCCTTGGATTGTCCGGTGGTCAGCAGCAGCGTCTGGTGATCGCGCGTGCCATCGCCATCCAGCCCGAGGTGATTCTTCTCGACGAGCCCTGCTCGGCGCTCGATCCGATCTCGACC
The DNA here is from genome assembly GCA_041612095.1 of Solimonas sp. GTDB lineage: Bacteria > Pseudomonadota > Gammaproteobacteria > Nevskiales > Nevskiaceae > Solimonas. Next base: position 12,308 of record JBFJJW010000047.1, on the reverse strand, counting down.
CTCAAGGTCGAGGAGCTGATCAACGAACTGAAGAACCGCTACACGATCGTCATCGTGACCCACAACATGCAGCAGGCCGCGCGGGTTTCCGACTACACGGCATTCATGTATCTGGGCGATATCGTCGAGTACGGGCACACTGACCAGGTGTTCACCAAGCCGGTCAAGAAGCAGACCGAGGACTACATCACCGGGCGTTATGGCTGAGCCGCCCCTGCCCGCAGCGCTTTCGGTCTGTATCGGTTGCGGATAGGCACGGCCAAGTCACCAAACGTACCCACCATTGCATCTGCCGTACGCTGAGCCAGGACACCCACATGAACAACCCAGGATACAAGCAGCACATCTCCAGCCAGTTCAACGCGGAGCTGGAGGACGTACGCCAGCGCGTGCTGGCAATGGGCGGGCTGGTGGAGCAGCAGATCATCGAGGCCACGCGCGCATTGATGGATGGCGACGCCCAGCTCGGCGAGCAGGTGGTGAAGAACGACTACAAGGTCAACCAGCTCGAAGTGATGATCGACGAGGAGTGCTCCCACATCCTCGCCCGCCGCCAACCGACGGCCAGCGATCTGCGACTGGTATACGCGGTAATCAAGACCATCACCGATCTGGAGCGGATTGGCGACGAGGCCGAGAAGATCGCCCGCATGGCGACCGACCTCGCCAAGCAGGAGCGGCTGTCGGACGGCCTGTTGCAGGTCCACCATCTCTCGCGCAGCGTGACGCAGATGGTGCACGATGCTCTGGACGCCTTTGCGCGCATGGACGCCGAAACCGCACTCGCCGTTGCACGCGAAGACGAGGTCATCGATCGCGAGTACGAGGCACTGATGCGCCAGTGCATTACGTTCATGATGGAAGATCCGCGCACCATACGTCGCGTGATGGATATCATCTGGAGCGTGCGCTCTCTTGAGCGGATTGGCGATCACGCCAAGAACATTTCCGAGTACGTGATCTACTTCGTCAAAGGCAAGGACGTGCGCCACCTCTCGCTCGAAACGATGGAACGAGAAGTCAAGGGCAGCTGACCTCGGCGCCCCCAAGAAGGCCGGCTTTGCCGGCCTTCTTTCGTTGCGTGGCCGCAGTTGTCATCTGGTGGCCACGCTCGCGCAACATCGCTGCCGTAGCGTCCTCACCTCACTGAAATTCGATGAGGGGTCACAATGAGACATGCTCTGTACGGCATGAGTTTGCTGGCTGCACTTTCGCTCGCGGCCTGCAACGACGACGACAAGACGGAGAAGACGCCGGCCAGCATCGAGCTGGTCAAGCTGGCAACACTGAAGACCGGCGGCTTCAACGAGGATGGTGGCGGCGCTGAAATCCCGGCCTTTGATCCCGCGAGCAAGCGCGGCTTCGTGGTCAATGCGGTTGACGGCCGTGTCGATGTGGTCGACCTCAGCAATCCGGCCGCACCGAAGGCGCTCGCCAGCATCGACACCTCCACTCTGGGCGCGGCCAACAGCGTAGCGGTCAGCGCGGGCATGCTTGCGGTCGCGATCGAAGCCAGCCCCAAGCAGGATCCCGGCGTGGTGGCTTTCTACAAGGCCTCGGACTCCAGCCTGATTGGCACCGTTATCGTCGGCAGCCTGCCGGATATGCTGACGTTCACCCCGGACGGTCGCTACGTCGTCGTCGCCAACGAGGGCGAGCCTAACGACGACTACACCGTAGATCCGCAAGGCTCGGTCAGCATCATTGACGTGGCGACACGGACTGCGCGCACCGCCAGCTTTGTAGCGTTCAATGGCAAGGAAGATGAACTGCGCGCCCAAGGCATTCGCATTTTCGGCCCCGGCGCCGCTGCCGCTCAGGACTTCGAACCGGAGTACGTCGCCGTTTCCGCCGACTCGGCCACCGCTTATGTAAGCCTGCAGGAGAACAACGCAATCGCCGTAATCGATATCGCCACCGCGACGGTCACGGCGGTACAGCCGCTGGGCTACAAGGACCACCGACTCGCCGACAACGGTTTTGGCTCCGGCAATGCGCTGGACCCCAGCGACCGCGACTCGGCGATCAGCATCTCCAACTGGCCGGTGTTCGGCATGTATCAGCCGGACACGATTGCAGCCTACGACGTCGGCGGCAGTACCTATCTGGTGACCGCCAACGAGGGCGATGCCCGCGACTACGACGGCTACTCCGAGGAGTCGCGTGTCAAGAGCCTGCCGCTTGATCCAGTGCGCTTTCCGGACGCAGCCACGCTGCAGGCAGACGCTCAACTGGGTCGGCTCAACGTCACGACAGCGTTGGGCGACACCGACCAGGATGGCGACTTCGACGCGCTATACAGTTTCGGAGGCCGTTCGTTCTCGATCCGGCGCGCAGACGGCAGCCTCGTGTGGGACTCCGGGGATTTCCTCGAGCACCATATTGCCCAGATCCACCCCGACAGCTTCAACAGCGATCACGCCGAGAATGACTCGCGCGACAGCCGCAGCGACAACAAGGGTCCGGAGCCCGAAGCCCTGGCCTTGGGGCGCATCGGCAACAAGACCTTTGCCTTCGTCGGCATGGAGCGCGACAGCGGGCTGTTCGTGTACGACATCAGCAACCCCACTGCGCCCCAGTTCCTGCAGTACCTGAATCTGCGGGACTTCGCGGCGACCGATATGGCGCTGGCTGGCGACCTGGGCCCGGAGGGCCTGGTGTTCATTCCAGCCGCCGAGAGCCCAAACGGGGAACCGCTGCTGCTCGTAGCCAACGAAGTCAGCGGCACCCTGACGCTGTACCGCATTCAGCAGACGTTCTGATTCGCTCGATAAGCTGCACCACAACCGCGAACCCTCGCCGGGTTCGCGGTTTTTTTGTGGGTGGTGCCGCCCTGCGCCCATCCGGATTCCTCTAAACTGCGCGCCCATCCCGGGCCGGTATCATCGTCGCTGAAGTGGCCACGAAAAAACGCAACAAGGGTCTCAAGGCAGCAGCGCTGTCGGTACTGATGCTGGTCATCAGCATCGCGCTGATTGCGTTTGCAGGCTATCTGCTGAAACTTGATCGCGATATCCGCGAGCGTTTCGCCGGTGCACGCTGGGCGCTGCCGGCACAGGTGTACGCCGCACCCCTGGAGCTGTACGCAGGGCTCAACCTCGGTGCGACCGATCTGGTGCACGAACTGCAGCGTCTCGGCTACCGCCGGGTCGAGCAGGTGGGCGGCAGCGGCACCTACACGGCCGCCAATGCGCGGGTCGACCTGCATCTGCGCGCGTTCCACTTCTGGGACGGCGCGCAACCGGCGCAAACCCTGAGCCTGCAGTTCTCCGGCAATCAGCTGACAGCGATGTCGGCACTGGACAGCGGCGTAGCGCGCGACATCGTGCGCCTGGATCCGATGCTGATCGGCAGCATCTATCCCAAGCAGGGCGAAGATCGTGTGCTGGTCAAGTTCAGCGAGGTGCCGACGCTGCTTCCGGACGGATTGATCGCGGTCGAGGATCGCAGCTTCCGTTCGCATATGGGCATCAGCATCAAGGGCATCACCCGCGCGATGATGGCCAATCTCGCGGCGGGTCATGTGGTGCAGGGCGGAAGCACCCTGACCCAGCAGCTGATCAAGAACTTCTTTCTAAACAGCACGCAATCCTGGCAGCGCAAGGTCAACGAGGCCTTCATGGCCCTGCTGCTGGAGGCGCATTTCGAGAAGAGCGAGATACTTGAGGCCTATCTCAACGAGGTACATCTGGGCCAGGACGGCAGTCGCGCCGTACACGGCTTCGGCCTGGGCGCGCAGTTCTACTTCAACAAGCCGCTGACCGAACTCCGTGCCCACGAGATTGCCCTGCTGGTTGGGCTGGTCAAGGGCCCCTCCTTCTACAACCCGCGCCGCAATCCGGAACGCGCCCAGGCGCGCCGCGATCTGGTGTTGGGGGTATTCCGCGACGAAGGCCTGATTACGGACGCCGAATACGCCGAAGCGGTTGCGCAGCCGCTTGGCGTCACCAGCGGCCGCGGCGGCGGCGCTGAACGCTACCCGGCGTTTGTCGAACTGGTTCGCCGGCAGCTCAAGGGTCAGTACAAGGATGAGGATCTGACCCACGAAGGCCTGCGGGTTTTCACCACGCTGGACCCACGCGCCCAGGAGACCCTGGAGCGTCGCATCACCGAGGACCTGCCGACGCTGGAAAAGCAGCGGCGCATGCCTGAACGGACGCTCGAGGCAGCTGGCGTCGTCACCAGTGCCGAGGGCGGCGAAGTTCTGGCGCTGGTGGCGGGACGCGACGTGCGCTTCCCGGGCTTCAACCGCGCACTGGACTCGCGCCGATCGATCGGCTCGCTGGCCAAACCCTTCGTCTATCTCAGCGCCTTGCAGCGCCCGGCCGAGTTCAGTCTGCACAGCTTCGTTCCCGACGAGCCGATCTCGCTGAAGATGCCGCACGGCCCGGTATGGGAGCCGCAGAACTACGACCGCAAGCAGCACGGCCCACAACCGCTGTACATGGCGCTCGCCCAGTCCTACAACCTGCCAACGGTGCATCTGGGTCTGGCGCTGGGGGCAGAGACGGTCATGCGCACGATGCGCGCCGCCGGATATCAGGGCAGCGCCGCGGCGTTACCCTCGATCTTTCTCGGTGCGGTGGATGCCTCGCCGCTGGAAGTGGCGCAGATGTACTCGACGCTGGCTGCCGGCGGCTTTCAAGCGCCCCTCAGCGCCATCCGCGAAGTACAGACCGTGGATGGTCAGCCGCTGCAGCGCTTCCCGATCCAGGTAAAGCAGACGCTGCCAGAGGGGCCCGTGTATCTGCTGAACTGGGCGCTGCGCCAGGTGGTCACGCTGGGCACCGGCCGCGGCGTCTATGCCAGCGTGTCTGCCGGCACGCTGCTGGCCGGCAAGACCGGCACCACCGACGACTACCGGGACAGCTGGTTCGCCGGATTCGGTGCCGACCGTGTCGCCGTGGTCTGGGTAGGTCGTGACGACAACCGCCCCACCGGCCTGTCCGGCTCCAACGGCGCGCTGCCGATCTGGGCGCGGATCATGCGCGATCTGAACGTGCGGGGACTGGATCCGATCCCCCCACCGGATGTGGAGGAGTCGCTGATCGACCCGCTGACCGGCCAGCGCGCCGATGGCGGCTGCATCAATCCTCTGGTCGTGCCGTACCTGGCCGGCTATGCGCCGACCGAATGGGCGCCCTGCGCCGACGGCGCCAGCTTCCTGCCCGATGGGCTGCGTGAGAACCCGATGCAGTGGCTGCGGGATCTGTTCGGCGGCTGACGGCTCGGCCTGCCGCCCCGTCAACGGCGCGCCGGGGCGGCTACAATATCGCCATGAATGTACCCCCCCTGCTCCGCTGGCTGCGCCGGTGCGCGCTATTGCCCCTAGTTGTGGTGACCGCCGCCTGCGCACCCGCAGCCACCCAGCGCGTCTGGCCCTATCCGGAGCCGCCGGTCGTGGGGCAGCCGCCCACGTCCCCGCAGGAACAGGGCCCGGTCGCAGGGCAGCCGGTGGAAGACCCCGCGCTGGCCCCCGGCACTCCCATCGAGGCCGAAGGCACGGTGGCCATGCGCCCGCTGCCGAACTACCCGCGTACGGCCGAAGCCATCAGCAGTGCACCGGTCATCGCGCTGATCAAGCAGGCGCGCGCGCATCTCGGTGCCGGCCAGCCAGCGCAGGCCGCAGCGGCGCTGGAACGCGCCCAGCGCATCGAGCCGCGCAATTACTTCGTGTGGTCGGCGCTGGGGCAGAGTTATCTGGCCCAGAAGAACTACAGCCAGGCGGAAAGCGTGGCGCAGAAATCCAACGTGCTTGCTAGGGGCAATGTCTGGGTAGAACTGGAAAACTGGCGCACGATTGCAGCGGCGCGCGCCGCCAGCGGCAACGCGATCGGTGCGCTGCAGGCGCAGGCGCGTGTCGACGAGCTGACGCAATGGCTGGGCGCAGCGGCGCCGCAAGGTTGACTTGCCCGACAGTCCGGTGCGCGTGAGCGCTGCGCATACGCAGCAGACCATCCCCACGCTGCTGGGCGGCGACGGCGCGTTTGCGCGCAACATTCCTGGATTTGCGCCGCGCGCGGCGCAACAAGCCATGGCGGTCGCCGTCGCGGCGCAGCTGGAAACCGCCGGCAGTCTGGTGGTGGAAGCCGGCACCGGCACCGGCAAGACCTACGCCTATCTGGTGCCCGCCCTGCTGTCCGGGCGGCGTACGGTGATTTCCACCGGCACCCGAACCTTGCAGGATCAACTCTTTCACCGCGACCTGCCACGCGTGCGCGAGGTGCTTGCGGTGCCGGTGCGCGTGGCCCTGCTGAAGGGCCGCGCCAACTATCTGTGCCTGTACCGGATGAAGCGGGCTCGCGGCCTGCCCCAGCTGCGCGGGCTCGACGAGCCACTGCGTGTGGTCGAGGACTGGGCACGGCGCACCGAGTCCGGCGAGCTGTCGGAGCTTGGCGAGTTCCGCGAAGACCAGGCGCTGACGCGGCAGATCACCTCGACCGCCGACAACTGTCTGGGTAGCCGCTGTGCCGATTTCGAGCGCTGCTTCGTGGCAGCTGCACGCCGCAAGGCACAAGCCGCGGATCTGGTCGTCATCAACCACCATCTGCTGTTTGCCGACTTCCTGCTCAAGGACCAGGGCTTCGGCCAGATCCTCTCGGGCAGCGATGCCGTGATCGTTGACGAGGCCCACCAGATTCCTGAGCTGGCGTCGCAGTTCTTCGGCACTCGCGTATCCACGCGCCAGCTCCAGGAGCTGGCGCGTGACGCCCAGCTGGAGGCCCAGAACTGCGGCGATCTGCCGGCGCTATCCGATGCGGCCCAGCGGCTGGCTGGCGATACCGCGCGCCTGGAGGCGGTGTTCCATCGCGCCGCAGCCCGAGCGCCGCTGGCCCAGTTTCTGGCCAATCCGGACGCCGCGATGGAAGTCGAGCGCACCGCACAGTCGCTCGCCGAGCTGTTTCAGCACCTGCACCCGCTGGAAGAGCGCAATGCCGAACTCGCCGCGCTGCTCGCGCGAGCGCTAGCGCTGCAGGAGCGCTGGACACACGTTGTCCATTCCGCGCACACCGATGACGAGGTGCGCTGGGCCGAGGCGCTGGCGCGCGGCGGCAGTCTCAATGCAACACCCATCGAGGTCGCCGACGGCTTTCAGCGCATGCGCGATGCCTATCCCGGCGCTTGGGTGTTTACGTCTGCCACACTCGCCGCGGGCGCCGATTTCGGTCATTACGTTCAGCAGTTGGGGCTGGAGCAGGCGCAGAACCTGCAACTCGACAGCCCCTTTGATTTCTCCGAGCAGGCGCGCCTGTACCTGCCGCAAGGATTGCCTGAGCCCAATGATCCGGGCTATTCAGTGGCGGTCGCCAATGCGGTGCTGCCGGTGATCGAGGCGGCAGCCGGTGGCGTGTTCGTGTTGTGCACCAGCCACCGCGCGCTGCGCGCGGTAGCCGAGCATTTGCGCGGACGCATGCGCTATCGCCTGCTGGTGCAGGGCGAGCAGAGCCGCTCCGCGTTGCTCGACGCGTTTGCCGAGGACGGCAACGCCGTGCTGGTGGGCACCAGCAGCTTCTGGGAAGGCGTGGACGTCAAAGGCCAGGCCCTGCGCGTGGTGGTGATCGACAAGCTGCCGTTCACGGCTCCGGGCGATCCGGTCTACGAGGCGAAATTGCAGGCAATCCGCAAACGCGGCGGCACACCGTTCTTCGAGATGCAACTGCCCGAAGCCATCGTGCTGCTGCGGCAAGGCGTAGGCCGTCTGATTCGCGACCGCGCGGACCGCGGCCTGCTGATGCTCTGCGATCCACGCCTGCTGTCCAAGGGCTATGGGCGCAAGGTGCTGGCCAGCCTGCCCGCAATGCCGGTTTTGCGCGAACTCCAGGCGGTGCAGGATTTCGCGCGTACGCTCGCCGAACAGCCATGAACATCCTGGCGCTGGACACAGCGACGGAAGCCTGCTCGGCCGCCCTTCTGGTGGACGGCAGGATTCTCGCGCGCTACGAAGTGGCCGGCCGCAGCCATACCGAGCGGATGATCCCGATGGTGCAGGCGCTGATGGCAGAGGCCGGCCTTGGCTACAGCCAGCTGGATGGCTACGTCTGCGGCATTGGTCCCGGAAGCTTTGCCGGCGTGCGCATCGGGCTCGGCTTCATGAAGGGTCTGGCGCTGGCGGCTGACCGCGCAGCGGTCGGCGTCAGCTCACTGGAGACGCTGGCCTGGCCCTCACTTCAGCGCGGCGCCACGCAGGTCTTGACCGCAATCGATGCCCGCATGGGAGAGGTTTACCTTGCCGGTTACGGCGCCACGGCCAGCGGCGAGCCCGCGCTGCTGATCCCCGAGCAGGTGTGCCCACCGGACCGCGCCCCGCAGATGCAGTCGCCCCAGTGGCATGCCGCCGGCACCGGCTGGGGTAGCTACGAGGGAATACTGCGCACGGCAACCGGCGCCCAGTTGCTCGATGTGGATGGCTCGGCACTGCCGCGCGCCGAGCATGCCCTGGCGATAGGCCAACTACGGCTGGCACGTGGCGCAGGCCAGTCATTGGATACGCTGGTGCCGCGCTACCTGCGCAACAAGGTCGCGCTGACGCTGCAGGAGCAACACGCCCTGCGCGCGAACCATACCTGAGCGTCGGTGCCGCCGAGGCGCTAGAACAGCAGCAGATCGGCGGAATCGACCGTCGGCGTTGACTGCGGCAGCCAGCCATAGCGGGTGCAGACCTTCATCTGTCCCAGCACCGTATCCAGCGCACGCGCCGCCTTCCTGATGCGCACATCGCGCTGCTCATAGAACGCAAGTCCACCGTAGCCGGACTCGGTCTCGAACACCCAGGGAATGCGACGCCAGGCATGCAGTGCACCTTCGACGTCGCGCAGGTTCAGACGCTCGCGCAGACGCGCCAACTCGACGTGATAGGGCGCGCCGACGACGGCGCCCATGGCGCCGGACAGCTCATCCGCATAGCGCGTGGCCTGCTCGTGCAGCCGCTGCAGGGCAGCCGCTGGAGCGGACACGGTATCGCCCGCTGCCAGCACAGCAGACCGGGAAACACTGGCGGATACGTTCACCATGCCGGCACTCTCGATTAAGTGTGCTTACTCTTACGTGAACGCCTGCCGTCCGGTTGCACCTCGGCGACCGGCGGTTGCCGGCGGCCGACAGCGGAACCCCGGGCGCCCCAACTGCTCGACGGGGTGCCTTCTGCCGCTGAATCAGGCACACTGCGCGTCCTTTTTTCCGGCCGCGCCGGAAAACTGTCTATGGCGGCCCGTGCCGGACCTCCGCGACGGCAAACCGTGAACCCCGCCAGGCCCGGAAGGGAGCAACGGCAGCGGTGCAGCCGGGTGCCGGAATCAGCTGGTACGGGTCGCCACCCACTCCTGTGGGCCCAGAACAGATTGCAGTTGCCGGGCACTGCCCAGCGCCCGCGGTCCTGGCCAGGTCAGCCGGTGCGCTGGCCGCAACCGCCGCAATCCGCGACAATCGAGCCCTCCGCACTCCCCGGTTTCCGACCATGAGCTATCTCGCGCTTGCGCGTAAATATCGTCCGCAGCGGTTCGAGGACGTCATGGGGCAAGGACACGTGGTCCAGGCCCTGTCGCACGCCCTGAACGGTGACAGACTGCATCCGGCGATCCTGCTGACCGGCACCCGGGGCGTCGGCAAGACCACACTCGCGCGCATCCTCGCCAAGTGCCTCAACTGCCAGACCGGGGTCAGCGCCAACCCCTGCGGCCAGTGCTCGGCCTGCAAGGAAGTGGACCAGGGTCGATTCGTTGACCTGCTGGAAATCGATGCCGCGAGCAACACCGGCGTCGACGATGTGCGTCAGGTCATTGAGAACGCGCTCTACTCACCGGCCAGCGGTCGCTACAAGGTCTATCTGATCGACGAAGTCCACATGCTCTCCAAAGCCGCGTTCAACGCGCTGCTGAAGACCCTGGAGGAACCACCGCCGCATGTGAAGTTCGTGCTGGCCACGACCGACCCGCAGAAGCTGCTGCCCACCGTGCTCAGCCGTTGCCTGCAGTTCAATCTCAAGCGGCTCAGCGTCGCAACCATCCGCGAGCAGCTGGCGAAGGTGCTCGACGACGAGGGCGTTGCCTACGAGTTGCCGGCGCTGACCGAGATCGCACGAGCCGCTGACGGCTCCATGCGCGACGGACTGTCGCTGGTCGATCAGGCCATCGCATTTGCCGGCGGCGCCACGCTGCAGCGCGGGCCGGTGGAGGACATGCTCGGTACCAGCGGCCGGCAGACGCTGTTCGAGATTCTCAATGCGCTGGGCACCCGCAACGCCGAGGCGTTGCTCGCTGCGATCCAGCGACTGGAGTCCCAGGCCCCGGACTACACTGCTCTGCTCAGCGCGCTGGCCGGACACCTGCAGCGCATTGCGGTGCTGCAGCTACTGCCAGGCGCACAGACCGAAGAAGACGAAGCAGCACTGCTGGAACTCAAGGATCAGCTGACGCCGGAAGATGTGCAGCTGTGCTATCAGATTGCCGTCAATGGCCGGCGTGACCTGCCCTGGGCACCAGACCCGCGCCTGGGCTTCGAGATGTGCCTGCTGCGGATGCTGGCCTTCCAGCTCGACGATACGGCGGCCTCACCCGCGCCCACTACGGCTGGCGGTGGAGCCGGGCGCGCCAGCCGCACCGACCCAGCCACCACGCCAAATGCAGCGGCGGCCGCTCTCTCCCCAGCAGCAGCGCCTGCGCCATCTGCTGCGGTTCCAGCGCAGAGCGTGTCCGCCGATGCCACCTGGCCTCAACGCGTGGACGCGATGGCGCTGGACGGCTTCGAGCGTCAGCTTGCGCGCCACTGCGCGTGGTCATCGCGCCGCGGCAACCTCGTGCATCTGACGCTGGATGCCAAGGCTAGGCACCTGATGCTTGAAGAGCGGCGCAACGCCATCGAAGCGGCGCTTTCGGCACAGCTTGGCGAACCGATACGGCTGCAGATCGAGATCGGCACCGACATCGAGTCTCCGGCGACGCTGCAGGAGCAGGCCGAGCGCCAGCGCGACCAGGCTGCAGAGCAGGCCATCCTATCTGACCCTGTGGTGCGCGCATTTCGCGAGCAGTTCGGCGCCACGGTGCGCGGTGGATCCATACACCCGTTGAATTCTTGAACCTCACGGGCGCAGTTATAGCGCCCCACTTCGATACAGGGGGTGGCGCCGAGCGAGTCTTGCCGGCACACCTCCGGCTCACTTACAGGAGACTCAAATGAAAGGTGGTCCACTCGGCCAGATGATGCGTCAGGCCCAGCAGATGCAAGAAAAGATGCAGCGCGCTCAGGAGGAAATTGCGCGCATGGAAGTGACCGGCGAGTCCGGAGCCGGCATGGTCAAGGTAACGCTGACCGGCAAGTATCAGTGCCGTAAGGTCGAGATCGACGCCGATGCCCTGAAGGAAGAGAAGGAGTTTGTCGAAGATCTGGTGGCTGCGGCCATCAACGACGCAGCGCAGAAAGTTGAAGCTGCAAGCAAGGACAAGCTGGGTAGCGTCACTGCAGGCATCCAGTTGCCGCCCGGCATGAACCTCGGGCTGTAGCCCGAAGAACTCCGAACGGTTCGGCTGCTTCGGACCTGCATGGGGGCCACACCTCCATGCGGACTTTTGCATGCAATACGGGTTGTAGAAGCGCTCGGCGGGGGGTGCGCAGCCAAGCCGGTGCGGGCAAACGGGGCGGCTGAACAACTTTGCTACACAAATTGCTACACAAAAGATGCTGGCATTGGCCGGCCTGATGCGGAACGGCCCGGTACGGCCAAAAACAAAAAACCCCGCAATTACGCGGGGCTTTTGTGGTTCCGATTCGGACTGAACCGGAACCTATATTGGCTGGGAGACTAGGACTCGAACCTAGATAAACAGTGTCAGAGACTGTTGTCCTACCATTAGACGATCTCCCAGTAGAGATCGAGGCTGGCGCAGATTTTACGCCACTCCCCGCGTCCCGACCAACCTCTCTCCGCGGGGAGAGAGGTTGAACCGGATTAACGCTTGGAGTACTGCGTGCCGCGGCGGGCCTTGTGCAGACCGACCTTCTTGCGTTCGACTTCGCGGGCGTCGCGGGTCACCAGACCCGCCACACGCAGCGGTGAGCGGAACTGCTCGTCGTACTGAATCAGTGCACGGCTGATACCGTGACGAACGGCGCCGGCCTGCCCCGAGGGGCCGCCACCGGCTACGGTGATGTACAGGTCGAAGCGGCCAACGCTGTCGGTGACTTCCAGCGGCTGGCGAACCAGCATGCGCGAGGTTTCGCGGCCGAAGTACTCTTCGACGGTCTTGTCGTTGATCGTGATGACGCCCTTACCGGGCTTCAGGAACACGCGCGCCGCTGCAGTTTTGCGACGGCCC
>JBFJJW010000046.1:0-17188 GCA_041612095.1 Solimonas sp. | reverse complement strand
ATTTTGATCCGTGACTATTTATAATTCATCGTGTATAAAAGGGCTTACAAGCGGAAATTCAACTGCCGCTTGAACTGGCATGGGGAGTGGGCCAGCGGGTCGGATTCTGGAGAAGTTATGAAGCGCATATTCCCGATAATGGCGGCGTTGGTGCCGGTCCTGTGGCTGTCCACAGTTTCGGCGTTGGGCCTGGGGGAAATCGATGTTCGCTCGCGGCTCAATCAGCGCTTTGTAGCGAGCATTCCGTTGTCGGCCCTCAGCGCTGACGAGGCCGAAACGGTGCGCGTTGCGCTGGCAAGCAACGCCGAATTTGATCGCGCCGGCATCGAGCGTGGCGACTATCTTTCCACCCTTGCATTCAATGTCGTCAACGACGGCAATCCACGAATCGAGATCAGCAGCTCGCAGGTGGTGCGCGAGCCGTTCCTGAACTTCCTGCTGAGCGTCAACGCCAGCAGCGGCCGATTGTTGCGTGAGTACACGGTGCTGCTCGATCCTCCGGGGGTCGGTGGTGCTGCACCCGAGCCGGCCCGTCCGGTGCCGGCCCAGGCGCCAGTTTCCAGCTCATCGGAGTTTTATCAGACGGCCGAGGAGGCCAAGCGTCCGGCTGCGCCGGCGCCCGCCGCATCCAAACCCGCGCCGGTCCTGACACCGGTCCCCACCGCACCCGCACCCGCGGCCCTGCCACCCGAACCGGCTGCACAGGTTGCCCTGGGTGAGGGCGAGTACGGTCCGGTGCAGTCGGGAGAGACGTTCTGGAGCATCGCCAGCCGGCTGCGCCCGGAAGCCGGCGTCACCATGGACCAGATGCTGTTGGCCATCTACGAGAATAATCGCGCATCCTTCGACGGCGGCATCAATGGCCTGCGGCGGGGGGCGATGCTCAAGGTTCCCAGTCCCGACAGCATACGGGCCGTGAGCCCAGCGGCCGCCAAGGCAGAAGTGGCCCGCCTGAGGGGCTTGCCGACGCAGCGTTCCGTTCCGCAAGAGCCAGCACCCAAGGCATCGACGCCTGTCGCCGAACACGCGCCGGCACCGATTAGCGTCAAGCCGATCGCAGCACCGCCGCCTGCCGCAGCGCCGGCCCCCGCAGCTGCACCCGCGGGCGGCGATCAAGCGGCTGCAGCGACCGAGGCGCCGATATCCGAGAGCAGCCAGCCGCCGCGCTCCGATCTCGGCACCCCGCCAGTTGAGGCCTATGCTTCGACGCCGGCTGCCGGAGCGGCGGCCTCGGCGGAAGGGGATGCGCCGGCTGCTGAAGCAGGCGGTGCCGCTGCCACCGGCGAACAAGCTGCCACTGATGAACAAGGGGACAGCCCGGCTGCCTCAGCCGAAACGCCCGAGCGCGTCGCTGCACCGGTCCCTGCTCCGGAGCCGGCGGTTCCGTCGCGCGCGGACCCCGAGCCCTCGCTATTGGAAGCGCTGCTGTTGCCGCTGCTGGGTGGGCTGCTGGTGCTGGGCGGGGTGGGTTACCTGGTTTCACGGGTGCTGGCCAAGCGCCGCAGTGTCGCACCCCCCATCGCAACGACGACCGTTACCCGACCCAAGGCTGCTGCCGCGGCTGCAGCCACGGCCGCCGTTGTCGCCAAGCCGTCGACGCCGGCGGCGGAGCGCACGCTTTCGACCAAGGAGCAGCTGGAGCAGATTCAGGAATCGTTTGACGACACCCTTGAGGCGTCCGCGCCCTCGCCGGGATCCAGGACCGAGAGCCTGGACACCCAGCAGTTGGCGACGCAGCAGATCAAGACCCAGCAGATCGCCGCGGATGATCTGGATTCAGCGGCGGCCACGCAGATGTTCGAGACGCCGCCGGCCGCATCGCCCCCGACGGACGCTGTTGATTTTGATCTGACCGGCCAGTTCGAGTCGCAAACGGTTCAGATCAATCTCGATGCCAACGACCCGCTCTCTGAAGCCGACTTCCATCTGGCCTATGGCCTGTACGACGAGGCCGCGCTGTTGCTGAAGCAGGCGGCGGCCAAGGAGCCTGGGCGCAGCGACGTACAGGTCAAGCTGGCGGAAACCTATTTTGCGGCGGGCAAGGTGAATGAATTCCGCGAAACTGCGGAATCGCTGCAGCCCAAGCTGAGTGCCGCCGATTGGCAGAAGCTGGCGATCATGGGCCAGCAGTTGGAGCCGGGTGCTGACATCTATAAGACCGACGCCGGGTCGGCAGATGTGGCGATGGATATGAGTTTCGATGATCTGGCCACGCCGCCGGCTGCGACGCCGCCTCCCAGCACAGCCGCCGAGAAGGCGCCAGCGGAGCCGCCGCCGCTGCCGACAGGGTTGGACGAGGGGCTGGACTTCAAGCTGGAGGATCTGGAGCTTTCGACGCTGGATCAGGACGAAGGTCTGGAGCTGGCCAAGAGCAAGGACAACGCGCTGGAGTTCGATCTGGGTGATTTCGATGCCCAGCCGCCTGCGGCAAAACCGGCAGCTGCGGCGCCTGCAGCACCGGCAGGTAACGAGATGGAGTTTGATCTTGGCCAGTTCGGCGAACCGGCCATGCCCGAAACCCCGGCCCCCGCCGCACCGGAGGCGCCCGCCACTTCTGACTCGGCGGCGCGCGTCGAGCCGGCCGCAGCGACCGACGCCGGCTTGGAGCTGGGCTCGGACTCGGAACCGGGTTCGGAACTGGAAGACGTTGGCGCCGATTTCGATTTCGGCGAGATGCCCACGGATTCTTCGACCATCTCCGGCGACGAAGCCGGCACCAAACTCGATTTGGCGCGTGCCTACGTTGACATGGGCGATGACGAGATGGCGCGGAGCCTGCTTGGGGAGGTCATGGAGCAGGGCAATGACGCCCAGAAGCGGGACGCGCAGGCGCTGATTGCCCGGCTGGGCTAGGCAGCCGAGGCGGTCGGGCCGCACCAGCGGCAGGTGAATCCGTTCATCCGCATCCTGTGTCTGATGGTGCTGGCCGCGCTGCTGCCCGGCCTCAGCCTGTCTGCCGTATCGGTGCTGGCGTGGCTGCTGCTGGGTCTCTATGCGTGGCTCGCTGGCGATCAGTTCCAGCGCCTGTTGCGCGGCCTGCTGCGCCTGCGCTGGCTGTTTCTGGCGATCTTCGTGCTGTACCTCGGGTTTACGCCGGGCGATCCGGTGGTTGCGCAGCTTCCGGGTCTGAGCCGTGAAGGGATGTTCGAGGGCGCGCGCAGGTCCCTGATCCTGCTTGATCTGCTGACCGCTGTGTATCTGTTGCTGGTATCCACCCCGATCCCGGCACTGGTGCAGGGCATCAATCGCGGCTTGTGGCCATTGCGCGCCATCGGTCTGGATCCCGCTGCCTTTTCCTTGCGCCTGGCGCTGGCGCTTGATCAGGTTGGCGGCATGCAGGCCCGCATCAGCGAACTGCGCAACGCGAAGGGGTCGCTGCTGGATGCAGCTGCCGAACTGATCAGGGGGCTGGAGGCGCATCCGGAGTCGATGCCGGCCGCAGTATCGCCGGCGATGCTGGGGCCTGGCCCGGCCCCCCGTTACTGGGAGTGGCTGCTGCCTGTTGCCCTGGGGAGCGTGCTCTGGTGGTCGCCGGTATGACGCGCTACGCGGCGGGCGTCGAGTACGACGGCACCGGCTTTTCCGGCTGGCAGGCGCTGACGGGGCGGCGCACGGTGCAGGCGGAGCTGGAGCAGGCGCTCGGCAAAGTGGCCAATCACGCAGTGCGCACGGTGGCGGCGGGCCGTACCGATGCCGGTGTGCACGCGCTGCAGCAGGTGGTGCATTTCGATACCGAAGTACACCGCAGCGACCATGCCTGGCTGCTCGGTGTGAACAGCTTGTTGCCTAGGGATGTGAATCTGCGCTGGATACAGGCAGTGCCTGCCGAGTTCCACGCACGTTATGGTGCCCGGGCGCGCAGTTACCGATACGTCATCCACAATCATCGCGCGCGCAGTGCCCTGCTGCATAACCGCGTCGGATGGTGGCCGCAGGTGCTGGACGCCGCGGCGATGCACGCGGCCGCGCAATGCCTGACCGGCACGCACGACTACTCGGCGTTTCGTCATTCACAATGCCAGTCCAAGTCTGCTGTACGAACGATCACCCGCTTGGACGTGACGCGCAGCGGCGACTTCATCGTTCTGGATATCCAGGGCAACGCATTTCTGCACCACATGGTGCGCAACATCGCGGGTACGCTGGCGGAGGTCGGCCTGGGTCGCCAGCCGGCGGCCTGGGTCCGGCAGGTGCTTGAGCTGGGCGATCGCAGAAAGGCCGGAATTACTGCGCCCGCAGGGGGGCTGTGTTTCATAGGGCCGCGATATCCGGCAGAATTCGCTATTCCGCCGCCGCCGGCGCCCTGGTTTCCCGCGCAACTCTGAAGTGTCCCGTACTCGAATCAAGTTCTGTGGCATCCGCCGCGCGCGCGATGCCGAGGCAGCAGTCGCCTTGGGCGTAGACGCCATCGGCTTCGTATTGGTCCCCGGTAGTTCTCGCAGCATCACGGCCGACAGGGCCTACACCATACGCCGCAGGCTGCCCGCCTTCGTCAGCGCAGTGGCCTTGTTCAAGGATGCCGACAGCGCCACGATTCAGGACGCCGTCGATGTCCTGCGACCGGACCTGCTGCAGTTTCATGGCAGTGAAGACGCCGAGTTCTGCGCCAGCTTCGGGCTGCCCTACCTGAAGGCGGTTGCCATGGCGGACCCGACGCAGCTGACAAGAGAGGCGCGCCGGCACCGAGCGGCGGCGGGGCTGCTGCTGGATGGTCATGCTCGCGGTGAAATGGGGGGGCGCGGCGAGACCTTTGATTGGCGATCTGCCAGCACTGTCACGGCCAGGTTGCGCGCTGTGCTGATGCTCGCGGGCGGCTTGTCCGCACGCAATGTCGGCCAGGGCATTGCCCTCCTGCGTCCGTATGCCGTGGATGTTTCCAGCGGCATCGAGTCGCGGCCCGGCGTCAAGGATACGGACAAGATGCAGGATTTTGTGCGCGCGGTGCAGCGCGCAGACCAGAAGCTGAATAAACGGAACCAACAGTCGACATGAGCTATAGCTTTCCCGATGCGCGCGGTCATTTCGGTCCGTATGGCGGCCAGTTTGTCGCCGAAACCCTGATGGAACCGTTGCGTGAACTCGAAGCGGCGTATGCACAGCTCAAGAACGATCCTGCGTTTGTACGTGAGCTGGATGACGACCTGCGGGACTACGTCGGCCGGCCGAGCCCGCTGTACCCGGCGCGACGTTTGACCGAACGCTGGGGTGGGGCGCAGATCTGGCTCAAGCGCGAAGACCTGAACCACACGGGCGCGCACAAGATCAACAACACCGTAGGTCAGGCACTGCTGGCCAAGCATCTGGGCAAATCACGCATCATCGCGGAAACCGGCGCCGGCCAGCATGGCGTTGCCTCGGCCACGATAGCCGCCCGTCTGGGCTTGAAGTGCGTGGTCTACATGGGGGCCGAGGACGTACAGCGACAGTCTCCCAACGTCTATCGCATGAAGCTGCTGGGAGCCGAGGTCATTCCGGTCAATTCCGGAACGCGGACGCTGAAGGACGCGCTGAATGAAGCCCTGCGTGACTGGGTAACCAATGTCGACGACACCTTCTACGTGATCGGCACCGTTGCCGGACCGCACCCCTACCCGATGCTGGTTCGCGACTTCAACGCAGTAGTCGGGCGCGAAGTGCTGGTGCAGTCGCGCGAGCGATTTGGACGTTTGCCAGATGCGCTGGTGGCCTGTGTCGGTGGCGGCTCCAATGCGATTGGCTTGTTCCATCCATTCATCGATCATGCTGAAGTCGCCATGTTCGGCGTGGAGGCAGGTGGCCTGGGCGTGCATACCGCCGACCACGCCGCGCCGCTATCTGCCGGACGACCGGGCATACTGCATGGCAACCGCACGTATGTGATGGCGGACGACGACGGCCAGATACTGCCGACCCATTCCGTGTCTGCCGGGCTCGACTATCCGGGGGTAGGGCCGGAGCATGCATGGCTGAAAGACAGTGGCCGGGTTACCTACACCGCGGTTACCGATGATGAAGCCCTGTCTGCCTTCCATGAACTGACCCGCGGTGAGGGCATCATTCCGGCGCTGGAATCGGCGCACGCCATCGCCTATGCCAAGAAGCTGGCGCCGCAGCTTGGGCCCGAGCGCAATATCGTCGTCAACCTGTCCGGTCGCGGTGACAAGGACATCTTCACCATTGCCAAGCTGCAAGGCATCTCACTGACCTGAATCGCCATGTCTCGTATTGCCGAAGTCCTGGAGACGCTGCGCACCTCCGGTCGCAAAGCCCTGATCCCGTATATCACCGCCGGGGATCCTGCACCCGAGCACACGGTGGCATTCATGCACGCGCTGGTACGCGGCGGTGCGGATGTGATTGAACTGGGCGTGCCGTTCTCCGACCCGATGGCGGATGGGCCCACCATCCAGCTGGCCTGCGAGCGCGCCCTGCGCCACGGCTGCGGCCTGTGGAAGGTGCTCGACATGGTGTCCGAGTTCCGGCGGACCGACGGCAAGACACCGGTGGTGCTGATGGGCTATCTGAATCCGGTGGAAACGCGTGGAGTCGAGGCGTTCTCGGAACGGGCCAAGGCCAGCGGTGTCGATGGCGTGCTGCTGGTTGACCTGGCGGTGGAGGAGGCCGATCGCTACCTGACGCCGCTGCGGGCCCAGGGTATCGACACCATTTTTCTGCTCGCACCTACCAGCCCCGCGGCGCGCATCGAGGCCATTGCGCGTCAGGCCAGCGGCTACATCTATTACGTGTCGCTCAAGGGCGTGACCGGCTCGGCGTCGCTGGATGTCGCCAGCGTGCAGGCCAAGCTGGCACAGATTCGCGAGCACAGCGGCTTGCCGCTGGCGGTAGGGTTCGGCATCCGTGACGCGGATACCGCACGCGCAATCGGGCGTATCGCGGATGGGGTTGTGGTTGGCAGCGCGCTCGTATCGGAAATCGAGAAGCTTCAGGATAGCCCCGCCGAGATTCCCGCGCGTCTTGAGTCGATACTGGGCGGGTTGAGGCAGGCGCTGGATCAGCTGTAGCGTGTGCGTACAGCGCCGTGCAGATGAAACCGCTAACATTCCGACTCCGGCCTTGGGCATGAATTGATCAATGAGTTGGCTTGAGAAAATTGCGGGCGGTTCGAAGTTGCTCACCACAGGGGTGCGCAAGCGCAATGTCCCTGAAGGACTGTGGACCAAATGCGAGTCCTGTCAGTCGGTGCTGTACCGAGCTGAGCTCGAGCGTACGCTTGAGGTATGCCCGAAATGCGGGGCGCATCATCCGGTAAGCGCGCGCAGCCGGCTCACCCACTTTCTCGATCCGGAATCACGCCACGAGATCGCTGCCGATGTCTCGCCGAAGGATCCGCTGAAGTTCAAGGACAGTCGCAAGTACAGCGAGCGCTTGAAGGAAGCGCAGGCAGAGACGGAAGAGAAGGATGCATTGGTCGTCATGCGCGGCCAGTTGATGGGCCTGCCGCTGGTAACCGCCGCCTTTGAGTTTGGCTTCATGGGCGGTTCGATGGGCAGCGTGGTTGGCGAGAAGTTCGTCCGTGGCGTCAACGCCAGCCTCGAATATGGCATCCCCTATGTCTGTTTCGCCGCCAGCGGTGGCGCACGCATGCAGGAGTCGCTGTTTTCGTTGATGCAGATGGCGAAGACATCCGCTGCACTCGCAAAACTGGCAGAACGTGGCTTGCCGTTCATCTCCGTGCTGACTCACCCGACGATGGGCGGCGTCTCGGCCAGCTTTGCGACCCTGGGGGACATTCTGATTGCGGAACCCAAGGCGCTGATCGGGTTTGCCGGGCCGCGGGTGATAGAACAGACCGTGAGGCAGAAGTTGCCGGAAGGCTTTCAACGCGCCGAATTCCTGCTCGAGAAGGGCGCGATCGACATGATTGTGGACCGTCGGGACATGCGTGAGACGATCCATCGCCTGCTGGCGATGCTGACGCATTTTTCTCCGAAGGTCGCGGCAGCAACCGACGGCGGCGACCCGCGCAAACAGTGAGCCCGGTGCCGGTGCGCCGCAGTCTTGACGAGTGGCTGCATTGGCAGGAGGGCCTCAACCCTCGGAGCATCGCGCTCGGACTTGAGCGTGTCTCGGCGGTCGCCCGGCGATTGGACCTGCTTGCGGGATCACCGCCCACGCTGACGGTTGCCGGCACCAACGGCAAGGGATCGACCGCGACGCTGGCGGCGCTGATACTGCGCGAAGCAGGGTACCGGGTCGGGCTCTACACCTCCCCTCATCTGTTGCGCTACAACGAGCGCGTGCAAGTGGACGGCATGGCAGTGGACGACGCGGCGCTGTGCCGTGCCTTCGAAGCCATAGAGCGCGCGCGCCTGGATGTGCAGCTGACCTACTTCGAGTTCGGAACGCTGGCCGCACTCTGGCTGTTTCGCGAAGCCGCAGTGGACGTGCAGGTGCTGGAGGTCGGGCTGGGCGGGCGGCTGGACGCCGTGAATCTGGTCGATGCCACGGTGGCGGTGTTGACCAATGTTGGCCTGGATCATCAGGACTGGCTGGGACCTGATCGAGCGTCCATTGGCCGCGAGAAGGCGGGCGTTTTCCGCGCGGGGCGCTGCGCGGTGCTGGGGGAGCGGGATCCGCCCGACAGCGTAATCGCCGCCGCAGCGGCGGTGGGCGCGCCGCTGCTGCGACTGGGCGTGGACTACGATCATTGCCGCCGCGAAACGCAATGGAGTTGGCGCGGCCTGCAGGCCACCCTGGACGAATTGCCGTTGCCGGCACTGGCTGGCGACCGGCAACTGGACAATGCAGCGGCCGCGATCGCCGCCGTGCTGTCCCTGTCGACGCAGCTGCCGGTGGACACTGGCGCCGTTCGCCGCGCGTTGCCGGCGTTGCACCTGCCTGCGCGTCTGGAATCCCGGTGGACGGCTAGTGGCGAGGTGCTGCTGGATGTTGCGCACAACGAGGAAGCAGTCGCAGCGCTGGCGGACCATCTATCGAGCATGCAGGGGCGCCGGAAGATTGCGGTTCTGGGCATGCTTGCTGACAAGCCGGCGCACGCGGTCGCATCGCGTCTGGCGGCGCAGGCGAGTCACGCGCTGTTGGTAGGACTGCCCGGTGCGCGTGGCCTCTCGGCGCAAGAGTTGGCCGAGCGCGTCGCCGGTAGTGGCTTGCCGACACAATGCTGCGACAATATGCGCGCCGCGCTGACGCAGGCGCGCGCACTTGCCGGACCGGACGGTCTGGTTGTCGTGACAGGTTCCTTTCTTACGGTGGCCGAAGCCCTCCCGCTCCTTGCATGAATGAAGTCATAAAACGGCGCCTGGCCGGCGCTACAGTGCTGATCGGCATCGCGTTTGTCGGGGTTTCGCTGCTGCCGCGGATGAATGTCGCACCGACCGAGGACAGCGTACGCATTGTCGTCATCGATCTCGGTGCGCCGGCGCCGTCGGCGTCGGTGCCCGCGATCGCCGCTACGCCGCCAACGCTGGCGGCAGTGGATGACGGCACTGCCGCGCCGGTAGAGCAGACCGGCAGCGACGAGGACAGCGGTGATATTGCCGACCCCGGCGAAGCGCCGGCCATCGAGGCGGCGAAGCCCGCCGGCGCGCCCACTGCCAAGCCGGCCCCGCAGCCATTGCCCAGTGCCGAGCTGCCGTCGCCGGCGCGTGCCCAGGCCCCGCCAGCAGCACCGGCCCAGCGGGGTCTGAAGCTGTCCGAGAGCATCACCGTGGCGCCGGTCCGGCCTGCGGAAGCCGCCGTGCCGGCGGCACCGGCACCAGCACCCGCGACGCCGGCACCGACAGCGGCGGGGCGCTGGTACGTCCAGGTGGGCGGCTTTGCCGACATCCGTAACGCACACCAGGCCCAGGATCGGGTGCGGGCGGCAGGGCAGGCCAGCATCATCGCCCCGATGGAGTCGGCGCAGGGCACCTTGTACCGCGTGCGGGCCGGTCCGTTTCCGAGTCGCGAAGCTGCGCTCGCGGCGCAAGCCGCGCTCGCCGGGTCCGGATTCAATGGCTCGGCCCTGATAGAGCCGTGAAGCGCTATGAGGGCCGAGCAGCAGCCGCACGTCATGCAGTGGTAAAATTGCCGCGCCCTTGAATTCGAGTTTCCGCACCGCATGATCTGGGTGGATTACTGCATCTTGGTGGTGTTCCTCTTGTCGGTACTGATCGGCGTGTGGCGCGGCCTGACGCGCGAATTGCTGAGCCTGCTGACCTGGCTGTTCGCCTTCGCGATGGCGTGGTGGCTAGGAGATGAAGCCGCCACGATGCTGGCATCCAAGGTTTCCGACCCGACGCTGCGCAAGGCGCTGGCAATGGCGGGTACGTTCTTTCTGGGTCTGCTGATAGGCGCGCTGGTCACGCACGCGGCGGTGCAGGCGATACGCGATAGCCGCTTTTCGCCGGCCGATCGCACCCTGGGTGGCGGAGTGGGCCTGCTGCGCGCGGCGCTGATCGTGACCCTGTTCGTACTGGTGGCGGGTCGGCTCGGGGCACGCGATGATCGCTGGTGGCAGCAGTCGCTGCTGGTCGAGCCGTTCTCGGCGCTTGCCCAGGGGATGGAAACCGTCATACCAGAGCGCTGGCTCTCTTTGCTGAAGCCGGCGCAGTCGCAACCGTCGCAGGCGGCACCTTCTTCTCCTTCTCCGGGCACCTAACACATGTGTGGAATTGCAGGCATCGTTTCTCAGGGCCCGGTCGTCAGTTCGGATCTTTTCGACGCTTTGACGATGCTGCAGCATCGGGGTCAGGATGCAGCCGGCATCATCACCAACGAAGGCAATCGTCTTTACCTGCGCAAGGAAAATGGCCTGGTGCGCGACGTCTTCAACGCCGATGAGCACATGCTCAAGCTGCGCGGCAACATGGGCATCGGCCATGTGCGGTATCCGACAGCCGGGTGTTCGACGTCGGCGGAAGCGCAACCGTTCTATACCAACACACCGTTCGGAATCTCGCTCTCGCACAACGGCAATTTGACCAATGCCGAGGAGCTCAAGCAGGAACTGTTTCTGCAGGACCGCCGCCATCTGAATACCGAATCGGATTCCGAGGTCCTGCTCAACATCTTCGCCCATGAGCTGCTGCAGCGGGGCGTGCTGCGGCTGACCCCCGAAGACGTGTTTGCTGCCGTTTCCGGCGTGCATCAACGGTGCCGGGGCGCTTATGCCTGTGTGGCCCTGATCACCGGCTACGGCGTGGTCGGCTTCCGCGACCCGCATGGCATCCGTCCTGCGGTCTACGGTGTGCGTGAAACGGCCAAGGGCCTCGACTACATGATTGCGTCCGAGTCGGTTGCGCTGGACGCCTTGGGCTACGAGAAAATTGCAGACATCCTGCCCGGTGAAGGCGTACTGATCACGCTGGACGGCAAGCTGCACAAGCGTCAGTGCGCGGCCAATCCGGTCTATTCGCCGTGCATTTTCGAGCATGTCTACCTGGCGCGACCGGACTCGGTCATCGACGATATCTACGTCTACAAGGCGCGGCTGCGCATGGGAATCAAGCTGGCCGAGAAGATACTCAATGAATGGCCGGACCACGATATCGACGTCGTGATCCCGATTCCGGACACCTCGCGTGTTGCCGGTGCCGAGCTGGCCATGCGGCTGGGCGTCAACTACCGCGAGGGGTTCATCAAGAACCGGTACATCGGCCGCACCTTCATCATGCCGGGTCAGGCGCAGCGCAAGAAATCAGTGCGGCAGAAGCTCAATCCGGTGGATCTGGAGTTTCGCGGCAAGAATGTACTGCTGGTGGACGACTCCATCGTGCGCGGTACCACCTCGCGCGAGATCATCGAGATGGCGCGGGAGTCGGGTGCAAAGAAGGTGTACTTCGCGTCCGCTGCGCCACCTGTGCGGTATCCGAACGTCTATGGCATCGATATGCCGACGTCCTCGGAACTGGTGGCCCACGGCAGCAGCATCCAGGAGCTGGAACGCAAGCTGGGTGCAGATCGGCTGATCTTCCAGGACTTGGCGGATCTGGTGGAAGCGGTGCGTGCCGGCAACCCCGACATCACGCGCTTTGACTGCTCAGTGTTCACAGGTGAGTACATCACCCAGGACATCACGACCGAGTACCTGAATCAGCTGGAGCTGTTCCGATCGGACGCCGCCAAGGCGGCGCGCAAGCAGGCACAGACCGTGATCGAGTTGCGCAACGCCTAGCACGGCTTGAGGCAGCGGCGCTTTTTGCGTATCGTTGCCGCGCGCCGATTTGATCCCTGCTTGCGGGCGCGTAATAAATGCGGCTAAACGGATGCGATAAGCCCGTTCTAGCCTCAGGCAAACGGGCTTTCGTCGTTTCTGGAGTGGTCGTCGTGAACGAGTGGTTTGATCCGGACTGGGGCTTTTCAACGCAGGGTATTCGTGCGGCGGAGCCGCGCACTGCGAATCGCGAGCATTCTGCTGATATCTCGCTGACGTCCAGCTATGTCTTTGCCTCGGCGGCCGAGGCGGCGCGAGTGTTCGCAGGAGAGTCTTCCGGGTACATCTATTCGCGTTTCAGCAATCCCACAGTCGAGGCCTTCGAGCGCCGCCTGGCGGCAATGGAGGGGGGCGAGAGCTGTGTCGCCACCGCCAGCGGCATGTCGGCGATACTCACGCTCTGTCTTTCGCAACTGAAGCAGGGCGACCACATCCTGGCCTCGCGCAGCCTGTTCGGGGCCAGCATCAACCTGTTCAACAACATTCTCAGCCGGGTCGGCCTGAGCGTGAGCTATGTTGACCAGGCCGACGTGGCGGCCTGGTCGGCGGCACTCACGCCGCAGACGCGGCTGCTGTTTGTGGAGACGCCATCCAATCCGCTGATGGAACTGGCTGATATCGCGGCACTTGCCGAGCTGGCCCACCGCCACGGCGCCGCGCTGTGTGTTGATAACTGCTTTCTGACGCCGGTGCTGCAGCAGCCGTTGAGACTGGGCGCCGATTTCGTGATTCACTCCGCCACCAAGTACCTCGACGGGCAGGGGCGTTGTGTCGGCGGCGCCATCGTCGGCGACAGTCAGCGAGTGGGCAAGGACATCTTTGGCTTCATGCGTA
The DNA here is from genome assembly GCA_041612095.1 of Solimonas sp. Taxonomy (GTDB): domain Bacteria; phylum Pseudomonadota; class Gammaproteobacteria; order Nevskiales; family Nevskiaceae; genus Solimonas. The sequence goes on along the minus strand of JBFJJW010000046.1, from coordinate 4,200 downwards.
CCGCCGGTCCGTGCATGAGCCCGTTCAACGCCTGGGTTTTTCTGAAGGGCCTGGAGACGCTGGCCCTGCGGATGAAGGCCCATTGCGAAAACGCGCATGCCCTTGCCGAGTGGTTGCTGGAGCAGCCCGCGGTCACGCGCGTCTACTACCCAGGGCTCGCCGGCCATCCACAGCATGCCTTGGCGCAGAAGCAGCAGGCTGGCTACGGCGGTGTGGTGAGTTTCGAGGTTGAAGGTGGGCGCGAGGCCGCGTGGCGTGTGATCGATGCGACGCGGATGCTCTCGATCACCGCCAATCTGGGCGACACGCGCAGCACGATTACCCATCCAGCGACGACGACGCATGGTCGCATCAGCGCCGAGGCGCGTGCGGCAGCCGGCATCGGCGAGGGCCTGCTGCGGATATCGGTGGGACTTGAAGATCAGGTCGACATCCAGACGGACCTCAAGCGCGGTCTGAGCTGAGCGACATGACGCGGTCAGACGCGTACCACGCCTTGGCGGAGTGCGACCCGCAGGCCAAGTGTGAGCGGGTGGCCGCGCTAACCGGCGGCTGGGTGGAGTCGTCCCCGTCTGGCGATGATCCGCGCCGGATTCCGGGGCGACCGCAGCGCCCCGAGCTGATCGACCCGCGACAGGTGCCCCGGCGCGGCCTGGGGACCACGGAAGGGCGCGCCGCGCTGTTGCACGCTGTTGCGCATATCGAGTTCAACGCAATCAATCTCGCCTTGGACGCAGCCTGGCGATTTCGTGGGCTGCCTGATGGTTACTACAGCGACTGGATTTCGGTGGCACAGGACGAGGCCCGGCATTTCAGCCTGCTGCAGGCGCGGCTGCAGCAGCTTGGTTACCGCTATGGTGACTTTCAGGCGCACAACGGGTTGTGGGAGGCCGCCGAGAAGACCGCGCATGACCCGCTGGTGAGAATGGCGCTGGTGCCGCGCGTGCTTGAGGCGAGGGGGTTGGACGTGACGCCCGGCATGATCCTGCGCCTGCGCGAGAACGGCGATCTGCCGACGGTAGCGATACTGGAATGCATCCTCGCGGAGGAAGTGCGTCACGTCGCAATTGGTACGCACTGGTTCCAGCGGTTATGTGCTCAGCGCGGCCTTGTACCGGAGGCGACGTTTCATGCGCTGCTGCTCGAGCACGGTGTCCGTGTGCGACCGCCGCTGAACCTGGAAGCCCGCAGCAGCGCCGGCTTCAGCCACAGCGAACTGGCCGGGCTGATCCGCTAGTTCAGCACGCAGCGTTGCAGTTCGCCTGCACTGGCTTTCAGGTATTCCATGTGCTGCGGTCGCCAGTCGGCGAGCACCACGCGTTCGGCCATCTGCTCCGCTACCGGGACTTGATGGTTCGCTGGGCGGTGAGTATGGCCGTGAATGATGAGACGTACCTGATGCCGCGCCAAGGCGTCACCGATGGCCTTGGCATTGACGTCCATGATCGCCTCGGACTTGCTTTGCTTGTCATCATGACTCTTGCCGCGCAGCCCGCCCGCAATCGCCTGCCGGCGATGTTCCGGCAGTCTCCGGAACACCCATTGCGCCAGAGGATTGCGGGAGAATCGCCGCCAGCGCTGGTAGTCCACATCGTCCGTGCACCAGAGGTCGCCGTGACTGAGCAGCGTCAACTGCCCCTGCAGCCTGATCACATGCGGATCGTGCAGGAGATCCATGCCGGTGGCTGCGGCGAAGCGACGCCCGATCATGAAGTCGCGATTGCCGTGCATGAAATAGGTGCGCACGCCGGACTGGTGAAGTCGCCACAGGCCTTCAACCTCTGCAGCATGTTGTCGCAGTCCGACATCGTCGCCAATCCAGTACTCAAACAGGTCGCCGAGGATGTAGACGGACTCGGCTTCCCGCGCAGGCCCGGCCAGAAAACGCAGAAAGCCCTCGCGCAGAGGCGAGGGCTCGTCCGGCAAATGCAGATCAGACAGGAACAGCGTGGCCATGCGGCCGCCGCGGCTACTTCTTGGCCTTGGGTACTTTGACCACGCTGGCCTTGGTGATGACAACCTGCGTCAGCGGCATGTCGCGGCCAAACGGGCGACCCGGTCCGGTGGGTGTGGTGGCGATGCTGTCAACCACGTCCATGCCGTCGATCACCTTGCCGAATACGGCGTATCCCCAGCCATCGAAGCTGGGGTAGTCCAGCGATGCGTTATCCGCATGGTTGATATAGAACTGCGACGTCGCCGAATGCGGCTCGCCGGTACGGGCCATGGCAATGGAGCCACGCACGTTCTTGAGACCATTCTTGGCCTCGTTCTCGATGCTGGCGCGGGTCTCGGCCTGGGCGTAGTCCGGGCCATAACCGCCGCCCTGGATCATGAATCCCTTGATCACACGGTGAAACACCAGGCCGTCGTAGTGCTTGTCCTTCACATACTGCACAAAGTTTGCCACCGACTTCGGCGCATGCTCGGCATCCAGTTCCAGGGTGATATTGCCCATCGAGGTTTCAAGCAATACGCGTACGGGTTCGACGCGGGCGGGTTCTTTGGCTTCAGCAACAGTCATGAGTAGTCCTAGCAGGCAGGTAAATAGTATGGATTTCATCGTGCATCCCCAGTTCAGGCGGCAAAGGATCGGGGCTGGGCGCCGTCGACTTCGGCCAGCGCATCATCCAGCAGGTCGATGTCAGTGGAGCCGTGAATCGCACCCTCAGACAGGGTCCGGCGGAAGGCACGACCGCCGGGCATTCCGCGATACAGGCCGAGAATGTGACGGGTAATGTGATGCAGATGCGCACCGCGATCCATTTCCCTGATCGCGTAGTACTTCATCTGCTCGATGACATCGTGCCGGCTCAGCGGGGGACGCTGATCGCCAAACAGCTGGGCGTCAACACCGCTGAGGATGTACGGATTTTCATAGATCTCGCGACCCAGCATGACGCCATCAACATGGCGCAGGTGCTCGGCGCTTTGCTCCAGCGTCTTGATCCCGCCATTGATGACGATGGTCAATGCCGGGAAATCCTGCTTGAGCCGGTAGACCAGATCGTACTGCAGCGGCGGAATCTCGCGATTCTCCTTGGGTGACAGGCCCTTCAGCCATGCCTTGCGCGCATGCACGATGAAAACCTCACAGCCAGCGGCGGCCACCGTTTCCACAAAGTGATGCATGAACGGATAGTCTTCCGAGTCATCGACGCCGATACGGTGCTTGACGGTGACCGGCAGCGACGTGACCGAGCGCATCGTGCGCACCGCGGCGGCCACATGCTCAGGCTCGCGCATCATGCATGCGCCAAACCGGCCTTCCTGAACCCGATCGGACGGGCAACCGCAGTTCAGATTGATTTCGTCGTAGCCGTAGTGTTCGCCCAGTTCGGCGGCCTGCGCGATCTCGTCCAGTTCGGATCCACCAAACTGCAGTGCAATCGGATGCTCCGCCGGATTGAACTTCAGGAACCGCGCGCGTGCGCCATGCACGATCGCGCCGGTGGTAATCATCTCGGTGTAGAGGCGCGCATGCTGCGACATCTGTCGCAGGAAGTACCGGCAGTGACGATCGGTCCAGTCCAGCATCGGAGCCACGCAGAACTTCCAAGGCTCGGCCTTGCTGGCGGGAGTCAGTTGCATGGCTTAACGAACGCGATCGCTAGCGTGGCCGGGCCAGTTGGGAATCGAGCGAGGTGTCACGCTCAATCGCGCCGGGCATCCACATCGTAGCGCAGCGAAATCTCGCACGGGGTGCGACCCTTTGCGCCCTGGCACTGCATCGTGCCTGTGGTTTCGGCCTTCTTCGGGCGCGTGGCCGCCTGTATGGCGGGCGCCAGATCAAAGCCGCCGCCCATGCAGTCGCGGTCGGGGCAGTGAATCTCGAAGAACGCCTGCATGTCCGGCAGGAAGATGCGCTTGTGCGGCGACGAGTGCGGCTGGCCGCTGGGCAGCATGAAGCTCAGCTGGACGCCAATCTCGGTCACGCCGGGAATCTTCTCGGCCAGGGTGGGTACGGACATATACGCACGCTGATGCGCTTCACGCACACGAGCGTCGATCGCGCGGGGATTGTTAGCCAACGAAATGACTCCTTAAGCCTGCACGGCGAACGGGAGTCCGTGCAGAAAAGTCCGACCGCATTCCCGGGGAAAGATAAGGATCTGCTCAACTTTCCGGGCCGCGTTCCCAGCTGAAAGCCGGCATGAGCGGATCGGTAACCGGGCTATTGTACCCTTTTTTGGCGCAACT
>JBFJJW010000045.1:0-17508 GCA_041612095.1 Solimonas sp. | reverse complement strand
GCACCTGATGTATCGGACCAAGACCGAGCTCGATGCCAGTGTTGGTGATGATCTGGTGCTGGGCGTGGGCACCCAGATTGATCTGAGCCCGTGGTGACGGGTGCCGTGACCCACGCGGTCGTTTCCGTGACCTGAGCGGTCGTCTCGCGGCGCCCAGGCCGCCGCGCACTGGGGTCGTCCGCACTGCCGGCGCAGGGTATTCCCCGGCATCCGGTGCGAGCTCGCGTTGCGGCGCTGGGGCTGGCCTATACTTTCCACTTTGCAACCCCCACTTCAGCGCCATGCCACCAGCCAAGAGTCGACTTTACCGCGTCAGTTTCATGAATCAGGGGCAGGTCTATGAGGTGTACGCCCGCGAAGTCAGCCATGGCGGCATGCTCGGATTCGTGGAGGTCGGCAAGCTGGTGTTCGGTGAGAAGACCACGGTCGTGGTCGATACCAGCGAAGAGAAGCTGAAGCAGGAGTTCGGCAACGTCGAGCGCTTCTACGTGCCGGTGCATGCCGTGATCCGCATCGACGAAGTCAGTAAGCAGGGGCCGGCGCGCATCGTGCCCGGTGGCGAAGGCGGCTCCAAGGTCACGCCGTTTCCGCTCTACACCTTTGGCGGAGACACGCGGAAGTGATCCGCTTTGCCATCCTCGGCAGCGGCAGCAAAGGTAATTCCACCCTCATAGAGCACCGCGGCACCCGGCTGCTGGTGGACTGCGGCTTCAACGCGCGCGAGGCGGTGGCCCGGCTTGAACGCCTGGGGGTGGAGCCGGAGTCGATCAACGCGATATTGGTCACGCACGAGCATTCCGATCATCTCGGCGGCGTGGCGCGCCTGGCGCGGCGGCTGAAGGCGCCGGTGTATATGACCCACGGCACCTATGCGGTGTGGACGGATCGTGAGGTGCCGGCGGTGGTGCGCTTCAGCCCGCACCAGAACTTCACGGTGGGTGAGCTGGAAGTGCAGCCCTATCCGGTGCCGCATGACGCGCGCGAGCCCTGTCAGTACGTGCTTGCCGCTGCGGGCAGGCGCATCGGCATCCTCTCCGATGCCGGCCACATCACGCCGCATATGCGCGCGGTACTCGGCGGTTGCGATGCGCTGATGCTGGAATGCAACCATGACCCTGAACTCCTGCGGATCGGCCCCTACACGCCGGCGTTGAAACGCCGGGTGGGGGGCGATCGCGGCCATCTGTCCAATCAGCAGGCGGCCGGGCTGCTGCGCGGCCTGGAGATTGCCAAGCTGCAGCATCTGGTGCTGACCCACCTGTCCGAGACCAACAACACGCCGCAGCAAGCGCGCGGCGTGGTCTGTGAAGGGCTGGGCTTTGACGCCGACTGGATCGTCTGCGCCGCGCAGAATCAGGGTCTGGACTGGCGCGAAGTGGCCTGAGGCCGCTGGCCGGAGAATTTGCCCGGGACATCGGCGGGGGCTGCCCGGTTGCGGGCGGAAACATGCGAAAATGCGCGCCCTTCATTTGCCCGTCTCCGCAGTCGCGGAGACCTCGCCAAGGAACGTCATGGGTCTGACCGTCCTGCCCGGTGCCGAGAGCCTCTCGGCCTTCCGTATTGCCCGTTTGCTCAAGCAGCTGGAACCGCAGGCCCCCGGGCTTAGCGGCCTCCGGGTGCGTGATCTGTATCTGGTGGAGGGTGACGGCCTGGCGACGGCCGAGCTGCGGCAGCTGCTGGGCCCGGGCCCGGATGCCATCGGGAATGCGGATCTGGTGCTGTACGTATTGCCGCGGGTCGGCACCACGTCGCCGTGGTCGAGCAAGGCCACCGACATTGCCCGCGTCTGCGGACTGAGCGGCGTGCGCCGCATCGAGCATGGCCGCGCCTATCTGTTCCAGGGCATCCGGAGCCTTCCCGAGTCCGCCTGGGCTGCGCTGCATGACCCGATGATGGAGTCGGTGCTGACGGATGTTGCGCAGATGCAGCAGATGTTCGAGGCGCAGCAGCGCCGTGAACTGCGACGGGTGGACATCTTGCGCGGAGGCGAGGACGCGCTGGTGGCGGCCAATCGCGACTGGGGTTTGGCGCTGTCCGCCGACGAGATTCGCTATCTCGCCGACTACTACCGCAGCGCCGGGCAGAATCCCAGCGATGCCGAGCTGATGATGTTCGCGCAGGTCAACAGCGAGCATTGCAGACACAAGATCTTCAACGGCGAATTTACCGTGGATGGCGAGCTGCAGCCGCACTCGTTGTTCCAGATGATCCGCCTGACCTATGCCGCCAGCCCGCAGGGTGTGCTGTCGGCCTACAAGGACAATGCCTCGGTGATCGAAGGGCATACGGCCATGCGCTGGTTTGCCGAGGCCGATCGCGTCTGGCGCCGGCACGAAGAGCCGGTGCATATCCTGATGAAGGTGGAGACGCACAATCACCCTACCGGCATCAGCCCGCATCCGGGCGCGGGCACCGGCGCCGGCGGCGAGATTCGCGACGAGGCGGCAACCGGGCGTGGCGGCAAGCCCAAGGCCGGACTCAGCGGCTATTCCGTTTCCAATCTGCGCATACCCGGATTCGAGCAACCCTGGGAGGCCGACCTGGGCCGCCCGCCGCGCATGGCCTCGGCGCTGCAGATCATGCTGGAAGGCCCGATCGGCGCCGCAGCCTACAGCAACGAGTTCGGGCGGCCGGGACTCAGCGGCTACTTCCGCAGCTACGAGCAGCTGACGCCGGATGGCCGCAACCGCGGCTACCACAAGCCGATCATGATCGCGGGCGGCTACGGCAATATCCGCGCCGGGCATGTCGAGAAACTGGAGGTCGTCGCCGGCGCGCAGCTGATCGTGCTCGGCGGTCCGGCGATGCTGATCGGCCTGGGGGGCGGGGCGGCGTCGAGCATGGCGACGGGTGCCAGCACCGCGGAGCTGGATTTTGCTTCGGTGCAGCGCGCCAACCCGGAGCTGGAGCGTCGCTGCCAGGATGTGGTCGATGCGTGCTGGGCGCTGGGCGATGCCAACCCGATTCTGTCGATACACGACGTCGGTGCCGGCGGGATCTCCAATGCGCTGCCCGAACTGGTGGACGCGGATGGCCGCGGCGGCCACTTCCAGCTGCGCGATGTGCAGTCCGCTGATCCGGCGCTGTCGCCGATGGAAATCTGGTGCAACGAGTCGCAGGAGCGCTATGTGCTGGCGCTGGCCGCTGAGGACGTCGCGCGCTTTGCCGCCATCTGCGCCCGCGAGCGCTGCCCCTACGCGGTGGTCGGCACCGCGACCGTGGAGCCGCAGTTGATTGTTGAAGACGGCCTCGATGGCAGCCGACCGGTGAACCTGCCGATGCCGGTACTGCTGGGCAAGGCGCCGCGCCTGCAGCGCAGCAGCCGGCGTCAGCCCAGCCAGTTTCCACCGCTGGATACGGCGGCGATCAGCCTGGCCGAGGCCGTGGACCGGGTGCTGTGCCTGCCCTGCGTGGCCTCCAAGAACTTCCTGATCACGATTGGTGACCGCAGCGTTGGCGGTCTGACCGTGCGCGACCAGATGGTCGGCCCCTGGCAGGTGCCGGTGGCGGATTGCGCAGTGACGGCAACCGGCTTCGAGGCCACAACCGGTGAAGCCATGGCGATGGGCGAGCGTACGCCGCTGGCCTTGCTGGACGGCCCGGCCTCCGGCCGCATGGCGGTGGCGGAAGCGGTGCTGAACATCGCCGCCGCGCGTATCGATCGGCTCTCTGACATCCGCATGTCGGCGAACTGGATGGCCGCCTGCGGTCAGCACGATGAGGACGCACGCCTGTTCGACACCGTGCGCGCGGTCGGTGCCGAGCTGTGCCCGCAGCTCGGTATCGCGATTCCGGTCGGCAAGGATTCGCTGTCGATGAAGAGCATGTGGTCGCAGGACGGTGAAACCCGTACCCAGACCGCGCCGCTGTCCTTGATCGTCACCGCCTTTGCGCCGGTGCGTGATGTGCGGGCGTCGTTGACGCCGCAGCTGCGCACTGACCAGGGCGCGACGCGGCTGATCCTGGTGGACCTTGGCGCCGGCAAGAATCGCCTCGGTGGCTCGGCGCTGGCGCAGGTCTATGGCCAGGTGGGTGATGTAGCGCCGGACCTTGATGACGCCGCGCTGCTCAAGGCCGCGTTCGCCTTGATTCAACAACTCAACGGCCAAGGCCGCCTGCTGGCCTACCATGACCGCAGTGACGGCGGCCTGCTGGCGACGCTGGCGGAGATGGCGTTTGCCGGGCGCTGCGGTGTGCAGGTGGACATCGCGGCCCTGGGTGCAGATGCGCTGGCAGCGGTGTTCAACGAAGAGCTGGGCTTTGTGATTCAGGTGCGCGCCGCAGACGCGGGCGAGGTACTCGCCACATTCAAGGCCGCCGGGTTGGCGGCGCATGATCTGGGTGCGCCGACTGGAGATGGCCGTTTCAGCCTGAACCGCGCAGGCGAGGTTCTGTTTGCCGCGACCAGCGCCGAGCTGCATCGCCGCTGGTCGGAGACCAGCTATCGCATCGCCGAGTTGCGCGACGATCCGGAATGCGCGCGCGAGGAATTCGCAGCCGTTGCCGCTTCGGACGACTCGGGTCTGCGGGTGCAGCTCAGCTTTGATCCGGCGGCGCAGAGCGCCGCGCCGCATCTGGCGCAGCGGCCCAAGGTCGCGATCCTGCGCGAGCAGGGCGTGAACAGTCACTACGAGATGGCCTGGGCTTTTGACAGCGCCGGTTTTGAAGCGGTGGACGTGCACATGACCGACGTACTGGAAGGTCGCGTGCAGCTTGCCGATTTCTCGGGGCTGGTCGCCTGCGGCGGCTTCTCGTACGGCGACGTGCTGGGTGCGGGCCGCGGCTGGGCCAAGACCATCCTGTTCAACGAGCGCGCGCGCGCCGAGTTTCAGAGCTTCTTTGCACGCGAGGATCGGTTTGCGCTCGGTGTCTGCAATGGCTGCCAGATGTTCGCGGCCCTGCAGAGCATTGTTCCGGGTTCGGAAGATTGGCCGACGTTCCAGCGCAATCGCAGCGAGCAGTTTGAAGGCCGCTGGTCACAGGTGGAGATCACCGAGTCGAAGTCACTGTTCTTTGCCGGCATGGCCGGCTCCACGCTGCCGATCGCGGTCGCGCATGGCGAAGGGCGCGCGGTGTTTGCATCCGCCGATAGCCTGGCCCGTCTGCAGACGGGTGGCCAGATCGCCATGCGGTACGTGAACGGGCAGGGCGCGGTTGCCCTGAGCTACCCGGCCAATCCCAATGGTTCTCCGCAGGGGCTGACCAGCGTCTGCAACACTGATGGCCGCATCACGATTCTGATGCCGCACCCGGAGCGCACGGTGCATGGCGTGACCGGCTCCTGGTGGCCGCAGCGCTGGGAGGCAGGCAAGACACCCTGGTTCCAGATGTTCGTGAACGCGCGTAACTGGGTGCGTTAAACAACAAGGGCGCCTTAGGCGCCCTTGTTGTTTGTGCCGAACTGCGATGCCTTATTCGAAGTCGTCGCCGTAGTCGATTTCTTCCTTCGGTGGGTTGCCGTCATACACCAGGTATTGCCGGCGCTGCAGATAGGCGCTGCGCACGAACACGTAGGGATCGAACTGATCCTGCAGCACGCGCTCGGCGCCCAGCAACCGGGCACGCAGGTCCACCGCGCCAACCAAGCCTAGCGCGATACGCGTGTCACTCTCGGCGTAGGTGCCGAGGTTGCTGAAGGTGTCGCCGCCACGGCCAACCAGATCACGATTGGTTGTTGGCCCCAGCAGGGGCAGCATCAGATACCAGCCCGGCCCCACGCCCCAGGTGCCGAGGGTTTGCCCCAGGTCCTCACGGTTTTTCTCCAGACCGACGCGGGTGGCCGGATCCAGAAAACCAGCCAGACCGAAGGTGCTGTTCAGCAGGAAGCGACCGGTGTCACGCCCGGCTTGCGCAAACTTACCCTGCAGCGCGTCGTTGATGATGACGGCGGGATAGCCGAGGTTGTCCAGAAAGTTGCTGACACCGGTGCGGATCGGCGACGGCACCACCTTGACGTAGCCGCGCGCCACCGGCTGCGCCACGTAGGTGTCCACCTTTTCATTGAAGCCATAGACCACGCGATTGACCGGTTCCAGCGGGTCATCCGGGTCATCCACCGGGCTATGCGCGCATGCGCTGAGCGCACAGGCCAGGCCAATCATGATCAGACGCATTGCAACTCCCCCCAACAACCGTTCTTACAGCTTCAGGACCGCATCAAGACCGAAGAATGTAGCCATGGTCCGCAGCTGGGACGGGGCGCCGACGAACTCCAGCGCGGCCCCGCGCGCACGCGCGCGGCGATTCAGTTCCAGCAGCAGGGCCAGCCCGGAACTGTCGGTACGTTCAACCCCGCTGAGATCCAGGCGTCCGGCGGCGCTGAGGGCCTCTGCCTTGGCCAACCATGCCGGCATCGACTTCAGCGTCAGATCGCCACGCAGTTCGCTGGGTCCGCTCATCGCAGGCTCAACCCTTGGTCTTGACCGCTGGCTCGGCGGGCTTGAGCTTGCCGCCTTCCATGCGGGTGATCACGGCATCCAGCCCGTTCTTCTTGATCTCCGAAGCAAACTGGCTGCGGAAGTTGGTCACCAGCGACAGGTTCTCGATCGTGATGTCGTAGACCTTCCACTGGTTGTTGACCAGATGCATCGCAAAGCCGATGGCGATGGGTGGCTTGCCTTCGCCGCGGATCAGCGCCGAATTGACCACCACGTCGGTGTCGGTGGGGGCCATGCGCAACGGCTTCCACTCGGCCTCGACCGAGTCGTGATACTCCAGCAGCGAATTGGCGTAGGAGTGGATCAGCATCGACTTGAACGCCTCCTGGAAGCGCTTGCGCTGCGATTCGCTGGCCTCACGGTAGTTGCGAGCCAGCACCGTGCGCGCGATGAACGGCACGTCGAAGTACGACACGACGATGTCATCTACCGTCTTGTAGAACGCCGGGAGATCGGCCTTGTACTGGGCGTGGTTCTTGGCAATCAGGCTTTGCAGTGTCGCGGTGCCTTCCTTGACGACCTCGTCCGGCGCCTTGGGCGTTGCGGCATGAGCAATGCTGCCCAGCAGCAGTGCGAACGCCATGAAGATGTACTTGGTCATGTTGACTCCCTGAATGCCGGTTACTCGGCAGCCGGCTGTTGCTGGCTGGCGGTGCTGGTCAGAAACTGACCGATGATGTTTTCCAGTACCAGTGCCGACTGCGTGAACTTGATCTTGCTGCCATCGGTCAGCGGCTTCTCGGCGCCGCCCGCGGAAATGCCGATGTACTGCTCGCCCAGAAGGCCGGCAGTCAGAATCTTCGCATCGCTGTCCTCGGGAATCATGTTGTAGCTCGTGTCGATATCAATCCTGACCTCGGCCTCGAAGGCGACCGGGTCAATCGTGATCGCGCGTACGCGGCCAATCTTCACGCCCGCCATCGTCACGGCGGCGCCGGGCTTGAGGCCGCCGATGTTCTCGAAGGAGGCGGTCACCGAGAAGCTGTCGCCGGCGCCAACCGTGTCCAGGCTTGCGACTCGGAAGGTGAGTACGAATACCGCGGCAACGCCAAGGCAGACAAAGAAGCCAACCAGGATTTCCAGAGCTCTCGATTGCATGATTTCACTCTTCCAGCCTGCGGGGCCGGCTATTAACGGAACATGAATGCGGTGAGGGCGAGGTCCAGCGCCAGGATCGCCAGCGAGGACACCACCACCGTCGAAGTGGTTGCGCGGGAGACGCCGTCAGAGGTCGGCGCCGCGTGATAACCCTGATAGACCGCGACCCAGCTGATCGTGAAGCCGAATACCGCGCTCTTGGTAAAGCTTTGCACCAGGTCTTCCGAGGCGACGCTGGCGCGAATCTGCGACCAGTAGCTGCCGGCATCGACCCCCAGCAGCTCCACGCCGATGGCGTGGCCGCCGGCGACCCCGATCGCCATGACGCAGAAGATGCCCGACAGCAGCGGCATCGAGATCAGGCCGGCAAGAAAGCGCGGTGCGATGACGCGGCGCATCGGGTCCACCGCCATCATTTCCATCGCGGACAGCTGATCGGTGGCCTTCATCAGCCCTATCTCGGCGGCCAGTGCCGATCCGGCGCGACCGGCAAACAGCAGTGCGGTGACCACCGGCCCCAGCTCGCGCACGATGACCATGGCCACGAACACACCGAGCGAGTCCTCGGCGCCGAAGCGCACCAAGGTGCGGTATCCCTGCAGGCCCAGCACCATGCCGACGAAGCTGCCGGAGATGACGATGATGATCAGCGACAGCACGCCCACGCTGTAGACCTGATGGACCACCAGGCGCGGCCGCAGCAGCGTGGCCGGCAGCGCGCCCAGAATCTTCAGCAGGAAGAACTGTGCACGGCCGAGGCCCGCGAGAAAATCACCGATGATGGTCAGTGCGGCGCTCAACGGTCGGCTCCCAGCAGGTCTTCGGCGTACGGGCGCGCCTTGTAGTGGAACGCAATCGGGCCGTCCGGCTCCCCCTTGAGGAACTGTTGAACCAGCGCCGACTCCGAATGGCGGATGCTGTCGGGTGTGCCGTGATCCAGCACCTTGCCACCGCCGAGGATGTAGACATGGTCGGCAATCGAAAGCAGTTCATCCACATCATGCGAAACCACCACGCTGGTGATGCCCAGCGACTGATTCAGCGAGCGAATCAGGCGCATCAGCACGCCCAGGCTGATCGGGTCCTGGCCGGCGAAGGGCTCGTCATACATGACCATGTCCGGTTCCAGCGCAATTGCGCGCGCAAGCGCAACGCGGCGTGACATGCCGCCGGACAGCTGCTCGGGGAACAGGTCGCGGGCGCCACGCAGGCCCACCGCTTCCAGCTTCATCAGCACCAGGTCGCGAATCATCGACTCCGGCAGCTTGGCGTGCTCGCGCAGCGGGAAGGCCACATTGTCGAAGACGCTGAGATCGGTCAGCAGCCCGCCATTCTGGAACAGCAGGCCCATGTGCTTGCGCATGGCATACAGCTTGGTCTGCGTCGCCTTGTGAACATCGACGCCGTCGAACTCGACGGTGCCCTGCTGGGGGCGCCACTGCCCGCCGATGATGCGCAGCAGCGTGGTCTTGCCGGTGCCCGACGGCCCCATGATGGCCGTGACCTTGCCACGCGGAATGTCCACATCCACGCCTTCGTAGATCTTGCGGGCGCCGTGACCAAAATGCACGCCGCGTACGCGGACCAGCATGTCAGAATCGTTGGAGGCAGAAGGCATGAGTAACCGGAACGGGTGGGGGGAGCCCCTTATTGGTATCTACGGATTGTAGCCGACAGTGGACGCGTCAAGCCGAATAGCCGAGCTGCCGCAGCAGGATGGGCTGCAATGCGGCGGCAACCGGGGCCACGGTGTCGGGCCCGCCGAGTTCGCTGATCTGGGTCATGCGCAGTCCCTGGTACCCGCAGGGATTGATCCTCGAGAACGGCTGCAGATCCATGCCGACATTCAGCGACAGCCCATGATAGCTGCAGCCGCGCCGCACCCGCAGACCCAGAGAGCCGATCTTGGCGCGCCCGGGCATGCCGCCGGCGCCATCCACATAAACCCCCGGCGCAGCGGGATCTGCGTAGGCGCTGATCCCGTAGTCCGCGAGCAGCTCCACCATGGATTGCTCGATGCGCGTCACCAATGAGCGTATGCCATAGCCGCGGCGATGCAGGTCCACCAGAAAGTAGACCACCAGCTGGCCGGGGCCGTGGTAGGTGACCTGACCGCCGCGGTCCGACTGCACCACAGGAATGGCGCCGGGTAGCAGCAGATGCTCGGGCTTGCCGGCCTGACCTTGCGTGAACACGGCCGGGTGCTGCAGAAACCACAGCTCGTCGGCGGTCTGAGCATCCCGCGCATCGGTGAAGGCGCGCTGCTCGGTCAGAACCTCGCTGTAGTCACGCAGTCCGAGTTCGCGCAGCGCCGGCTTCATCCCGATTCCGGAGGTTCAAGCGAACCACAGCCGGATGGTGTCGATCAGTCGGCGCCACCAGCTACCGGCGGGGATATCATCCAGCGCCACCAGCGGCAGCGTGCGGGCCGTCTGCCCGGCTGCCGTCACCGACACCGAGCCGACGGTCTGGCCCTTCTGGATCGGTGCGATCAGCAAGGGGTCCAGCGTCGCCTCGACCTGCAGCTGCTGGCCATCGCCGCGCGGCAGCGAGAACGCCACCGGTTCCAGGGTGCCGACGTCGAGGGTGTCGGTCAGGCCCTTCCAGACGCGTGCGGTCTGCACCGGCTTGCCGGGCCCGAACAATTGCGTGGTTTCGAAGAACCGGAAACCGTAGTCCAGCAACGCCTTGGTGGCTTGCGCACGCTCGCGAGTGCCGCTGGTGCCCATGACCACGGCAATCAGGCGGCGGCCGTCGCGGATCGAGGAGCCAGCCAGGCAGTATCCGGCAGAGTCGGTATGGCCGGTCTTGATGCCGTCGGCCGTAGGGTCGAGGTCCAGCAGCAGATTGCGGTTGCCCTGACGAATCTCGCCGCGCGTGCCAAAGGTGAACTCGCGCTCGCTGAACAGCTTGTAGCCTTCTGGAAAGTCGCGGATCAGCGCCTGCGCCAGCAGTGCGATGTCGTAGGCAGTCGTATACAACTCGGGGTGTGGTAGCCCGGTGGCATTGGCGTAATGCGTGTTCTGCATGCCCAGACGCTGCGCATGCCGGTTCATCAGCTCGGCGAATACCGACTCGTCCCCGGCGATATGCTCGGCGATGGCTACCGTCGCATCGTTCCCGGACTGGATGATGCTGCCGCGCACCAGATCTTCCAGACGGACGCGCGTGCCGACCTCGACAAAGGTGCGCGAACCTTCCGTGCGCCAAGCCTTTTCGCTGATCAGGACCTGGTCATCCAGCGAGATGCGGCCACTCTTCAATTCGTCAAACGCGATGTAGTCGGTCATCACCTTGGTGATGCTGGCCGGTTCGGCGCGCATCTGCGCATCACGCTCGGCGAGCACCTGGCCGCTGTGAAAGTCGAACAGCACATAGCTGCGCGCCGGCACGTCTGGCGGGGAGGGCACGCTGGCCAGGGTCGACAGCGGTACGAGGGCGAGGATCAGCGCGGAAACGAGAGATTTCATCTTGGCGGGTGGTTGAGTCGTGACGTAGAAGCGGAGAATTGTAAACCCGATGGCTCCGGAACCCGACCTCAGGGATCGAGCCAGGTGGCCGAAAAGCCCTCTTGCTCCAGCCGCTTTCGCGCCGGTCGCGCTTCTTCGGCATTGACGTAGGGGCCCATGACCACGCGATGGATGGGCTCGCCATCCTCCTCGCCGACCAGAATCTGGATGGCGCCGATACCGTGCCGCTTGAGGTCTTCACGCAGCGCCACCGCATTGATGGCGTCGTCGTAGACGCCGAGCTGCAACCAGCCCTGTAAGCCATGCGGGGGCGGTGGCGCGGCACTTTCCGGTGTGACCACCTCGATCTCTACCGGGCCGTGGCCAGAGTGGATGATGTCGAGCTTGGCGGCGGCCGCGTAAGACAGATCAATGATGCGGCCGGGATGAAACGGGCCGCGGTCGTTGACCTTGACGACCACACTGCGGCCGTTCTCGAGGTGAGTGACCCGCACGTAGCAAGGCAGCGGCAGCGACTTGTGCGCTGCGGTCATCGCGAACATGTCATAGCGCTCGCCACTGGCCGTGGTGCGCCCGTGGAATTTCTTGGCGTACCACGAAGCCGAGCCGCGCTCGCGGAAATCGTCGGCGGTGTCCATGACGCGATAGGTCTTGCCAAACACTTCGTAGACAGGGGCGTTGCCGGAGCGGCTGCGCGGTTCGTGGCGCGGTACTGCGTCCGGAATCTGCTCCAGGTCAGGTGGAATCTCGTCCTGGTGGGGCGGTGCGTCGCGTTGCTGCGAAAACGGAACGACCTTCGGGCGATCGCGAGGGGGAGGGGTATCGGAGCGTGGCGCCGTAGTGGAGCACGCCGTAAGTGCCAGCACCATCAACAATGCAGCACCGCATTTGAAGCTCAAGGTCGCGACTCGTCGACCGTGCTCAACGCCGCGGCAGCCTCGATCTGCGCAGCCAGTTGCGTGACCGCCATGGCGTAGAAAATGCGGGGGTTGTAGGTCATCACGGCGTAGAAGTTCGGCAGGCCCAGCCAGTACTCGCTGCCGCCGTTGTCCAGCGGCAGCTGTATCAGTCCGACCGGGGTCAGCGCCGGGAGTTCCACCGCGGGTTTGAGACCGGCAGCGACCAGGTCACCGACGCGGTAGAACACGTCGCGGCGGTTGTATTCGGCGGTCGGTGCAACAGCGACCGTCAGTTCTGCGGGTACTGCCAGCGGTTCGCCCCGGTGCCAGGCGAGATCCGGCCGATAACGCTGGAAGTAATGACCGATCGATCCCACCGCGTCGGCCAGGGTCCACAGATCCCGATGGCCGTCCTTGTCGTAATCCAGCGCCAGCCGCCGATAATTGCTGGGCATGAACTGCGCCGCGCCCATGGCGCCGGCGTAAGATCCCTTGAGCGTGTCGGGGGCAAATCCGAACTCGCGGCACATCACGAAGAATTCCGTGAGTTCGCTGAAGAAGAATGCGCTGCGGGTAGGGTGATCGAAGCCCTGGGTGCTGAGCGCGTCGAGTACCCGCACCGAGCCGGTTATGCGCCCGTAACGGGTTTCAATGCCCAGTACCGCTGCGATCACCGCGCCCGGCACTCCGAACTCGCTCTCGGCGCGGGCGAACAGTTCGGCGTTGTCGCGCAGCAAGGCGGCGCCGCCTTCGATGCGACCCTGGTCGATACGGCGCGCGTATTGCGTCCAGGTCTCCGTCTTTTCGGGGGCCTTCTGTTCCTGCCGCACCAGCTGCGGCAGTTGTTCAGCCTGCTTCAGCGCCGCGCGTACCTGCGCCAGCTCGGCGGTGGTGAAGCCGTACTCCGTGCGCAGCTGCTCCAGCAGGGCCGGGACTCGGGGGTGTTGGCTGTAATCGGCGCCAACGACAAAGGGCAGGGCCAGCAGCGGTAGCAGGAGGAGCGAGCGGAGGCGCATTAATTCGCGAGCAGTTTCCGATGAGTGTGTATGGACATCAGCATACCGAAGCTGGCCAGCAGTGACACCGCCGAGGTGCCGCCGTAACTTACCAGCGGCAGCGGTACGCCCACGACCGGAAGCAGGCCGATCACCATGCCCATGTTGATGAACACGTAGATGAAGAACACCAGCGCCAGACTGCCGGACAGCAGGCGCTGGAAGGTGTCCTGTGCGCGCAGCGCGATCCACAGGCAGCGTCCAACGATCGCCAGGTACAACACCAGCAGCAGCAGGAAGCCCAGCAGCCCCAGCTCCTCGCTGAATACGGCAAAGATGAAATCGGTGTGCGCTTCGGGCAGAAAGTCCAGATGGGCCTGGGTGCCGTTGAGCCAGCCCTTGCCGAAAACGCCGCCGGAGCCGATCGCGATCTTCGACTGGGCAATGTGATAGCCGGTGCCCAGCGGATCGCTCTCGGGATTCAGCAGCGTCAGGATCCGATTGCGCTGATAGTCGTGCAGGCGCTCCCACAGGATCGGCGCCAGCGCTGCGATGCTGGCCAGCGTGATGAAGATCCAGCGCCATTGCAGGCCGGAGAAGAACAGCGCGAAGCCGCCGGCTGCGACCACCAGCATCGCGGTGCCGAGGTCCGGCTGCTTCATGATCAGGCCGGCCGGCAGGCCGATCAGCAGCAGGGTGATGAGGATGGTGAACAGACTGGGTGGCAGCCGGCGGAAGTGCAGAAACGCGGCCACCGTCATCGGCATGGCGAGCTTCATCAGCTCCGACGGCTGGAAGCGGATAATGCCCAGGTCCAGCCAGCGCTGTGCGCCTTTGGCCGCATCGCCCAGCAGGATGACCAGCAGCAGCAGGATCAGGGTGAGCAGATACAGCCAGGGCGCCGCGGCGCGGTAGGTATCCGGTGGAGCCTGTGCAATGGCGACCATGACGCACAGGCCAAGGCCCACGCGCTGCACCTGGCTCCATATTGCATCCACCGAGTGTCCGGAGGCCGAATACTGCACGAAGATGCCGACGGCAATGACCGCAAGCAGCAGCACCAGCAGCCAGAGATCGATATGCCAAGCCTCCAGCCAGTCGCCCCATCCGGACTCGGGCTTGCCGGGACGGTTGCGGCGGGCGCTATGCAAGACTTCGGCGATCATTCCTGACCCTCCGCCGGTTCCGCGTCGGTGACGCCGGCTGTGGCCGGCGCAGCTTCTGCAGCCGCGGCCGGTGCCTCGGGCCGCAGGTAGCGCACTTCGCCGAGCAGAAACTGATCCATGACCTGTCGTGCGATGGGCGAGGCCGCAGAGCCGCCGTGCCCGGCGTGTTCTGCAATGACTGCAACTGCAATGCGCGGTGCTTCTGCCGGCGCAAACGCAATGAACAGTGCGTGATCACGCAAATGTGGCGGCGTGTCTTCGAGGCTGCGGGCCACTTTTTCGTCCTGGCGCATGCCCGCGACCTGCGCGGTGCCGGTCTTGGATGCGATCCGGTAGGGCGCGTCCTTGCCGATGCGGTAGGCGGTGCCGCCGGGTGAATGCGTAACCTGTTCCATCGCTTCGATCACCGTCTGCCAGTTGCGATTGTCCTTGAGCTCGATGTGCGGCAGTTCGACCGGTTGGAAATCAACGCGTTCCTTGGTGATGGCGTCTTCGGTGGCCTTCAGTACATGCGGTTCGAAGCCGCCTCCGCGCATGGCGATGCGCGCGGTCATCTGTGCCAGCTGCATCGGCGTGGTCAGCGTGAAGCCCTGGCCGATGGCGATGTTCAGGGTCTCGCCCGGATACCAGTTTTCATGGCGCACGCGTTGCTTCCACTCGCGCGAGGGATAGAGCCCCTCCTTCTCCAGTGGCAAGTCGACGCCGGTGCGATGCCCAAGGCCAAGGCCGGTCATTGAAGCGTGCATGCGATCCACGCCGAGATTGAGGCCCAGCTGGTAGAAGTAGACGTCGCAGGACTTCATGACGCCCGCCAGCATGTTCATCGGCCCGTGACCTGTGCGTTTCCAGCATCGGTAGCGACGCGACGAGCCCGGCAGCGACATGCCGCCGCTGCAGTATTCCGTATGCTCCGGGTCCACCACGCCGTACTCGAGGCCGGCGATCGCCATGGCGGGTTTAATGGTCGAGCCCGGCGGATAGGTGCCCTGTAGCGCGCGGTTGAACAGCGGGCGGTGGGGGTCGGTCAGCAGGGCGTTGTAGGTCTTGCTGTCCACGCCCTCGACGAACAGGTGCGGTTCGAAGCCGGGTTTGCTGACCAGTGCGATGACTTCGCCATTGCTGGGGTCCAGCGCAACCACGGCGCCGTCCAGATCGCCCAGGGCCTGCTCAGCCACCAGCTGCACCGCCGCGTCGATCGAGAGATACAGATTGCGCCCTGGATATCCGCGCTGATAGTCGAGTTCGCGCAGCGGGCGGCCAAAGGCATTGGCCTCGATGATCTTGGCCCCTGACGCACCGCGCAGCGGGTCCTCCTGGCTTTTCTCCACGCCGATCTTGCCGATCTGCGAGAGCCCCTGGTACTGACGGTCGTCAGTGGCCTTTGACAGCTCATCTTCGGTGATGCCGCCGACATAGCCGATCACATGCGCGGCGCTGGCGCCCAGCGGGTA
Source organism: Solimonas sp. (assembly GCA_041612095.1). GTDB lineage: Bacteria > Pseudomonadota > Gammaproteobacteria > Nevskiales > Nevskiaceae > Solimonas. The sequence continues at coordinate 1,992 of JBFJJW010000045.1, read as the reverse complement.
GTTGCGTGTGAGTCCGGCCGTCACTTCCACGCCGCGAAAATCGTGGCGGTTGATCTCGTAGCGCGCCACTTCTTCCATCGACAGGTTGGAGCGCAGCGGCACGCCGCGGTAGCGCGGGGTCTTGCGCACGCGATCCTTGAAGCGCGCGATGTCGGCCTCTGTGAGCTCGACGATGTCGTCCAGCCGCTCCAGCAAGGCGTCGAGGTCGGGGTTCAGCTCCGGCGTTACCTCCAGCACGAACGCCGGCTTGTTCTGCGCCAGGACCACGCCGTGGCGGTCATAGATCAGGCCGCGTACCGGCGCCACCGGCACGACGCGCATGCGATTCTCGTCGGCGCGCGTGGAGAGCTGGTCGTGCTCGATGACCTGCAGTTTGACCATGCGCGCAACCAGCACGACCGAGCACAGCAGGACAAACACGACGGCTACCGCGGCGCGGCGCATGAACGCGCTCTTCTCGTCGCGAACGTTCTTCAGTGCCTGACGCCGCCTGCGGGTCGCGATCCACATGGTCTACCGAGCGCTCATTCGTCTTCCGGATGCTGTCGCAGCAGCTCCATGATGCTGAACACCAGCGGCCAGAACAGCGTCGTCGACAGCACCGGCAGCCAGCGCAGCCAGGGATTGGCCTGGTGCTGGGTGGCGCCGTCGATCCAGAACATCAGGAAACAGTAAGCCGCCCACACCGGGATCAAGGCGAAAGTCGCCTGCCACAGCGGGAACAGCACGAAGATGCTGCGCAGGCGCTCGACCAGATAGACGACGATCACCATGCCCAGCGCGTGCTGGCCTAGCGCCGAGCCGAATAGCACATCCAGCGCCAGGCCCGCCACGAAGCCGCTGAACAAGGTCGAGATGCGCGGCTCGCGCAGGGCCCAGTAGGCCAGGAAAAGCGCCACCCAGATCGGTCGCGCGGCGGCCAGCCACTCCGGCAGACGGATCAGCTGCAGGATCAGCGCCATCACCAGGCTCAGCAGAAAGCCGAGATAGACGTTGCGCAGGCTCATGGCGTTGTCACCGGTACCCCGGACGCCGGCGGCACGGTAGCCGTGGGGTCGGGTTCAGGACTGCCGGCCTCATCAGCCCCCGGTTCGACCGAGCCGTTGGTGCCGCCGGACACCGGATAGCTTTCGCTCCAGACCAGCAGGGCCTGCCGTCCCTGATTCAGGCGGGCCTTCGGATGCGCATAGGCTTCCATGAAGTGCTCGCCGGCCACGTGTTTGACCTCGTAGACCTCGCCGACCGGATAGCCCGGCGGAAAGCGTCCGCCGAGCGACGACGAAACCAGCAGGTCGCCGACCTTGATATCCGCGTTGCTGGGCAGGAACGGCAGGCGCAGTCCACGTTCGTCGCCGCGACCGACGGCGATGGTCTGCAGCCCGGTGCGGTTCACTTCGATCGGTATGCCGTGATTGGGGTCGGTAATCAGCAGCGCCTTGGACGCATACGGCGAAATCTCGACGATCTGCCCCATGATGCCGTGCGCGTCGACCAGGGCCTGCCCGCGATAGATGCCGTCGCGCGCGCCCTTGTTGAGCGTGATCTGGTGCCGATAAGGGTCCTGGTTGATCGCGGTGATCTCGGCGATCAGGACCTGGTCTTCGAGCCGTGCCGCTGAGGCCAGCAGTTCACGCAGCCGGCGATTCTCCGCTTCCAGCGCCTCCAGACGCTGCAGGCGCACGTTCAGCGCCAGCTGTGCATCCTTGAGCCGACGGTTCTCGGCTTCCAGACTCTCGCGCAGATTGATGTCGCCGGCGGCGTACAGCAGGCGCGTGGGGAGCGCGGCAATCCAGACGATGGGACTGAGTGCGACGTCGATGCTTTCGCGCAGCGGCCGCAGATTGTCGGTGCGCCCGTCATGGAAGATCATCGCCAGCGCGAGCATCGCCAGCAGAAACGTCCGGAAACCCAGGCCCGGCCCGCGCGGGAACAGAGGTCGGCGATAGGATTCGTGCAGCGAGTTCAAGTGGGCTCGCGGGCTGTGATCGGGCG
>JBFJJW010000044.1:0-17546 GCA_041612095.1 Solimonas sp. | reverse complement strand
GCGAACGTGATCCCGGGCTGGACCGAGGGCGTGCAGCTGATGACGCCGGGCTCCAAGTACCGCTTCGTGATTCCGGCGGCGCTGGCCTATGGCGAGCGCGGCGCTGGCGTCAAGATCGGCCCCAACGAAACCCTGATCTTCGAAGTCGAGCTGATCTCGGTGGAGAAGGGCGACGGCGCCAAGGAGTAACCGCTCGCCGCAGCACAGAACGGCCCGCCTTGTGCGGGCCGTTTTCGTTTAGCTGCGGCGTACCGAGAAGCCGGGCTCCGGGGATTGCGCGTCGGCGCCCCACTCCACCGCGTCCACGCGCGCCAACTCCGGCCCCCGCTGCAGCCACTGGTGCAGCTGGGCCAGCGCCTCCGGTGAGCCGCAGGCCAACCCTTCAACGGCGCCATCGGCACGATTCATGACCCAGCCGTCCAGTTGCAGGCGCCGCGCCTGCTCGCAGGTTGACTGGCGAAAGTAGACGCCCTGCACCCGGCCGTGGACGGTGAAGCGATATGATGCGCGCATCGTTTGTAGCTCGATCAGCGTGTATGGGCATCTTAAAGCGCCTGAAGAATCGTATTGGCTCGCTGGCGACGGCACCGTCGCCGGCTGTCTCGGGCACGGAAACCTTTGCCTTCGAGGCAGCGCTGCCGCTCGGCAACGGGTCGGCTCCGCTGTGGCGCGTCCAGCTGCAGATGGTCAGCGAGCCGCAGGCCGATGGCGAGCGTGTCAGGCTGCGCGCGCACATCCAGACCAACTTCGCCTCGGCGCTGAGGCCAGCGCTACGCGCCGTGCCCGAGCGCGCTGCCCTGCCCCACCCGGGTCAGCCGCCGCCGCTCGCGGTGCGCGCCGGTCAGCTGGTGCAGCGCAGTGCGCAACGCGCACTTGCCACACCCCTGATCGGCCGGCTAATGGAGCCCCTGCTGCGGCTGGACCTCAATACCTGGATCGAAGTGCAGACCTCCAGCGCTTCGCTGGACGCCGGCGCACACGACCTGTTGCCGCAGTCGCAGCGACTGGCGGCGCTGGGCATACAGCCGCGCCGCGCCGGCGACCAGCCGGTCGCGGAAAGCTGGGCGGGCGAAGCGGCCGACGGCTTCGCCCAGGTTTCCGTGCTGCAGATGGACAAGCGCCACCTGCCATCCCAGCTACAGCAGATGCTGGGTGATCAGCCGTTCTCTCTGGCAGCGGCCATCGTCAATACGGCACAGCAGAAGTAGGTTGGGACACGCTCTGCACACTCACCGCTCCCGCGAGGTCTGGTTGCTGGCGCTGCCGATACTCGGCGGCATGGCCTCGCAGAACCTGCTCAACCTTGTGGACGCCTGGATGGTGGGCGGCCTGGGGCCTGCGGCACTCGCGGCCACCGGCCTCGCCAATTTCCTGAACTTCATGGCGGTCGCCTTCATCACCGGATTCTCGCCGGCGGTACAGGCCATTGCCGCGCGCCGCATCGGCGAGGGACGGCCGCAGGAAGCGGGCGCACCGCTCAATGGCGGCATCATGCTCTCGCTGGCGATTGGCATCCCGCTGACCGTGCTGCTGGTATTGCTGGCGCCCGCAATCTTCGCCGCGCTCAACGACGATCCAGACGTGGTGCGCGAAGGCGTGCCCTACTTGCAATGGCGGCTGGTGGCGATTGCCGCGGTCGGCATCAATTTCTCGTTCCGCGGTTACTGGAGCGCCGTGAAGCTGGCGCGGTACTACCTGCAGACCTTGCTGCTGATGCACGCGTTGAACGTGGTGTTCAGCTACTCGCTGATACACGGCCTGTTCGGCCTGCCGCGCATGGGCACTGCGGGCGCCGGGCTCGGCACGACACTGGCCATTGTCGTCGGCACTGCTGCCTATGTGTTCCTGGGCCTGCGCCATGCGCGCGATCAAGGCCTGTTCACCCGCCGCCCGACGCCCACCCAGTTTCGCAGCCTGCTGAAGCTGGGGCTGCCCTCCTCGGTCCAGAACCTGCTGTTCTCTTCGGGCTTTGCCGCACTGTTCTGGATCGTGGGCAAGGTCGGCACCGCGGAGCTGGCGGTCGCCAACGTGCTGGTGACGATTACCCTCAGCGCGGTACTCCCCGGCATCGCACTCGGGATCGCCGCTGCGACCCTCAGCGCGCAGGCCATGGGCCGTGGCGAACCCGACGATGCCCATCGCTGGGCCTGGGACGTCTATCGAGTCGGACTATCGATCTTCATCCCCTTGGCCCTGCTGATGCTGCTGCTGCCGGACCCGCTGCTCGGCCTGTTCCTGCGTGAACCCGGCCTGATCGCCCTCGGACACCTGCCACTGCAGCTGATAGGCGCCACCATCTTGCTCGATGGCCTGGGCCTGATCCTGATGCAGGCACTGCTCGGTGTCGGCGCTGCGCGGCTGGTGATGGTGGTAGCGACCGGTCTGCAGTGGGGCCTGTTCCTGCCGGCGGCCTGGCTGCTTGGGCCGGTGTACGGCTTCGGCTTGCTGTGGATCTGGGTCGCGATGGGCAGTTACCGCGTCCTGCAAACCCTGATCTTCGTGCGCGCATGGCAGGCCCGCGGCTGGGTGCAACTGAAGGTTTAATCCCGCCGTGCGTCAACCGCAGGCGCCGGCCGGCACTTACAGGTAGGGAGGCTATGCCCCGACCGGAGATTCGGCATGAATGCACACCTGCACCTGACCTCACCGACAGTGGCACAACCTTCAAGCGGCCGCGCGCAGGCGCACGTCCAGGGCGATCGCCTCGAGCCTCCTTCTGGCCAGCCTGGCGACCACAGCGGGCGAGCCCGGGAGCGTAGCCCTGGCAGAAACACGCATCTGAGCTGATGGCGAACTCCGATGCCGCGTGCGCAAGCATGGATGCATTCCTCGCGTCGGTGGAGCATCGTGCGCTGCGCACTGCCGAGTTCTCCACCAACAGCCGCGATGATGCGCTCGATCTGGTGCAGGATGCGATGCTGGAACTGGCCCGGCGCTATGGGCAACGGCCGTCGAGTGAATGGGCGCCACTGTTCTATCGCATTCTCAATACCTCGATACTGCAGTTCCACCGCAAACGTCGGCGTCAGCAGCGTTGGTTCGGGTGGCTGGAAAGTGACGCCGCGGTGCTGGATGCCATACCCGATCCCGGCCCCGACCCGGCGCGTAGCGCGCAGCAAGGTGAAGCCATGGCCGACCTGACCGCCGCCATGCAAGGCCTGTCACTGCGCCAGCGCCAGGTCGTCATGCTCCGGGTCTGGGAAGGACTTGATGTGGCGGACACGGCTGCCGCGATGCGCTGTAGCGCCGGCAGCGTAAAAACCCATCTGTCGCGAGCACTGAGTGCTCTGCGCAGTCAGTTGGAGGAACACGTCTGATGCACGCCGAACACGATTCCGAACTCTCTCCAGACCAGCGCCGCGTGGCTGCACGATTCCGCAGCACGCTGGATCGCGCACCGCTGGATGCCGTCACCCAGGCCCGCCTTGCCGCCGCCCGGCGTCGTGCGCTGGCGACACCCGCTCGCCGTAGCGCTCTGCCGCTGTGGGCTGGCGCTGCCGCCACCGCGGTGCTGGTCGCTGCCGTCAGCCTGTCGCTGCGTCCGGTCGGCACCGACGCTGCGACGCAGCCTCTGGACGAGGACAGTCTGGAATGGTTGGCACTGAGTACCGCCACACCGGGCATGTACGAGGAGCTCGAGCTGTATGAATGGCTGGCCGATGACGGCGATGCTGGCTGACCGTCCCCTTACGAGAGATTCCATGCGCGCTATACGTTTGACTCTACTGATCTCGGCTCTGTCTCTGGGCCTGTTCGCGGGCGCTGCCGCTGCGCAGGAGCCGATTCCATGGAACCAGCTCACAGCCGAGCAGCAGGCGCTGCTGCAGAAGGTTCAGCCGAAGTGGGATCGGCTCCCACCCGGGCAGCAGCAAAGAATGCTGCATGGCGCTGAGCGCTGGTCGAAGATGAGCGATGCCGAGCGCGCCGAGGCCAAGGCTCGCATGGATCGCTGGAAGGCGATGTCTCCCAAGGAGCGTCGCGCACTGCGCGAACGGGCAAACCTATTGCATGATCTGTCGCCGGAACAACGCGAGCGGCTGCGCGGCCTGCGCAAGGACTTTCGCGCACTGCCGGAGGAAGCACAGCGTGCGTTTCGCGACTGCGAGCATCGGCGACGCGCTGGCGAGACCTTGGACTGTCGCGGTCTCTGGCCGCCGGAGATGCGCGAGAAATACGCGGACCTGCCGGATCCTTGGAAGAAGAAGCACGGTCGGCGCGGCGAGGACCGGCCCGACATCAACCCCGGGCTCTACACACCGCCGGGTTAGTCCAGCTTGACCGTCAGCAGCGCCCTGGTGCGACGCCAGGTTTCGGCCACCACCATTACCGTCACCGCGCCACCAAAGATGACCGAGGGCACCGTGCCCATCAGGCGCGCGGCCAGGCCCGACTCGAAGGCGCCGATCTCGTTGGACGTGGAGATGAAGATGCTGTTGACCGCCTGAACCCGGCCGCGCAGGTGATCAGGCGGCATGACCTGCAGAATGGTGTTGCGGATCACGACGCTGACGCTGTCGAAGGCGCCCGTCAGGAACAGGGCAAGCAGCGACAGCCACAGGTGTTCGGAAACGGCAAACACCAAGGTTGCCACGCCAAAACCCAAAACCGCGAGCAGCATATTGCGCCAGGCATGTCGCAGCGGTGGCCACCAGGCGCAGGCGAGGATCGTCAGCAAGGCGCCGATTGCTGGCGCGGCTCGCAGCAGCCCCAGTCCTTCCGGGCCGACCTGCAGAATGTCTTCAGCGAACACCGGCAGGATGGCAATCACGCCGCCAAACAGCACCGTGAGCATGTCCAGTGACAGGGCGTGCAGGATGATCGGCGTGCGTCGCACATACCTCAGCCCCCCGCGCAGGCTGGCCCAGATGTCCTCCTGCGGTTCCGTGCTCGGTGACACCGGCCGAGGCTGCACGAACCGCAACATGACCTGCACCAGCAGCAGCAGGCCGACCACCACCGCCAGCGCTCCGACCAGGCCGAGCAGCGCGTAGGCGATACCTCCGGCCATGGGGCCCAGAATGGCGCCTGCCTGCCAGAACGTTCCGCTCCACGTGGCGCCATTGCCGTAGATCGCGCGCGGAATCAGAAAGGGTCTCAGCGACGACATCGCCGGCGCATAGAATCCACGCGCGAATCCCAACACCCCGATCAGCACGTATACGGTGACCAGCCATGCGGTCTGCGTCAGAGCGCTGCGCAGCGGCGCCCATGAAATCAGCGCCAGCACCACCGAGGCCAGCATCATGGCGGCGATGGCGAGCCGCAGTATGCGTCGCTTCTCGTAACGGTCCGCCACGTGACCGCCAAACAGCGCGAGCGTGATGAACGGGACCGCCTCCGCTAGGCCGATAAGGCCCAACGACAGCGGGTCACGGGTTACCAGGTAGATCTCGTAGGCCAGCGCCACCTGCTGAATCAGCAGGGCGCAGGTCAGCAGAAAGCTTCCGGTGATCAGACACACAAACTCCGGGTAACGCAGTGCCGCGTAAGGATCATGGCGCGGTGGCAGCGCGGATGCGTCCTCAGGTGATGCCGTGTTCACGTGTTTCCAGGAAGCGGATCTCGGGGTTGCGCTCCTGCGCCATGTTCAGATTGACGTTGCTGGAGGCGAGATAGACCAGCTGCCCGTAGTGGTCCATCGCCAGTCGGGTATCGTTCTTCTCGCGGAACTCAGCGAACTTGCGGGCATCGTCACAGTCCACCCATCGCGCAGTGTGGACCTGCACCGGTTCAAATACGCAGTCGACGCCGTACTCGTCCTTGAGTCGGTACTGCACGACTTCAAACTGCAGCACGCCGACTGCGCCCAGCACGATGTCGTTGTTGGTGATCGGTCGGTATACCTGCGTCGCACCCTCCTCCGACAGCTGGTCCAGACCCTTGTTGAGCTGCTTGGCTTTGAGCGGATCCTTGAGGATGACGCGACGGAACAGGTCCGGCGCGAAGTTGGGGATGCCGGTGAAGCGCAGCGCTTCACCTTCGGAGAACGAGTCGCCGATCGAGATCGTGCCGTGGTTGTGCAGGCCGATGATGTCGCCGGGATAGGCCTCCTCCACCGATTCGCGGTCGTCGGCCATGAACACCAGCGCGTTTGAAACCCGCACGGGGCCATTCAGGCGCACGCTGTGCAGGGCCATGCCCTTGCGATAGACGCCGGAGCAGACGCGCAGAAACGCCACGCGATCGCGGTGTCTGGGGTCCATATTGGCCTGGATCTTGAACACGAAGCCGCTGAACTTTTCATGCTCAGGAAAGACTTCATGCGGTTGCTCGCGAAACTGGGCGATGCGCGGCTGCGGCGGTGGCGCCCACTCGGTGAAGCCGTTGAGCAATTCACGTACGCCAAAGTTGTTGATCGCGGCACCAAAGAACACCGGCGTCAGCTTGGCGGCACGGTACTGCTCCAGATCGAACTCGGTGCCGGCCATCTGCAGCAGTTCGATCTCGTCGCGCAGCTGGCGATAGACGCGGCCGAAGCGCTCCTCCAGCCCGGGCGTCAGCAAGCCATCCAGCGTCTCGATCTCTGAGACCCGATGCTTGTCGCCCGAGTACAGGTAGAACCGATCTTCCAGCAGGTGATAGACGCCCTTGAAGTCCCGGCCCATCCCCAGCGGCCAGGTGATGGGCGTGCATTGCAGGCCCAGAACCTTCTCGACCTCATCGAGCAGTTCCAGCGGCGGTCGTCCTTCGCGATCCAGCTTGTTGACGAAGGTCACGATCGGCGTATCGCGGAGGCGGCAGACCTCCATCAGCTTGATGGTGCGGTTCTCTACGCCCTTGGCGGCGTCGATCACCATCAACGCGCTGTCCACCGCGGTCAGTGTGCGGTAGGTGTCCTCGGAAAAGTCCTCGTGCCCCGGGGTGTCCAGCAAGTTGACGATCTTGCCGTTGTACGGGAACTGCATCACCGACGTGGTGATCGAGATGCCGCGCTGCTGTTCCAGCGCCATCCAGTCGGAGGTCGCGTGTCGGGTGGCCTTGCGACCCTTGACCGTGCCCGCCAGCTGAATCGCGCCACCGAACAGCAACAGCTTCTCGGTCAGCGTGGTCTTGCCAGCGTCAGGATGCGAAATAATGGCGAACGTGCGACGCAGCGCGGCCCGCTCAGCGAGAACACTCATGAAAACCTCCGGGGGCGCGCATTCTACCGGATGCCGCCCCGGACTCGCGGTGGCGCAGCCCCTACCGGCGTACACTGCGGAGATCGCCCCGAGAAGGACTGGCCATGGCCCCCCCGCCTTGCCGTCGATTTGTTGCGCTGTGCATCACCCTGCTTCTGGTCGCCTGCGGCGGCGGCGGCGGTGGCGGCAACGGGCAGAGCCCCAGCCCGGATCCCGACCCCACGACTGGCGACGTCAGCCTCCAGCGCTCGGTGCAGGTGGGCGGCCGCGCGCACAGCTATTTGCTGTATGTCCCCGGATCCGCCATCGACGCCGGATCGGTGCCGCTGGTGCTGTCGTTGCACGGCGGGGGCACCGATGCGCCCAATCACGATCGCTTTACCCGTCTTCGCACTACGGCTGCGGCCAGGGGCTTCGCCTTGCTGACGCCCAACGGCAGCTTCCAGTCCTGGAACGCCGGCACCTGCTGCGCCCCTTCGACGACGCTCGGCATCGATCATGTGGCCGTGATCAGCGCCATGCTCGACGACGCCGAAGCGCTGTTCCCGGTGGATGAAAATCGGGTGTTTGCCACTGGCCACTCCAACGGCGGCATGATGGTGTATCGCCTGGCCTGCGAGCTCTCCGAGCGCATCGCCGCGATTGCCCCGAACGCGGCGGTGATGATGAATCGCGATCTGGACGCCTCCCCACCCGCCGAGGTGTTTGCGTGCCAGCCCACCCGCCCCGTGCCGGTGCTCCACATCCACGGCCTGGCTGATCGTTGCGCCCCGTACGAAGGCGGCGTGAGCGCAGGCAGCGCTGGCGGCACCCGCGCGCCAGCGTCCGACAGCATCGGCTTCTGGGCCGCCAACAATCGGTGCGCGCTGGCACCGCTACTGCCGGTGTATGTCAACGGCGACGCCCGCTGCGAGGTCCACAGCCTGTGTCAGGACAACGCCACGGTGCGGCTGTGCACGATTGAGGGCGCCGGCCACATCTGGCCAGGCAATGGGGACTCGCCTGCCGCCAACGATGTCTGCGGCGGGACCGGCAGCGATGACCTGGATGCCAACGAGGCCATCTGGACCTTCTTCAGCAACCACCCGCGCAACTAGCCACACACGGCAGCTCCTCCTCAGCGCCAGGGCAGTGACACCTGCCCGCGCACGGCGGCGTCGTCGTAACCGGCAGCCGGTCTTCGCTGCCATTGGTATGACACCGCCAGCGCCGGCGCAAACCCGGGCCAGCGCAAGGCCGCCCAGCGCGACAGATCCAGGCTCAGCGAGAGGTCGTCCGTGGGCAGCGAATATCCCGGCAGGAACCAGTAGCGGTCACCGTTCTGCCATTGCGCCGCCAAGGTCAGCAGCCCCAGTTCGCGGCGCAGGCTGGCATCTGCCACCCAGGTATCGCCCGCCACCGCCGGCGGAGCATCCAGCGCGCGCCAAGCGACGCCGGCGCGCGCGACCCAGTCGCCCAGCGTCCGCGCGTGCTCGAACCCGAACTCGTAGGCGGCGACGTCGCGCTGCATCACCTGTGGCAGCGGCTCGGCATCGACGTTGAGCAGGCGCACGGTAGAGCTGTGTTCGCCCGCGCTCCAGTGCAAGCCGGCGGACCAGGTCTGCGCGTGCAGGCCGTCCTGATGGGTGACGTCTACCTGACAGTCGCGCCCCCGCAGCTGCAGATCAAGCGCCGCGGCGGCGACCGGAACGTTCAGCTGTCCGCGCAGCGCGCAGTCCAACGCATTGCGGGCATCCCGGGGCAGCCCTTCCGCGTTCCATTGCACCTGCACCCGCGCCGGCCCAGGCGACCATCGCACATCCAGCTGTTGCCGCAACTGCTGCAGGGCGGATTGCGCCAGCCATTGGTCGGTCTGCTCATAGCGCAGGCCCACCTGCAGCGGCGATCCCGCCAGCCGCGGCAGCGCAAATTGCACATCCTGAACAATGCTTTGCGTGCCCAGGCTCTGCGGCGGGTGGCCGCTGTGCCAGCGCGGTGCGGCCGTCGGCGTCAGCAGGTCGCCGGCCAGCAGGCGGTACTCGGATCTGAGCTGCAGCCTGGATTCGATGGCCGCAAACGACAGCTCGCTGGCCAGCACCGGGGCGCCGGCGGCGGCCAGCAACGGCATCGCCGCCTCGACCCGAGCGCTTGCACCGGCGTCCTGCACGGCCGCCTGCGCTTCCCATGCGCCTTGGCGTGTGGCCGGGGCCGAGGCACACGCGGCCAGGCACGCCAGCACCACCGGCAGTAACAGGCTCAGTACACGTCGGTGGCGCTTGCGCATCCTTACGCGGGACTCGGCAGATGGTGATTCAGTCAGAGGGCTCAGCAACAGACCCCATCTGCCGCCCAGGGTTCGCTGCCCCTGGTTCAGCGTAGCGACAGCCTCAGTTGCGACGCGTGCCCAGGACGATGTCGCGCGCGCGCAGATGGTCGAATATCGCAGCACCGCCCGCCAACACGAGCTCCGGCCTCGGATGCTGCAATTCGTCGGCGATCTGCAGCAGTAGCTGACGGCCGCCGGCGTCGGGGCTGGTATGCATCAACTCCAGCAGGCGCGCGGTCACGGCGTTGATCTCGAGGAAGCGCACGCGATCCTGGCGATCCCGGTTGACGACCAGATAGGTGGGCTGCTCGCCGGGCGCCTGGGGCTGGAACTCCGGACCGATGCGATGCACCGGATAGTCGTAGGACACGGTCCAGGCCAGCGGCGAAAGATAAGGCGCATGCTCCAGGCAGTCGCCATTGGGGTCCGCCAGCTCCGGAGACAGCAGCAGCGGCGATATGGAGAGCTCCAGCTCCGCCCACTCGTAATGGGCCAGGTCCTTCAAGAACGGGGGGTCGTCGGGGTGGCAGCCGCGCTCGTCCTCAAGGTAACGCAGAAATTCTTCAGGAACACGATGGAACTGCGGGGCATGCGACACATGACGCGCGTAGAAGTCGCGCACGCGCGCGTGCCACACTGCATCGGGAGACAGCCTGCGCAGCACCGGATACGCGGAAGCGAGGCACCCTTCGACGTTGTTGTAGAACAGCTCGCGGTAGATCTTCAGCCGCCGGTCCTCGATACCAGCCGGCGGTGGCGCATGTTCGGGATCACGCAGATGGGCTGCAAGGCCGTATTGCAGCACCTGGAAGCGCGGCCGCGTCTCAGACATGCGCGAGCCGCGGCAGATGCCGGGTTTGCAGGCGACGAATCGTGTCCACTTCCTTCATCAGCTCCGGCAACGGCGGGATATTGAAGTCACGCTCCAGCAGCGTCGGCAGCACACCGAAGCGTTCATACGCCTGGGACAGCAGGCTCCAGACCGGATCAATGACTTCGGAGCCGTGCGTATCCACCCGCAGATCTTCGGCCTCCACATAGTGCCCGGCCACATGGATGTAGCGTATGCGCTCGCCTGGCAGCGCCGTCATGAAGGCGGCTGCGTCATAGCGGTGATTGATGCTGTTGACGTAGACGTTGTTGACGTCCAGCAGCAGATCGCAGTCGGCGCGCTCCAGTACTGCGCAGATGAACTGAAGCTCGCTGAGATCGGTTGCCAGCGGCGAGTAGTAGCTGGCGTTCTCCAGCGCAATGCGCCGCTGGAGAATGTCCTGCACGCGGCGCACGCGCGCCGCCACGTATTCAACCGCCTCCTCGGTAAACGGGATCGGCATCAGGTCGTAGAGATGGCCGTCGTCGCCGCAGTAGGTGAGATGCTCGGTGTAATCGCGGATGCCGTGCGTGTCCAGAAACGTAGCGACCTCACCGACAAAAGCCTCATCGAGTGGTGCCGGGCCGCCGATCGACAACGACAGTCCATGTGTGCTGAACGCGTAGCGTTCCGTCAGCGTGCGGAACTCTCGCCCCAGCCGACCGCCGATGCGCATCCAGTTCTCGGGCGCCACCTCCAGAAAGCCGAGGCCCGCCGGAAGCTGCTGATTGAGCGGCTCCAGCAGTTCGCGGCGCAGGCCCAGGCCGGCACCGCGTACGGCCGCCGCAGTATCGGCGCTCATATCGAGACAGGAAGAGGTGGCACGGTCAAATGTCCGCACCACCTTTCCTGATTGCCTGATGGGGCTTGAAGAATTACTTCTTCTCGCCGCACTTGCCTTCGCCGCACTTGTGCTCGGCCTTCTTCTCGCCGCACTTGCCTTCGCCACACTTGCCTTCGGCCTTCTTCTCGCCGCACTTGCCTTCACCGCACTTGTGCTCGGCCTTCTTCTCACCACACTTGCCTTCAGCAGTCTTCTCGCCGCACTTGGCTTCCGCCGCCTTGTCGCCTGCGGCGGCGACCATGTAGCCAGCACCCAGATCGGCGGCCTGGAACACGGATGCCTGCGCTGCGGCGCCGGTCATGGCGAAGGCGGCGCCAAGGGCGAGGGCCAGCGGCTTATGCTTGAGTTTGATCATCGATGTCTCTCCTTACGTGATAGCTCCTTGCGGAGCGACGGTGATTCGGGGCAAACCCCCGAAACTAGATACGCACATTGCCATCAAGCAGACGCGCGCGCCGGCATCCAGCGACGACGCAGCCAGTGATCCACTGACAGCCAACGTCCGGCGCCGGTGAAAAACAGGGACAGCAGCAGAATGAAGTAGGTTGCGGCGAATTCGATACCGTTGTTGAGTACAACGATGCTGCCGTGCTCGGTCAAATAGTCATAGTCTCCATGCTGACGCAGGATGGCTTTCGCCTCCGCGAGCCGCTCTACCGCCATCATCGTACGCTCGTTGGCCAGCGGCCCGGCCTGCTCGGCGATGGCCAGCCAGCCATGATCCCAGTGCACCGCGAACATGGCGACCAGCATCGTGACCATCAGCGGCACGCTGATCCAGCGCACCGCCAGACCGGCGGCGAGCAGCAGCGCGCCACCGAGTTCGGCGGCCGTTGCCAGAAACGCCATCACCGCAGGAAACGGCAGGCCCAGTCCCCAGTCCGGGTTTCCGAACCACGCCACGGTATCTTCAAAGTGATTGAGCTTCTGCATCCCGGCCATCCAGAACACCGGCACCAGATAAAGACGGATCAGGAGCGGCGCAAGGAAGTCCGCAACGCGGAACCGGTCCAGCCACAGCTGAAAAGTGATGAATAGCCTGAACATGATCTTGGGTCGAGAGCGATAACGAGCGGCATCCTAAGTGCGTACTTCGCACTCCGCTGTACCCGGAACATCGCCGTTCATGCCCGAAACTTCAGCGCGCGGTCTCAGGCCGCGCGCACACCGGCCTCGAAACGCCGCGACCACTCGATGAACTGATCCTCAGGCATTGCACGGCTGAAGACGAAGCCCTGCTGCAGCTTGCAGCCCAGGTGATGCATGCGCTCCAGATCCGCTTCCGACTCGATGCCTTCGGCGACCAGGCTGATGCCCATGCGCTCGGCCAGCTCCGCCATGCTGCGGACGATTTCGCCGGCGCGCTCGTTCTGCCCTGCAGCGCGCGTGATGATCGGGTCGATCTTGATGCGGTCAATCTCGAAACGGTAAAGGTGCGAGAGCGATGAATAGCCCGTGCCGAAATCATCCAGGCACAGACGCACGCCGATGCCGCGCAAGTCACTCAACACCTGTTCGGCGTCATCAAGGTTGCCGACCAGCGCAGTCTCCGTCACCTCCGCCATCAACTGCACTGCCGGCAGTCCGCTGTCACGCAGCGCATCCCGCGTGATATCGAGTATGCCGGGCGACAGCAGCTTTGCCGACAGGTTGAACGACACGCTCAGCACGAAGCCCTTGTCGGACCAGTTGCGCACGGTTCGGCATGCCTGCGACAGCACCGACCGCGTCATGTCTCTGATCAGTTCGGAACTCTCCACCAGCATGATGAACTCGCCCGGCAGCACCACCCGCCCATCGGGCTGGCGCCAGCGCACGAGAATTTCAGCGCCAACAACCTTGCGCCTGCTCACATCGACGATGGGCTGGAAGTACGGCACGAACTGGCCTTGGCGCATGCCGACACGGATCTGCTCGGCCAGCGCCAGATGCTTGCGCAGGCGGTGCGTGTGGCCGCGCTCGCCGAAACGCAGATGGCCGGAGCCCTCGCTGGCGGCGCGACGTAACGCATCGACACAGACGTTGACGTACTCCTCGGCGTCGCGTGCGTCGTCGGGAAACAGCGCCGCACCGGCCGAGGTGTCCAGCAGGAACTGGTGTTCCTCCACCTCCACCGGCGTACGCAGTCGCGACATCGCCTCGGCGGCTACCCGCTTGAGATCCGCGCGAACCACTGCCTCCGCGCTGCCACGGTCCACCAGCAAGGCCAGCACGCCGGACTCCAACCGGAATACCTGGGTCGGCAGCATGTCCAGCCCCTGCAATCGCTCCGCCGCCGCGCGCATGACCCACTCCGCCATGCGGAAGCCAAAGCCACTGCGCACGCTGTCGTAGGTATCGATGCCCAGCAGAATCAGGCCGTGCGTGCCGTCAATCGGCCGCAGCCTGCGCACCTCGCGCAGCTCCGCATCCAGACTGTTGCGATTGGGCAGCCCCGTTCCCGCGTCCACATACGCCACTCTGCGGATGTGCTCGGCCTGCGCCTGGATCTTGTGGATCGCACGCACGATGTCACCGAGCTCGTCCGGGGTTTCTTCAAGCCGCCGCAAGGGCTGGCGCCCGGTCAATACCGCGTTGAGCGCGCCGGTCACCGATCCCAGCGGGCGAATCAGCCGGCGATACGCGAATGCCGTCAAGATCAATGACAGCGCCAAGGCTCCTGCCACCCCGCTGACGGCAGCTGCGAGCCGCCCCTTGAGATGGCGCACCTCGGACAAGGCGTTGCTCAGCCCCTCGCTGTTGTTGTCCTCCATCAACGCCGACAACTCGCGACCCGCGCGGAACTCCAGCTGCGCCGCCACCGCCGCCAGCTCCTGCGCGCTCGCGGCATTCAACGGCGGTGCCAACAAGGATTCAATGCGCGTGGTTTCAGCTTCCAGAAGCACGCGCAGCGTATAGGCGCGTGCGGCATCGCCGCCGGCAAGGAAACGCGCCTGATTCATCAGGGCATTCTGCGACTGCCGCAGGCGCACCACCGCCTGCGCCGGGTCACCGCCAGCCGTGACCTCGCGCGCCACATTCTCGGCCTCGCGGTGCACCTGCATCAGCGCCTCGGTCATGACCACCGCCATCGCGATGCGGTTGGCGCGGCCGCGCAGCCCGCCTTCAATGTCCTGATCCGTCCCCAGGGAAGGCGCGATCAGCAGCCCCGCGACCAGAATGGCGCAGTTGACCACGATCATCACCAGCAGGAACTTAGTCTTGACCGACATTCCTCAACCCGCTTCAGCCCCGGCCCGCACCGTACGGCGCATCTGCCCCATTTTAGGCACACCGGGAGGCTTCTGCCGCCGCGGTCAGTTATCATGCGCGCCCGGCGAGCGTCACCTATAAGGGCCTTTAGCTCAACCGGTTAGAGCAGGGGACTCATAATCCCTTGGTTGTGGGTTCGAGTCCCACAGGGCCCACCAATGATGTCAAGGGTTTATCGTTAGTCACGCCCGCTAGCGCCGATCGGCTGGCCGGGGCATCCAGCTGAGGGCATCGCAGCCTTTCGCACCCAACGCAGCTCCGGCTGCACTGCCGGCAAACCCACCTTGGCGGGCCGCGCCAGGTTTGAGCACAGCGTCGCTCCAGCACCACACAACAAAACGCCGGGCCTAAGCCCGGCGTTTTGTGACTGCTGAAAGCCTGAGTTAGCTACCGCAGCTGGTGGAGCCGGGGTACTTGCTCTCGTCGGCAACGACGACGTCGCGGATCCACTGCTCGATCAGCGCATAGCCTTCTTCATCCACCACACTGCGCGCCAGCGGCGGCATGCGGGCCGCCGGCGTCGTGGCTGCCGGGCCGATACGGAACGGCAGGATGGAGTCGCTCAGGTTGCCCGGGTTGATGTCGTGGAAGCGGGTGCCGTTGTCGGTGCCTTCACGCCCGGTGGCGGTGGGCCGCTTGCAGATGCCGTAACTGGTATCAACACGGCGCAGCGCATCCAGATACAGGCCGGTGCTGGCGGCGAAGCCACGGACGTTGTGGCAATGCTGGCAGTTGACGTCCAGCCAGGCGCGGGCGCGGGCTTCGATGTCTTCGGCCGAGTTGGCCGGGAAGCCGGCATCACCCGGCTTGTTGTAAGCCGGCGCACGCTCCAGCTTGGTTGCAATCTGCGTGCTCGGATCAACCCCCAGGTCGGCCGGGCAGCCGCTCATCAAACCGTTACTGCACCAGTAAGCGATCTGGTTCTTGTTGAGCACCGGATGCGCGGGCGGCACAAAGTTGGATTCCGGCTGGAACGGCTTGTTGATGAAGCGCACCTTGGTGCCGATGGGTGCCGAGCCGGGCTCGCGGTCTTCCTGCGAGTGGCAGCTCAGGCACTGGTTGCCGTGCGGAATCAGGTAGCTCTGCGTGGAGCCGGTATGGGTGACGCCGGAGTCCACATCCGTGGTCTTCCAGGAAACCGACGCGGTGCCGCCGCCCAGCGCGAGCTTGGCCACGCGCTTGCCGTTCACCGTCTCCCAGATGTACGGCAGACCGACCCAGCGGGCCTTGCCCTTGGAGCTGACGCGCTTGATCAGCAGGCGTGTCTCGATGGGGATCTCGGTGCCGGCACCTTCATCGGCGAACGCAAAGGTCTTGGCAATGATCGTCCCTTCCGGGAAATCGATCGCCATGTTGGCGCCGCTGATGCTGCCGCCTTCCTTGGCATCGTGGTAGGTGGCGGTCTTGCCGTCCGGGATATAGGCCACGCGGTACTTCACTGCGTAATCCGAGAACAGCTTCGTGTTCAGAGAGAACGGCACGCCGCGGCCATTCGGCGCGCTGCGCGGATCTTCCGCGTCGCTGAACAGGTGGTACTGATCCAGTGTCGGGCAGTTGACCTTGGCCGCAGCAAAGTTGACTTGGCCAGCGCCCACTGCGGCACCGCAGAGTTGCGCAATCTCGGCCTCGGTCGGCGCCGGATCGAACTCGCCACTGCGCACGAACGGCGGAATCACCACCGCCGGCAGCGGCGCGAGATTCTTGCCGTATGCGGCTTCGCACCGATGCGGAGACAGATCAAAGCTGGAAGCCAGGTTGGCGATGTCGGTTGCCGCCAGGCCACCGAGTATGGCGGTCAAGGCATCCGGGCCGCTGGAAGGATCTGCCAATGCCGCCGCAATCACGACCTCCAGGCCCTTGAGGCCATGGAAGTTGGAGAACGCGAGGCTGTCATTGGAGAAGGTGTTGGTGTCATCAATGCAGGAGGCAAACCATTCCGGCTTGATGCGCTCCTTCTGGGCGTTGAACTTGTAGGCGTTGTAGTGGCAGTCCGGATTCGGGTGCTCGTTGGTCAGCTGCGGCTTGCCGCGCTCGTCCTTGGGCACCGGCTGGCCATTGGCATCCTTCGGATACTCGCATTCACTGTAGCTGTCGAGCAGGCCGTCCCAGACGATATGCGCGCCGCGGAAGCCGAGGGTGTGCAGGCCCAGCCCGCCACTGGCGCCAGCCGTGGCGCAGGTCGCCAGATTCAATGGGTTGAGGCAGGCCGCCTGGGCCTTGAGGCCCACCAGCGTCGGCAGCAGGCGTGCGACGTCGCCATTGCTCAGATCATTGGTGGTCGGCAGCGGCAACTTGTTGCCGTTGTTCTTGAAGGTGTTGCGGTAGATGTGCACACCTTCCGTGTACCAGTCGATGCGCTTTTCAAACGGGCGGCCGGCGCCTTCCGGAAACAGCTCGTAGCTGGCATGGATGATGCCGCCGGTGTTGTTGTTCTCGAACAGGTTGTCGTAGATGTCGATGCGGTCATACGACAAGGTGATCATGCCGCTGCCGGCCGGCACATTGCCGACGAACCCACCTGACGTGAAGTTGTAGGTGTTGTTGTTGCGCGAAATATTGCCATGCATGATCGAGCGGTCACCATACTGGCGCAGGCCGTCAAGATCGTAGATCAGGAAGCCGCCGGTATTGCACTCGGCGATATTGGTGTCGTATTCACCGCTGCGGACGTTCTCGATCTCGAAGCCGAAGACGTTGAAGGCGGCGCGGCTGTTGCGGATGATCGCGTTATTGGTCTGGCCGACATAGATGCCGGCATCCGACGCGCCGACCGACTCCGAGTCTTCGACCAGAATGTTCTCGGACGAGACCGGGTAAATGCCGTAGCGGCCCGACTTCGGGCTGACGGTGTAGTCCGGAGAGGTCGTGTCGCCGAGGAAGTTCTCGGGGGCATTCGGGTCCTGCGTGGCTGGATCGGTGCAGGCCACGTTCAGTATCTTGGCGTTGTCAACAAACGCATTCTCGGCCGTAACCGGCGTCGGGCTCTCGCGGCCGCCATTGGAGGACCAGAACGCGCGCACGCGGCGCAGTGTGCCGTGATCGACGCCGCGGAATTCAAACCCATTGCCGCCGGTATCCAGCACCGTCAGGTCTTCGATGACCAGGCCACGAACGTTGACCGCCAGCACGCCCTCGGGGGCGTTGTTGTTCTTG
>JBFJJW010000043.1:0-17684 GCA_041612095.1 Solimonas sp. | reverse complement strand
CATAACTTCTCCAGAATCCGACCCGCTGGCCCACTCCCCATGCCAGTTCAAGCGGCAGTTGAATTTCCGCTTGTAAGCCCTTTTATACACGATGAATTATAAATAGTCACGGATCAAAATTTCGGCATTACCGAGGGCATTGAGAGCCGCGCAACGACGGATATTATCGGCCGTCATCCACAACGCCAATCCCTGGGCAGCCGCAAGGCTCGCTCGCAAACGGGCGACGCGAACCACATCGATTAATGCCGCATCGGTCACCGGCGACGGGCAATCGGCCGCCAACGGCGATTCGATCAGTTCGACACTGGGTGCCGCGCGCAACGCGATGCTGGCCGCGTCCACGCTCAGTGCACGATCGAAAGCAGCATCCACGGCTGCCGCATGGCCATAGAACAGGGGCGCCTGAACGAGGCTGGCACTGACCTGCAGGCCCGGTATGTCGAGCAGGCGCCTGAGCTCCTGACCGATGCGCGTCTCCAGTACGGTATAGCCGTCGCCTTCGGCATCGCCGCTCTGGCCGTGCACGTTGAACGCAATCTGGCGCGGGAAATGGCGGCGCTCATAGAACTGTGCGCTCAGCAGCGCTGTGGTCTCACGCACCAGGTCCTCCAACGCGGCGCGTCCGCCTTCCGAGGCAGCGAGCAACCCGGTAAGCGTCAGCTGACGCAGCCCCGCAATCCTGTGCAATGGCCCCAGTACCAACGCCAGGGCAACCGTGAGGCTCGCCGGATTGGCGACGATACCGCGCTCGTTGAAGCCCGCCAGCGCGTCGGCATTGAGTTCCGGCACCACTACGGGGATCGCCGGATCTTCCCAGGCATGGCCGCTGGCATCCACCACCACGCAACCCGATTCGGCGGCGCGCTCGGCCTCGGCGGCATACGCCTCGCCGTTACCCGCCAGAAACGCCATCTGAACCTGGCCGAAGTCGAAGGTCTCGGCATTCTCGACCGGCAACTCCTGCCCTGCCGCTGACAGGAACTCGCCGTCGGCCGCGTTCAGTATCAGCGCCGACAACTCGCCGATCGGCAGCCGGCGCTCGCTGAGCAACTCCAGCAGTGACTCGCCGATTGGTGCATTGGCACCGATAACCGCAACTTCAAAGCGCCTGGCCATGCGTCCACCCCGTTGGTAATCGCGGAGTTTAACGCTCCAGCAGGATACGCAGCATGCGCCGCAGCGGCTCTGCCGCGCCCCATAGCAGCTGATCGCCCACCGTGAAGGCGCCGAGGTAGCTCGGCCCCATGTTGAGCTTGCGCAGGCGTCCCACCGCCACGTTCAGCGTGCCGGTAACTGCGACCGGTGTCAGCTCCGTCATTGAGGCCTCGCGTGTGTTCGGCACCAGACGCAACCATGGGTTGTCCCCGCGGATCATGTCTTCGATCTCGGCCAGCGGCACGTCGCGCTTCAGCTTGATGGTCAGTGCCTGCGCATGGCAGCGCATGGCGCCTATGCGCACGCAGATGCCATCCACCGGCGTCGGTGCGGCCTCTCGCCCAAGAATCTTGTTGGTCTCGGCCTGCCCCTTCCATTCTTCCTTGGACTGGCCGGAGTCAAGCTGCTTGTCGATATAGGGAATCAGCGAGCCCGCCAGCGGCACACCGAAGTGCTGCGTCGGAAACTCGCTGGCCCGCTGCATGGCCGCCACCCGGCGGTCGATGTCCAG
The DNA here is from genome assembly GCA_041612095.1 of Solimonas sp. GTDB lineage: Bacteria > Pseudomonadota > Gammaproteobacteria > Nevskiales > Nevskiaceae > Solimonas. Next base: position 16,015 of record JBFJJW010000043.1, on the reverse strand, counting down.
GATCGCGGACGCCGGATTCGCCAGCTCGCTGGCCACCGACTGCTGCAACGCGCCCATCTGCACCAGCAGTTCGCGCATGTTCTGCGCACCGGCGCCGCTGGCAGCCTGGTAGGTCATGGCCGACATCCACTCCACCAGGTCGCGCTTGTACAGCGCGCCAACCGCCATCAGCATCAGGCTGACCGTGCAGTTGCCACCGATGTAGTTCCTGATGCCGCGGCTCAGGGCCGCGTCAATGACAGCGCGATTCACCGGATCAAGGATGATGACGGCATCGTCCTTCATGCGCAGCGCGGAGGCGGCGTCTATCCAGTATCCCTGCCAGCCGGCCGCACGCAGACGTGGATACACGTCATTGCTGTAGTCGCCGCCCTGACAGGTGATGATGATGTCCATCGCCTTCAGCGCCTCGATGTCACCGGCGGCCTGCAGCGGCGGCGTCTGTTGCCCGTCGATCAGCGGCCCGGGCCCACCGGCATTGGATGTGCTGAAAAAGTGCGGCTGCACCAGCGCGAAATCCTGCTCCTCCTGCATGCGCTGCATCAGCACCGAACCGACCATGCCGCGCCAACCGACCAAACCTAGCTTTTTCATGTCTGCACTCTGTATCCGAACATGCCAATCAACGGCTGAACGCCGCCACGAACGCCGCACCCATTTCCCGGGTGCCGATGATCTTCTCCCCGGGCTGGGCAATGTCCCCGGTGCGGTGCCCCGCCGCCAGCACCGCCCGCACCGCAGCTTCGATGCGATCCGACAGGTCGGCGCGATCAAACGTGTACTTGAACATCATCGCGACCGACAGAATCGTCGCCAGCGGGTTGGCCTTGTTCTGCCCCATGATATCGGGCGCGCTGCCGTGTATAGGCTCGTACAGGCCCTTGTTGTTCACGTCCAGCGATGCCGACGGCAGCATGCCGATCGAGCCCGCCAGCATCGATGCCTCGTCTGAGAGTATGTCGCCGAAGATATTGCCGGTCACGATGACGTCGAACTGCTTCGGGTTCTTGACCAGCTGCATTGCGGCGTTGTCGACGTACATGTGCGTCAGTTCGACGTCGGCATACTGCCTGCCCACCTCGATCACGATCTCGCGCCACAGGCGAGACGTTTCCAGCACATTCTCCTTGTCCACCGAGCACAGGCGCTTGTTGCGCTTTCTGGCCGCCTGGAACGCGACGTGGGCAATCCGCTCCACTTCGGGCGCGCTGTAATGCATGGTGTCATAGCCTTCGGCCGCACCGTCCGCAGTGGTCCGCCGGCCCCGCGGCTGACCAAAGTAGATGTCGCCGGTCAACTCTCGCAGGATCAGAAGATCCAGCCCGGCTATGACTTCCGGCTTGAACGAAGACGCTGCGGCGAGTTCCTCGTAGGCCAGCGCCGGCCGCAGATTGGCAAACAGGCCCAGGTCCTTGCGGATGCCGAGGATGCCCTGCTCCGGCCTGACGGCGCGCGGGAGGGCATCGTACTTCGGGCCACCGACAGCGCCCATGAGGATGGCATCCGCCGACCGCGCAGCCTGCTGCGTGGACTTCGGATACGGGTGGCCTTCGGCGTCATACGCGGCGCCGCCCAGATGGCCGAAGGACCACGCAATGTTCTCACCCTCCTGCTTCAGCACTTCCAGCACACGCACGGCCTCGGCCATGATTTCCGGGCCGATGCCGTCGCCGGGGAGAATCAGAATGTTCTTGGTGCTCATGATCTCAGGTTTTCTGTGCAATGAATCGGAGACGGACATAATCGGCCGTCCATGAACCGTCAGGTTTCTGCAATCTGCCACGCAGATGGCCGGCCACTTCGCTCAGCACCGCATCGCGGTTCGCCTCCGGCACATGCACGAGAAACGACTGTGCAAAGGTATCGAGCCAGTCGCGCGCATCGGTCGGCAGCGGTGTGGGGCGTGGGTAGAGCTCGATCTTCAGCACCTTGAACCCCGCCTGCCGCAAACGCCCGCGATACTCATCCACGCCGGGGAAGTACCAGGGGTCTACGGTTTGCGCGTCGACGCCACGGGCGTTGAGCGCCGCATGCAGGGCAGTACGGATGCTTTCGACATTGCCTGCGCCACCCATCTCGGCAACGAAACGGCCACCGGACTTCAGGGCGCGATGGACACCACCGATCACCACGTCGGGATCACGCTTCATCCAGTGCAGCGCTGCGTTGGAAAACACTGCATCGAATTCGCCATCGAAGTCGAGCGCATGCGCATCCTGTACGCGGACCTCAATGCCGCGCGCCTGCGCGGCCTGCGCCAACGCCGGGCTGGCGTCGATCCCCAGCACGCTGCAGCCGGCACCGATCAGGCTCTGCGTCAGTACGCCATCGCCGCAGCCGAGGTCGAGCACCCGCTCGCCACGTTGCGGGCGCAACCATTCCAGCAACGAGGCGCCCAACGCCGGAACGAAGCCGGCGTGGCGATCGTATTGATCCGCACGCCAGTAGTCGGCGGTCTGCCTCAGTTGAACAGCCACGGCGCTTCCACCGAACGTCTGGCTTCATAGGCCTTGATGGCATCGGCCTGCTGCAGCGTCGTGCCAATCTCGTCGAGGCCGTTGACCAGGTTGTGCTTGTGATGCGGGTTGATCTCGAAACCAAAGCTGCGGCCGTCCGGCAGCCGCAGCTGCTGCGCCGGAAGATCGATGGTGACGCTGAGATCAGCGTCAGCCGCCACCGCATCGAACACCGCCTGCACCTCTGCCGGCTGCAGCACGACTGGCAACACACCGTTCTTGAAGCAATTTGAAAAGAAGATGTCGGCAAAGCTGGGGGCGACCACGGCGCGAAAGCCGTAGTCATCCAGCGCCCAGACGGCGTGTTCGCGCGACGATCCGCAACCGAAGTTATCGCGTGCGAGCAGAATCTGGCTACCGCGATGCTGCCTGTCGTTGAGTACGAATTCCGGGTTCGGACGTCGCGTCGCAGGATCGATATCCAGTGTGCCGGGATCGAGATAGCGCCAGTCATCAAACAGGAACGGGCCGAAGCCGGTGCGGCGTATGGATTTCAGATACTGCTTGGGAATGATGGCGTCGGTGTCCACATTGGGACGATCCAACGGCATAACCTTGGCGCTCAGCACGGTAAAGGCACGCATTACAGGCTCCTCACGTCTACAAAATGGCCGGCAATGCCGGCAGCCGCGGCCATCGCCGGGGATACCAGATGGGTCCGTCCGCCCTGCCCTTGGCGACCCTCGAAGTTGCGATTGCTGGTGGACGCACAGCGTTCGCCCGGCTCCAGGCGGTCGGCGTTCATCGCCAGGCACATCGAGCATCCGGGTTCGCGCCACTCAAAGCCGGCATCGATGAACACCTTGTCCAGACCCTCGGACTCCGCCTGCTGTTTCACCAGGCCCGAGCCCGGAACCACCATGGCCAATGCCACTCGATCCGACTTCTTGCGGCCCTTGACCACCGCCGCCGCGGCGCGCAGGTCCTCGATCCGCGAATTGGTGCACGAGCCGATGAAGACCTTGTCGATGGTGATCTGCGTGATCGGCGTGTTGGCTGTCAGCCCCATGTAGCGCAACGCCTTTTCCATGCCGCTGCGCTTGACCGGATCCGCCTCCTGCTGGGGGTCGGGCACCAGAGCGGAGACCGGGCCCACCATCTCCGGCGAGGTCCCCCAGGTCACTTGCGGCTCGATCTCGCTGGCCTGCAACTCCACGACCGCGTCAAACCGCGCATCGGGATCCGATTTCAGCTGCCGCCAGCTGGCCACCGCCGCTTCCCATTGCTCCGGCTTCGGCGCATAGGGGCGACCCTTGACGTAGGCAATGGTTTTCTCGTCGACGGCCACCAGGCCCGCGCGGGCACCGCCTTCGATCGCCATATTGCACAGCGTCATGCGGCCTTCCATCGTCAGGTCGGAGATGGCTTCGCCAGCGTACTCGATCACATAGCCATTGCCGCCGGCCGTGCCGATACGACCGATGACTGCCAGCGTGATGTCCTTGGCCGTTACCCCGGGGCCGACCCGACCACTGACCCGGATCAGCATCGCCTTGGATTTCTTCAGTACCAGAGTCTGCGTCGCCAGCGCGTGCTCGACTTCCGAGGTGCCGATGCCGAAGGCCAGCGCACCGAACGCACCATGGGTGGCCGTATGCGAATCACCGCACACTACCGTCATGCCCGGCAGGGTCGCACCCTGCTCCGGACCGATGACGTGAACGATGCCCTGGCGCACATCCATCAGATCGAACTTGGTGATGCCGAACTCTGCGCAATTGCTGTCCAGCGCCTCGAGCTGCGCGCGCGAGATCGGATCCTTGATTCCCTGGGCACGGTTCTGTGTCGGCACGTTGTGGTCCGGCACCGCCAGATTCGCAGCCAGCCGCCAGGGCCGGCGGCCGTTCAGACGCAGCCCGTCAAAAGCCTGCGGGCTGGTGACTTCGTGCACCAGATGTCGATCAATGTAGATCAGCGCTGCGCCATCGCCTGCGGCACTGACCACATGTGCGTCCCAGATCTTGTCGTACAGGGTCTTGCCCATCGCGGGAACCTCGGATGTCGGTGAGAACGGAGCGCATCTTAGGGAGGCAGATTCAATAACTCCAATGAATCGTTTTTATATACTCCATTCCATACTGGAATGGAGATGCTGGCGTGGACACACAGCTGCTGAGCGCGTTCATCGAAGTCGCCGATAGCGGTTCGTTCACGCAGGCGGCGGCGCGCCTGCACCTGTCACAGCCGGCCATCAGCAAGCGCATTACCCTGCTGGAAGCGCAGATAGGCCAGGCGCTGTTCGACCGGATCGGTCGCGGCATTGGCCTGACCGACGCCGGCCGGACGCTACTGCCCTACGCCCGGCGCACGTTGCAGGATATCGAGGACGGTCGACGCGCTCTCTCTCGCCTGCATCAGGTTGTCGGTGGACGCCTGTCGATAGGAACCAGCCACCATATCGGCCTGCACCGATTGCCACCCGTGCTGCGCCTGTATACCCAGCAGTATCCTGATGTGGATCTGGACATTCACTTCATGGATTCCGAAATTGCCTGCGAGGCCGTGGCCGCAGGCAAACTCGAACTCGGCATCGTCACTCTGCCCGGTGCTGCGATCCCGCTGCTGCAGACCCGCAGAATCTGGGCCGATCCGCTCGCTGTTGTGGTGGCGCCTGACCATCCGTTGGCGCGACAACCGCGGCGATCGCTCGCCAGCCTGGCTGACTACCCCGCGGTATTGCCGGACGCCGCCACCTACACCCAGCGCATCATCACGCACGAGCTGGAACGCCTGGGGCTCAGGCCGCGGATACGTCTGGCAACCAATTACCTGGAAACGCTCAAGATGCTTGCCGCCATCGGCCTCGGCTGGAGCGTGTTACCGCGGTCGATGATCGATGACAGCCTGCGCGCCCTGCGTATCCCGGGATTGCGCATGCAGCGTCAGCTCGGAGCCGTCTGGCACGAGCGCCGCACCCTCTCGGCAGCCGCCGAGGCATTGCTGGCGCTGCTCGATGCACCGAGCCCGGAAACCGCCTGACTCGCATCGTACAAGCCGTTCGGGAGCGGGCACTGGCTGGTCGCCGCCCGGTGCATCAGGCATCTGGCTCCGGCAGATAACGATACGCTGCCCAAGTGCCGATCGTGGCGACCAGGGCGGCACCATAGAACACCGCCTCCGGTGACAGCGCCTGCCATAGCCACCCCGCGGCCAGACTGCCGACTGATCCACCGATGCCGTAGGCCGCCGCGTTGTACACCGCCTGCCCGCGGCCGTGCAGTGCCGGCGGAAACAGGCGCGTGACGTAGTGCATCGCCAGCGCGTGGTAGCCGCCGAAGGTAACGGCGTGAGCCAGCTGCACGGCAATCAGCACCGCCCAGGAATCCACCGCCGCCGCAGTGAGAAACCATCGCACTGCAGTGGCGCCCAGCGCCAGCAGCATCAGTCGCCGCGCGCCCCAGCGTGCGATCAAGCGCGCGATCACCAGGAACATGCCGATTTCGGCAATGACCCCCAGCGCCCAGAGCATGCCGGCCAGGCTGCGACTGTAGTGATGGCGCTCCAGAAACAGCGTGAAAAAGTTGTAGTACGGGGCGAAGCTGAGCTGCGAACACAGGCACACGAACAGCAAGACCAGCACCCTTTTTCGCGCCAGCACGCTCCAGATGCTCAGCCGCGGAGTGTCCGCCGAATGCAGGGTTGGAGGCTCCGGCACCAGCCAGCTGGTCGCTGCCATGCCGAGCCAGAAGCTGCCGACCAGCCAGGGCAGCCAGATCATGCCCGTCAGATCCAGCGCGAACCCCAGCCCCAACACCGAAGCGACGAAGCCCACGGAGCCCCACAGGCGAACCCGGTTGTAGTCGCGGCCGCTGGCCTGAAGATGGTTGATGGCGACCACTTCGAACTGCGGCAGCAAGGCATGCCAGAACAGGGTGTAGGCAATCATCAGGCCGCCAATCCACCACACGCCGTCGACGAACGGTATGGCCATGAACAGGATCAACGCCGCAAGGCTGGCCCAGCGTATCAACGCCATGCGCTTGCCACTGTGATCGGCGTACCAGCCCCAGAGCACGGGCAGTACCGAGCGCGTGACCCCCATCATCGCGAACGCGATGCCCATTTCGACCGCCGAGAATCCGCGCGTCTTCAGATACGGCGCCCAATACGGCATGAACGCGCCGACGGTCGCGTAATAGAAGAAGTAGAAACTCGACAGGCGCCGATGCAGGCGCTCGACGCCTGCCAATGGCGCGAACATGGGACTAGTCGTTCCCCGCCGGAATACGCGGCGTTGCCGGCTGGACGTCGAGGTTCTGCCCGCGATGCCGCAGATAGTGATCCATCAGCACCAGGGCCATCATCGCCTCACCTATCGGCGTGGCTCGCAGGCCGACGCAGGGATCATGACGGCCGGTCGTCCGCATCTCGGTGGCAAGCCCGGCCTCGTCGATGCTCTTGCCCGGCGTCGTGATGCTCGACGTCGGCTTGATCGCGTAGCGCGCGTAAACCGTCTGCCCTGTGGAAATTCCGCCTGCGATGCCGCCTGAGTGATTGCCGAGAAATCCCTGCGGGCTCATCTCGTCGCGATGCTCGGTGCCGCGCATCTCGGCCACGCGCATGCCGTCACCGATCTCCACGCCCTTGACCGCATTGATCGACATCAGCGCGAACGCCAGATCGGCATCAAGGCGGTCGAATACCGGCTCGCCCAGACCCGGCGGCACGTTACGCGCCTCTACATAAAGCCGCGCGCCCACCGAGTCACCTTCGCTGCGCAAGCGATCGATGAGTTGCTCGAGTTCAGGGACACGTTGCGGGTCCGCGCAGAAAAACGGGTTCTGCTCGACTGCGCTCCAGTCGCGGATCGCACAGCTCAGCGGACCAATCTGCTCTACGCAGCCCCGTATGACGATGCCGAGTCGTTGCTGCAGATACTTTCTTGCGATGGCTCCGGCCGCAACGCGCACGGCCGTTTCACGCGCACTGGAACGCCCGCCGCCGCGGTGATCGCGGATGCCATATTTCTGAACGTAGGCGTAGTCCGCATGGTTCGGCCGGAAGACCTGCTTGATCTTCTCGTAGTCGTAGCTGCGCTGGTCGGTGTTGCGAATCAGCAGCGCGATGGGCGTACCCGTGGTCCGCCCCTCAAACACGCCGGACAGTATCTCGACCTGATCGCCTTCCTTGCGCTGGGTGACGTACTTCGATGTTCCCGGCTTGCGCCGATCAAGATCAGGTTGAATATCTGCTTCGCTCAACGCCAGGCCCGGCGGGCAGCCATCGACGACACAGCCGATCGCAGGGCCATGGCTCTCGCCAAAGCTGGTGACGGCAAAGAGGGTGCCAAAGGTATTACCGGACATGAGCGTCGACTAGGCAGAAAAGTGCGCGGCCAGATCCGCGCGCGAGATGATAAAGACCCCGTCACCGCCCCGCTCGAACTCCACCCAGGTGACGGGCAGGCGCGGCCAGCGCGCCTCGAACTCGGCGACGCTGCCGCCGACTTCGCAGACCAGCCAGCCGTCCTTGCTGAGATGCCGTGGTGCTTCCGCCAGAATGCGGGCAACGATGTCCATGCCGTCAGCGCCGGCGGCCAACGCCATCTTCGGCTCGTGGTGGTATTCGGCCGCCAGCGCCTTCCATTCCGCGACAGGGACGTAAGGTGGATTGCTGACAATCAGGTCATACACCTCGTTGACCAGGCCGTCGAACACATCCGACTTGATGACGCGCGTCTGATTGCCCAGCACGTGGAGCGCGACATTGCGGCGCGCAACCGCCAGTGCCTTGGTGCTGAGATCGGCGAGATCGACCTCGGCCTCCGGAAACGCCAACGCGCAGGCAATGCCGATACAGCCGCTGCCGGTGCACAAATCCAGGACGCGCGCAGGCGCCTGCTGGACCCACGGACTGAACCCCCGCTCGATCAGCTCCGCGATCGGTGACCGCGGAACCAGCACGCTCTCGTCCACCTCGAACTCAAGGCCGGCAAACATCATCCTGCCCAGCAGGTAGGCCGCAGGAACCCGACGCGTGATGCGCGCGCGCAAAAGTTTCAACGCCGCCGCGCGCTCGCGTGGCGTAATCGCGGCTTCCAGATACACGGTCGGCAGATCATGCGGCAGATGCAGCGCATGCAGCACCAGATGGAACGCTTCGTCCAGCGCGCTGTCGGTGCCATGCCCAAACACCAATCCGGCCTCGAGAAAACGGCTAGCCCCCCAGCGCACGAGATCGCGCACCGTGACCAGCACATCGGTTTCGGAACGGGTGGTCATGACAGGTCGCGGGCGGGCATGTGGGATAATGAGACCTCCATTATCCCAAAATTCGGCGCAGTCACCTGCTTCCCAACCTAGATCATCCTGCCGTGTCCTCGAACCGTTCGGTAAATCACACTGTAATCGCCGCGCTCGTCGGGGCTGTCGCCCTGGTTGGCGGCATTCTCCTCGCGACCTGGCTCAATACCCCGGGTACTACCGCGCTACGTTCGGGCACCCTGCTGCAGCAGCCGCGAGCGCTGCCCACGCTGGACTTGATCGACCAGGATGGACAGCCGTTTACTGGTTCACAGCTGCAGGGACACTGGACCCTGATGTTTCCCGGATTCACCTACTGCCCCGATATCTGTCCCACCACGCTGGGATTGCTCAAGGCGGTGCAAACGCAACTGGGTAGCCAGGCCGAGCATCTTCAGGTGGTCCTTTTCTCCGTTGATCCGGAGCGCGATACCCCGGAGCGTCTGAAGGAATACGTCAGCTACTTCAGCCCCGCATTTCGGGGCGTCACCACTGCGGAGCCGAACCTGAAAGCGGTCGCCCAGGTGCTCGGCGTTGCCTACGCGAAGGTGCCGGGCGGCGCGCCGGGCGAGTACAGCATGGATCACTCCGCCGCCCTGATCCTGATCAATCCGCGCGGCGAGCTGGCCGGCTACTTCACCGGGCCGTTCCAGGCCGATCTGCTGCTGGCTGATCTGAAGCAGGTGCTGGAGCGCGCCTCATGAGAGCATCGGCACTGTGCATGGCCGGCGTGCTGATGCTGCTGGCCGGCTGCGGCAGCAGCAGCGGCACCGCCACCATCGAGGACGCATGGATTCCTGCGGCCCCACCGGGCGCAGGGGTTATGGCGGGCTACCTGCTGCTCAGAAACGGGTCGTCGCAGGCCCTGCGCTGCGACAGGGCCTCGGGCGCCGACTTTGGCGCAGCCGAAATACACCGCTCGGTGATCGAGAGCGGTCAGTCGCGCATGCTGCGTGACCAGGTGATCGAAGTGGCCGCGGGCGAGTCCGCACAGCTCGCACCCGGCGGCTTGCACCTGATGCTGTTCAGGCCGGCGCGCGCGTTCGAGGTCGGCGACCAGACGGTACTCAATCTTCACTGCGGCGGCGTCACCGTGACCGCCAGCGCCCGCATTCAGGACCCCCGCTGAGATGGCTGCCTCCACTCCAGAAGACTCAGGCCTTGCCAGCGGCAACGACAGGCTGTTCGCCTTGTTTCAGCGGCTGCTGCCTACGCGGCTGCTCTCTACCGTGGTGTTCCATCTCACCCAGATTGAAACCCGTTGGTTCAAGAATCTGCTGATCAGCCTGTTCCTGCGTGGCTTCACCATCAATCTCAAGGAAGCCGAATTCGAGCGCTACCAGAACTACGCCAGTTTCAACCACTTCTTCACCCGCGCGCTGAAGCGGGGTGCACGACCGCTGCCGACGGACCCGCATGCCTTCGTCAGCCCGGTCGACGGCACGGTCAGTCAGTTCGGCGATATCAGAGACGGGCGCCTCGTGCAGGCCAAGGGGCATACCTACAGCCTGTTGCAGTTGCTGGGGGGCGACGCGGAGCAGGCCGCAAAATTTGCCGGAGGCCGCTTCTGCACGATCTATCTGGCACCTTACAACTACCACCGCATTCACATGCCGATCAGCGGCAGCCTGAAGAACTGGTCGTATGTCCCCGGACGACTCTTCAGCGTAAATGCCGCAACCGCGCGCGCGATGCCGAACCTCTTCGCCCGCAACGAACGGCTGAACGCCATATTCGACACCGACGCAGGCCCGGTGGGATTGTCGATGATCGGCGCGCTATTCGTCGGCTCGATGGAAACGGTCTGGGCCGGCCGGGTCACCCCACCCCATCTGCGCGACGCGCCTTACCACTACGCCCCGATGGACCCGGTAACGCTGGGTCGCGGTGACGAGATGGGGCGATTCAACATGGGATCTACGGTGATCCTGCTGACGCCACCCGGAGGCGTCGACTGGAGCCCTGCGCTACGGCCCGGTCAGCCGGTATCGATGGGGCAGAGCATCGGCCTTTGGCATCCTGCCCGCTGATTTCAAACGCCTGGCATCGCCGAGGAAACTTAAGTTGCGGCAGAAAGCTCTAAGCTGTCATGCCTGATACTGCGTGCACCCATGCCTAGATCGTTGACCCTGCTGCTGGCTGCACTGACCGTCGTCGCCGCGGCGGCTACGCGGGCCGAGATCCCTGCGGCGGTGGACCTGCCGCAGATCGGCGAACCGGCGGATAACACGATGTCCCCCGCCCAGGAAAAACTGCTGGGCGGGCGCGTTGTGGCGCAGCTCTACCGCGTGGGGTATCTGCTCGAAGATCCGGAGCTGATCGACTACATGACCACGATAGGCTGGAAGCTTGCGGCTGCCAGTCGTACGCGCCCGCCGGACCTGAGCTTTTTCGTGGTTCAGGACGCCCGCATCAACGCCTTTGCGCTCCCCGGCGGCTATATCGCGTTCAACGCCGGCCTGTTGCTGGCCGCCAGCAGTGAAAGCGAGATCGCCGGCGTAATGGGCCATGAGCTGGCGCATGTCACGCAACGGCATATTGCACGCACGGCCGAGGACAGCGAAGTTGCAAACGTAGCGACGTGGCTCGCCGTCATCGCTGCGATCATCGCCGGGTCCGCTGACCCGGATGTCGTGATCGGCGCGCTTTCGGTCGGACAAGCGCTCAGTTATCAGCGCCAGGTCAGTTACACCCGCGCCCACGAACAAGAGGCTGACCGCATCGGCATCCAGACGATGGCACGCGCCGGCTACGATCCGCGCGGCATGTCGGCCTTCTTCCAGAAACTCGAACAGCAAGCGCGGCTCTACGGAAGCGGCCTTCCGGAGATCCTGCGCACCCACCCGCTCACCACCAACCGCATCGCCGAAGCCCGTGCGCGCGCCGCGGAGTTACCGCAGATCGAGCGCAAGGACGGTATTGAGTTCGAGCTGATGCAGGCGCGCGCGCGCGCGCTGTCCGTGGACCGCCCCAGCGAGGCCATCGATTTCTTCGCCAACGAGGTCGCCGGTGGCCGCGAGACAGCCGGCAATCGCTATGGCCTGGCGCTGGCGCTATCCCGCATCGGCCAGGGGGAGCGTGCGCTGAAAGTGCTGCAGCCGCTGGCCGCAGCCGAGCCGCGTCAGGCCAATATCCAGCTACTGCTGGGCCAGCTGCAGTTGCTGGCCCGCGACCAGGACGCCGCGCTGGAGACCTACGCCCGCACCCTGCGCATGCATCCGAGCTACGCCCCGGCCATCCTCGGACAGGCAAGTGCACTGATGGCCACCGGCAAGCCGGATGCGGCACGCGAGGTGCTGCTGACGCACGAGCAGACCCAGGGCACCCAGCTCGAGACCTACAACCTGCTGGCCCAGGCCGCGCGTGAAAGCGGGAATCTGGCCGAGGCGTCCTATCAGATGGCCAGCTTCCTGTTGCTGCGAGGAGACGCCGGGAACGCGCTCGCCCAGCTTGATGCGGGTCTGCGTCTTGAGAATCTGAGCACGCACGACCGATCGCGTCTGCTGGCCAAACGCAAGGAGGCCCGCGACAGCCTTCCACAGAACTGGCGCCCGCCGGACGAGTACGGCCGCCGCGCCAGCGCCTTGCCCTGAGCGCGCCGGGGCTCACGGGGTCTGGCCGCTGGGATGCTAGATCAGACGATTTTGCTCGCGCATCCAGTCGCGACAGTCGATCAGCATCTTGCGCAGGCTTTGCGGCTGGTAGCCGAGTTCGCGCTGGGCCTTCGTGCTCTCGCAATACAGGTTCTGCGAAAGCAGCGCGACGGCGTCGCGGGTGAAATCCGGCTCGCGGCCAAATAGCGGTGCCACCCACTCCTCCAGGCGGGCGTAGGCATCCAGCAGCACCGGGTGCGCCGCAACCATGCGCCGCCGCACGCCGAGCAGCGCAGCCACTTCCCGGGCCAGGCCCAGATAGCTGGCCTGAGCCCCACCAAGCAGATAGTTCTCGCCGATGCGACCGCGTTCGGCCGCGGCGATCATGGCGCGGGCCACCTCGCGGGCATGGCAGAAACTGCCGCCGCCGGGCGCCACGGCCGGCAACCGGCGTCGCTGCACCAGCCGAAAGATTCGCGACCAGCTGTGTGTGTCGTAGGCTCCGATGATATTGGAGGGATTGATGATCACGGCGCGCAGGCCCGCTGCCAGGCCGCGTCGCACTTCACGCTCCGCCAGCGCCTTGCTGCGTACATAGCCAATGGGCGAGTTGCTGCCGCGGGTCGGGGTATCCTCGCTCACGGTCCCGGCATGCAGGCCGTAGGCGACGATGCTCGAGGTGTGGACGAAACGCCGCGCCTTGGACTCAAGGGCAGCTCGCACCAGATTGCGGGTCCCGCGCACATTGACCTTGAGTTGCTCCACCTGCGCGCGCGACCACAGGCTGGTGTTGCCGGCCACGTGAAACACGCAGTCGACATTGCGCGGTATCAGCTTGTGCAGGCCACGGGCCTCGTTGATATCGCCGACCACACGCTCCACAGCCGCGAACCGGGAAAGCGCAGACAGGTCCGATTGCGCACGGTGCAACGCTACCACCCGCCAGCCCTGGGCCAGCAACTCCTCGGTGAGATTAAGGCCGACGAACCCGGTAGCGCCGGTCACGAAGGCGGTCTTGGCCATTACGGACACCTCCTTCCGGCCTGGGTGGTGAGGCCAGTGTAATCACCCGGAGCCGCCGACGTCAGGTCTTCAGCACCTCATCCACGGGTGCGGTACTGCCCCACTGCTTGCATTGCGGACACTGCCAGAACATCTGACGCGGCGAGAATCCACAATGGCTGCACTGGTAGCGGGGCGCTGACTCCATCAGCCGCCGCAGCGCCGTGCGCAGGCCCGCAGCCGGCTTGTCGAGGCCCACGGCGATGACATTGGGCTGCTTTTCCAGCACCTCAAGGAACTCGGCCAGTACGGCACGGCTGGGACGGGCCTGCAAGCCCTGCGCAAGATGATCCAGGGGATCCATGCCCTCTTCCGCCAGCAACCGGGCCTCGGCGATGAACGGCAGGCTCGACGGCGATATGTCCTTTGCATCCTTCAGGAAATGCAGATAGCCCTCGGCATCACCGGTCGTTTCGAAGCAACGCCCCAGCGGCTCGATCACATCCGGAAGGAAGCGTGCGTCCAGCTCGAAGGCACGCAGATATGACTTGGCAGCGGCGTGATGATCACCTTCCGCCTCGAGCAGCGCGCCCAGCAGCAGATCGGCGCGAATGCAGTGGCTGTCCTCATCCAGCGCCTTGCGCGCGCAGCGCAGGGCCTCTGCGGGCTGCTGGGCGCGGCGCGCTTCATCGGCCAGTTCACACCAGTACTGCGCGATTACCGCGCGCTGAGACTCACCCTTGGCCGCTTCCAGGCGACGCGCAGCCGCAATGGCGTGACGCCAGTCATGCCCCTGCTCGGCAATGACCCGGATCTGATCCAGCGCCAGCGGTACGTAGTGCCCCTGCGCCACCAGTTCCTCGAAGGTCTTTTCCGCGCGATCCATGACCCCGGCGCGCATGTAGTCCTGAGCCAGCTCAAGCTGGATCTGGGCGCGCATCTCGGCGGGGAGCCCGGTTCGTGCCAGCAAAGCCTCATGTACGCGCAACGCCCGATCGACCTCGCCGCGCTTGCGGAACAGATTGCCCAGCGTCAGATGCAGCTCGACGGTCGAGTGATCGAGCTCGGCAACCTGCGTCAGCGCGGCTACAGCCTGGTCCGGGTCTTCCGAAGCAATCCGGCTCAGCAATCCGCCCAGTTGCTCGGCATCAATGTCGGCGACTTTCGACTCGCGGCTGCCGCGCGCCATCGCCCAGCCGAGGGCAACGCCCAGCGGCAGCAATAACCAGATGAACAGCGAATCGAGCACGCGCCGTATCAGCGCGGCTTGGCGTCGTCGGCAGCGGCGCCGGCGACCGGCAGCGCGCGCAGATTTCGCAATTCACTTTCCGCATCGCGCAGCTGGCGTCGCAAACGCCCCAACTCCGCGCGCGAACGCAGGAGTCGCGAGGAAACCAGTAGCAGGGTCAACACCATCCCGAATAGAAAGTCGCCGATCAGGATAGCAATCAGCGGCAGCTGAAACTCGCCCAGCAGGTAGTTGAAGCTGACCATCTGCGCGTTGAAGTACCCGATGGACGCGCCCAGCACCAGCATTACGATCAGCAGTATCGACAGCAGGACGCGGGCCATGATGTTGTCCCCTAGCCTAAGGCGGCGGTCACAGGTGCGGCCGCTGCGGCGGCGATCTCTTCGTGCAGGCTGGCGTTGACGCGCTCGCGCATTTCCTTGCCGGGCTTGAAGTGTGGAACACGCTTTGGCGGAATATGTACGGGATCGCCGGTCTTGGGATTACGCCCGACCCGGGCCGGCCGATGGTGCAAGGCGAAGCTGCCGAAGCCGCGAATCTCGACCCGGTCATCACGCGCCAGGGCGTTGCTGATCTGATCCAGCACCAGCTTGACCGCCAGTTCCACATCCTTGTGCATCAGATGCGTCTGCTGGGCTGCGAGCTTCTCGATGAGTTCCGATTTGGTCATGGGTCAGCCAGGTCACATTGCAAAGTCATAGGAAACACAAGCGGGCAAACAATAGAGAAAAAAAAGGGGCCACGCAAGCGTGACCCCCTTATTTTTCCCTGATATTTCGGGAAGATAGGCAACAAACTTAATCGTTGTTGTTGCCGCCCATCTGCTCCTTGAGGATATCGCCGAGGCTGGTACGGCCGGTGCTTGCGTTGCGGCTGTACTCGGTGAGCGTCTCCTGCTCCTCCTGGATTTCCTTCTCGCGCACCGACAGCTGCACGAAACGGTTCTTGCGATCCACGCCGATGAAGCGCGATTCCAGGCTGTCGCCTTCCTTCAGCAGCTTGGTGGCATCCTCGACGCGGTCGCGCGACAGGTCGTTGGCCTTGATGTAGCCCTCGACACCGTTGCCCAGATCAATGATGGCGCCACGGGCTTCCACTGAACGGACCGTGCCCGTCACCATGTTGCCCTTGGTGTTGGTGGCAATGAACTCGGTCAGCGGATCCTGCTCGACCTGCTTCACGCCCAGCGAGATGCGCTCGCGGGCGCCGTCGATGGCCAGCACCACGGCGTCCAGCTCCTGACCCTTCTGGTAGCGGCGCACGGCAACTTCGCCCGGCTCGTTCCAGTCGAGATCCGACAGATGCACCAGGCCGTCGATACCGCCGTCCAGGCCAATGAAGATGCCGAAATCGGTGATCGACTTGATCGCGCCATGCACGCGGTCGCCCTTCTGATGGTTCTGAGCGAACTCT
>JBFJJW010000042.1:0-17719 GCA_041612095.1 Solimonas sp. | reverse complement strand
GTTGTTGGCATGAGACACCGTATTGCCGACCAACGGCCGCTTGCCGGTGACCTGACAGACTTTCGACATGACACAAAACCCCGGGATAAACAGACGGCGCACAGCCATAGGCCGCGCGAAAGGGGCGCAATTGTGCCAGCGCCGCCCCCGTAGAGCAAGCATCGGTCGGAATCCGGCCAGCGGCCTCTGGCATTCACCGGGCTCAATCCAGTATTTTGCAGGCGTGCCCGCCCGAACCACTAACCGGAAAGTCCCCTCTGAAGCCGAGCGTCTCGCCATGCTCGTCACCGCTCGAGCCCTTGCCCGGCGCCATTCGCTGGCCGAGCTCACTCCCGCGCTGATCTGCAAGGAGGCCGGCCAGCCGGCGGAGCAGTTCAAGAACGTGTGGCCGGAGCAATCGGGCTTCGAGCGTGAGTTGCTGGCGGAGCTGCTGGACGAAGTGCGCGACACAGTCGCCAAGACGATTTCCGGTATGCCCCCTGGGATTCCCCGGCTGAAGCTGGCGATCGAGGCCTATCTGGAGGCCAATCGCGCACGCCCGACGGTACGCGCACTCGCCCTGAAGCTGCAGACCGATCCGGCAGGCGCCGCCATTCTGCGCAGCCGGGTTGCGGGATTCATGCTGATGATGGACATCGAGCTGCAGGCCTTGAACTGGCCGCACCCTGCGGCTGTTGCGCGCCTGTTTACGGCGGCCACGCTGGAGATCGCCTACGCCGAGCACGAAGCCGGCTGCGTCATGCCGGACCTGCGCGCCACATTGTTCCAACATTTTGATGGTCGCCGCCCATGAGCGACGCCGCGCACAAGCTACTGGCCGCCGGACCGAAGCTGGCCGAGCGCTACACGCTGGCCGAGCTAAGTATCGCGCGGATCTGCAATGCCGCCGATGTAACTGCCGCACAGTTCAAGTCCGCTTTCGGCAGCGTTCTGGCGTATGTCGACGCTCTGCAAGTGCGCTTCATGAACGAACTGCGCGACCGCATCGTCAAGGTCACTGCGGGCTCCATGCCCGGATTGCTGCGCGTGAAACTGGCCTCCGAGGCCTATCTGAGTGGCTGCCTCGAACAGCGCGTGTTGCGCAGCTGGCTGATCGAGGCCAGGGCCCAACCCCTGATCTCCGCCGGATTGCGCAAGCAGAACCAGATTTACTCAGTGCTGGTCAGCGCCGAATTGGGCGCCAGCGGGTGGGCGCACCCCCAGGCCGCCGCCCGCCTGTTCCTCGCCATGATCAACGAAGCGTCCGTCGTCGAGCATCGCGCCGGACAGCCGGTCGCGTCGGTGCGTGAAACGCTGTGGGACTTCCTGGACCACGGGGCCTCCGCACTGCCACCGGACTCATAGCCAGCCCCGCTCCGAGAAGCTGACCGGAGTGCCGTCGCCGATCACCATGTGATCGAGCACCCGCACGTCCAGCAACGCCAGCGCCTGCTTCAGCCTTGCCGTCAGCGCGCGATCGGCCGCGCTGGGCTCGGCTACGCCGCTGGGATGGTTGTGCGCGAAGATAACGGCGGCAGCGTTGTGCCGCAACGCGCGCTTGGCCACTTCGCGGGGATACACTGCGGCGCCATCGAGCGTGCCCCGGGCCAACTCCTCGAACACCAGCACCCGGTGCTGCACATCAAGAAACAGGGCACAGAACACCTCATGGTCCAGATCACGCAACTGTAGATGCAGGTACGCAGCGGCGGCGCGCGGATCGGTCAGCGCAGCGCCACGCTGCAGTTCCTCTCCCAGATGGCGCCGGGCAATTTCGAGGACAGCCTGCAGCTGGGCGTATTTGGCCACCCCCAGACCTTTCTCGGCGCAGAAGTCCTCGCGTGACGCCCGCATCAGCATGCGCAATCCGCCAAATCGCTTGATCAGATCGCGTGCCAGATCGACCGCGCTACGGCCCCGCACGCCGGTGCGCAGGAAGATCGCGAGCAACTCCGCATCCGAGAGCCGCGCGGCGCCACCACTCAGCAGCTTCTCCCGGGGGCGCTCGCCCTCCGGCCAGTCGGTAATCGGCATGGGGCTCCCCCTTCATCACCCTACCCGCACCGTTACAATGCGCCGATGGAAACCCCACCTGCAAGGCTCTCCGGGCGCCGCATTCTGCTCGGTGTCAGCGGCGGCATCGCGGCCTACAAGGCCGCCGAGATCGTGCGCCGACTCAAGGAAATCGGGGCCGATGTCCAGGTCGTGATGACGGACTCGGCGCGCGAGTTTGTCACGCCGCTGACGTTTCAGGCGCTGTCGGGACGCGAGGTCCGCAGCAGCTTGTTCGACGCTGCTGCCGAAGCGGCTATGGGGCACATCGAGCTGGCGCGCTGGGCAGACTTGATCCTGATAGCACCCGCAAGCGCCAACTTCCTGTCCAAGCTGGCGCGAGGCGCCGCTGATGACCTGCTGAGCACACTATGCCTCGCCAGCGATCGGCCGTTGGCCGTCGCTCCCGCGATGAATCGCCTTATGTGGTCGCACGCTGCGACTCAGGCGAATCTGACGACGTTGCGACTGCGCGGCGTGCAGATTCTCGGCCCCGGCAGCGGCAGTCAGGCTTGCGGCGAGACCGGCGACGGTCGCATGTGGGAACCGGCACAGATCCGCGATGCGCTCGTCCCCTTGCTCAGTGGCGGTCCGCTTTCGGGGGTAAACGCCGTGGTCACCGCGGGCCCCACGCGTGAGGCACTGGATCCGGTGCGGTACATCAGCAATCGCTCATCGGGAAAGATGGGCTATGCCGTCGCCGAAGCCTTGGCGCACCTGGGCGCAGCCGTGACACTGATCACAGGCCCCACGGTCCTGTCGTCGTCGCCGCTACTCCGCCGCGTTGATGTCGAAACCGCGGACGAGATGCTGCGAGCCGCGCTCACGGCGGCCGCCACGGCACAGATCTTTGTCGGCGCGGCAGCGGTAGCCGACTACCGAGTCGATGCCGTCGCCGCCGAGAAGATCAAGAAGACCGGCGAACACATGCAGCTGTCACTTACGCGCAATGAGGATATTCTCAGCCGCGTGCGCGCGGCACATCCGAAGCTCTATCTGGTCGGCTTCGCTGCCGAAACCGAGAAGCTGGCCGAACATGCCCGGGACAAGCTGGTCCGCAAGAAGCTGGATCTGATTGCCGCAAACTGGGTCAGCGATGGGCGCGCGTTTGACCGCGACGACAATGCGCTACACCTGTACTGGAGCGATGGCGAGCGCGACCTGGGCGCCAACAGCAAGGTCGAACTTGCCCGCGAACTGGCCCAGATCATTGCCGCTCGCTACCGCGCCTAACAGCACCCCTATGCCGGCGAACCGGCCGTTAACTCGAACATGAAGAAGAACATACAGCTCAAGATTCTCAACCCCCGCGTCGGCAGCGAGTTTCCGCTGCCCACCTATGCGACCGAGGGCGCGGCCGGCATCGATTTGCGTGCCATGCTCGATGCCCCACTGAATCTCGAGCCGGGGCAGACCACGCTGATCAAGACGGGCCTGGCCATCTATATCGGCGACCCGAGTCTGGCGGCGGTCATCCTTCCGCGCTCCGGCCTCGGACATAAGCATGGCGTGGTGCTCGGCAATCTCGTCGGCCTGATTGACTCCGACTACCAGGGAGAGCTGATGGTCTCCTGCTGGAACCGCGGGCAAACTGCCTTCGAGATCGCGCCGGGCGAGCGCATCGCGCAGCTGGTTTTCGTGCCGGTGGTGCAGGCCGACTTCGACGTTGTCACTGAATTCGAGAGCAGCCAGCGTGGCACCGGCGGCTTCGGTAGCACCGGCAAGCACTGAGGCGCGTCATGCCCATTGATCATTCCAGCGCACAGAATATTGCCCGCGTCCTGACCGAGGCGCTTCCCTACATCCGCCGATTCTCGGGCAAGACCATCGTCGTCAAGTACGGTGGCAACGCGATGAAGGATGACACCATGATCGGATCGTTTGCGCGCGACATCGTGCTGATGAAGCTGGTCGGCATGAACCCGGTCGTCGTCCATGGTGGCGGCCCGCAGATCGGCGCGCATCTCGAACGACTCGGCAAAAAAAGCGAGTTCATCGACGGTATGCGTGTCACTGATGGCGACACCATGGATGTCGTCGAAATGATGCTCGGTGGCCTCGTCAACAAGGCCGTGGTCAGCGCCATTGCCCAGCAGGGCGGGCGCGCCGTCGGCCTGACCGGAAAGGACGGCGGCCTGATTCGCGCGCGCAAGATGCTGCTCAGCGGCGGCCAAGATCTGGGCCAGGTGGGTGAGATCGAGAAAATCGATCCGCGCGTGGTCAACCACCTGGAAGCCGGCGGCTTCATCCCGGTGATCGCACCGGTTGGCTTCGGCGAATTGGGCGAGGCCTACAACATCAATGCGGACGTTGCAGCGGGCAAGCTCGCCTCCGTGCTGCAAGCGGAAAAGATCATATTCCTGACCAACGCCCCGGGCGTACTCGATCGGCAGGCGCACGTGCTGACGGGGCTGACGGTGCCGCAGGTAGAAGGCCTGATCGCAGACGGCACGATTTCAGGCGGCATGGTGCCTAAGGTTCGCTACGCCCTGGATGCGGTCAACAGCGGCGTGCGCACCGCGCACATCATCGACGGGCGCCTGCAGCATTCGGTGCTGTTGGAACTGTTCACCGATCAGGGCATCGGCACCCTGATCCACGGCTAGACCTGGGCTCAGTTCACCGGCATGCCGGCTGCGGCGCGCAGGGCTTTCAGGCGCTCGATATCGGATGCAAACTTGTCTTCGATCTCGGCGCGTTCGCCGCGCAGCTTTTCCAGCGCCTGGCTGTTGTCCCGGAGCGTGGCCTCGAATTCTGCAATCTGCTTGGTAATGCGCTTCGGCACCTTCTTCTGTTCCTTTTCGGCCTCGTCGGCCTGATCGCGCAGCTGCTTGAGCGCTGCCTCATTGTCGGCAACCGATTTTTCCGTCAGCTGCAGGCGGCCATCGACGGCCGCGAGCCGTTGATCCCGAGTCTTCTCGAGATCCTTGACGCTGTTGAACGTCGACATCAGGAAGCGATCGTAGTTGCGCTGCTCAACCTCCGCGCGCTTCCGCTCGGCCTCCGCCTTCTTGGCCTGTTCGGCTGCCTCCAGCTCCTCTGCGGTCTTCGGGCGCTCCTTGACCTCGATCACCCGACCCTCGCCGTCAAACACCTGCCGCTCCTTCTGCGCGAACTGCGGCGGCACGCGGTCACCGCAGGCCCGGCGACCGTTCTCGTCGGTCCAGCATTGGAACTTCTTCGAGGGGGCCTGCGCCCATGCTGTCGCAACGGTGCCCAGTGCGACTGCCAACAGTAGTCCGACGATGCTGCGCATGGCGAAAAGCCTCTGTATCAACCTGCACCTATTATGCCGAAACCCCGTACTGAGCCTGATAGCTGCGGATCGCCGCGACGGTACCGTCGGTCGCCGCGCCATCACCGAGATAGTCCAGCAGGGTCTGCACTGTCACCAGTGGGATCACGCGGATGCCGCTCTCCATCTCCATGTCCTGCACGGCCGACCGCGCGCCCGCGCCCCGTTCCTGCCGGTCCAGGGCAATGATCGCCGCCACCGGCTCGGCACCTGCGCCACGCAACAGGGCAACGGCTTCACGCAGCGCGGTCCCCGCCGTCAGCACGTCGTCGACGATTACGACCCGGCCCTTGGGGACAGCCCCCACCAAGGTTCCGCCCTCGCCATGGTCCTTGGCCTCCTTGCGGTTGTAGGCGTACGGTACGTCCCGCCCCTGATCGGCCAGGGCGCAGGCTACTGCGGTCACCAAGGGGATGCCCTTGTATGCGGGGCCAAACAGCATGTCGTACTCCAGCCCCGAATCGGTCAGCGCCTGCGCATACGCACGGCTCAGCGCGCGCATGGCCATCCCGCTTGAGATGCGCCCGAGGTTGAAGAAGTACGGGGAGACCCGCCCTGATTTCAACGTGAACGATCCAAACTTGAGCACCTGATGCTCAAGTGCAAGTTCGAGGAAAGCGCGCTGGTATTCGTGCATGGGCGTCGGCTTGTGGCGGTAGGTGAGCTTACGCGGCACCGGCTGTCCCCAGTACCATGCGCATTATCCCCGAACCGTCTCCCTTCCCGCATGCGGATCATCAGTCTCAACACCAACGGCATCCGCTCCGCTGCCCGCAAGGGGCTGTTCGACTGGCTGCCCAGCCAGAATGCAGATGTGGTCTGCATACAGGAGACCAAGGCGCAGCTCGCGGACCTGGAGGCAGATCCGGTCTTCTTCCCTGAAGGCTGGCATGTCCATCTGCATAGCGCACAGAAGAAGGGATACTCCGGCGTTGCGCTGTACTCGCGCAGAAAGCCGGACCAGATCCTGACCGAGCTTGATAACGCCGAATTCCACGCCGAGGGACGCTACATCGAGGCACGCTACGGGCCGCTTTCGGTGGTGTCGCTCTACCTGCCCTCCGGATCCTCGGGGCCGGAACGCCAAGCCAGCAAGGACCGCTTCCTGGCCTACTTCAGACCGTTGCTGCAGGCCTGGATCGCCAGCGGCCGCGAGTACATCCTCTGCGGCGACTGGAACATCGCCCACCAGAACATTGACCTGAAGAACTGGCGCTCCAATCAGAAGAACTCGGGCTTTTTGCCTCACGAGCGCGCTTGGCTGGATGGCCTGTTCCAGGAACTGGGCTGGGTTGATGGCTACCGCGCACTGCACCCGACACAAGAGGGCGAGGCATATACCTGGTGGAGCAACCGCGGCAATGCGTATGCCAACAACGTCGGCTGGCGCATTGATTATCAGATCGTGACGCCCGGCCTGCGTGACCGCATTCGCAACGGCTCGGTCTACAAGGAGACAAAGTTCTCCGACCACGCACCCCTGATCCTTGATTATGACCTCTGACGCCGCGTCGCGGCCGTGGTGGGACACGCTGCGGCTTTATGCGCAGCCACGTCCACTGGCGATGCTTTGCCTTGGCTTCTCCGCCGGCCTGCCGTTCCTGCTGGTATTCAGCACCCTGTCGGCATGGTTACGCGAGGCCGGGATTGATCGCACCACCATTGGCATGCTGTCCTGGGTTGGTCTCGCCTACTCCTTCAAGCTGGTGTGGGCACCGCTGGTCGACCGCCTGGCGCTGCCGTGGTTGACTGCCAGGCTGGGTCGGCGACGCAGCTGGATGCTGCTCGCCCAGTTCGCGCTGATCGCAGGTCTGGTTGCCATGGCACATGGCGATCCTGCCCAGAATCTGTTCGGTCTGGCGGCGCTTGCCGTCTGCGTCGCCTTCGCCAGCGCCACTCAGGACATCGCCATCGACGCCTGGCGCATCGAGTCGGCGCCGGTGGAGATGCAGGGCACGATGGCGGCAGCGTATCAGCTCGGCTATCGGGTCGGCCTGCTGATGGCGACAGCCGGCGCGCTGTGGTTGGCCGGCGAGTACGACTGGCGCACCGCCTATCTGGCGATGGCGGCCCTCGTGGGCCTCGGCTTGCTCACGACCTTGCTGATTCCTGAGCCTGCCGTGCGTACATCCGCCGACACCCTGGCGCAGGAGGCGCGGGTACTGGCGTTCATGGAGCGCAAGGCACATTGGCCAAACGGTTTGCGCCACGCCGGCGGTTGGTTCGTCGGCGCGGTCGTGTGCCCCTTGGTCGACTTCTTCAGCCGCAACGGCATGGCAACCGGCGCACTGATTCTGGCGTTCATCGGCAGCTTTCGACTGACCGACTACACGATGGGGGTGATGGCCAACCCCTTCTATCTGGACGTCGGTTACTCGCTGCAGGACATCGCGCTGGTCGCCAAGGGCTACGGCGTGATCGCGTCAATCATTGGCGTGATCGTTGGCGGCCTGGGGGTCGCCCGGTTTGGCGTGGTGCGCGCCCTCATCATCGGCGGCGTGCTGGTGATCCTGTCCAATCTGGCGTTCGCCGCGCTGGCGTTTCAGGACCACCCCGGTCTGCTCGGGCTTGGCATGGTCGTCAGTGCCGACAACTTCGCCTATAACTTCGCCGGCACCGCGTTCATCGCGTACCTGTCGGGCCTCACCAACACCGCCTACACGGCGACGCAGTATGCGCTGTTCTCGTCACTGTTCTCGCTGCCCGGCAAGCTGCTGATGGGGGCGTCCGGATTTGTGGTCGACACGGCGGGCTACCCCGCGTTCTTCCTCTATACCTCGGCACTGGGCGTGCCGTCGCTGGTCCTGTTGGTACTGCTTGTGCGCCGACTCAGGCAGCCACCGGCTCTATCGTCTGCAGGCGTCTGAAAACCGCGGCGAAGCGGCGACCGATGGGGTTGTCGTCGGGGACGTCCCAAGCCCGGTGGTACACCGGCAGTGCCAATCGATCAATATTGTCGGCGCGGCCGGCATGCATCGCACCCATGAGTTTCAAGTGCTTGATAATTCGATCGTTGTCGCTGGCTACATCGTAGTAGAACTTGCGCAGCCCCTGCTGGTACGCAGTGAGGTGCAGACAGGCCTGCAGCACGAACCCCGCACCACGACCCTGGTAGGTATCGGCAATCGTGATCGCCACATCGGCAGCGTCCGGCTCCCCGTTTAGCCGGATGTAGCGCGCGACGCCAACACCGGGCTCCTCCGCCTTTTCAAGGTCGGCCGCCGCCCAGGCCACATGATTGACCTGGTCGATATTGACCAGCGCGCTGAGTT
The DNA here is from genome assembly GCA_041612095.1 of Solimonas sp. Taxonomy (GTDB): domain Bacteria; phylum Pseudomonadota; class Gammaproteobacteria; order Nevskiales; family Nevskiaceae; genus Solimonas. Next base: position 9,121 of record JBFJJW010000042.1, on the reverse strand, counting down.
GCTGGTCGTCGAGGTCGTTCAGGTTTTCACCCCCGAAGCGACGCCGACGCGCCAGTTGCGACAGACGGCGATACCCCTCGCGCAACCGCGGCGCGTCCTCGGGGCGTAGCGGTCGGACCAGTATCGGCAGACCGTCATCCAGGGTGTACTTGAAGATTGCCGGAAGCTTGGGCGTGCGTATCGAGCGGAACATCGGGCGGCCTCGGACTAGTAATCGCGCAAGTCGATGAGATCCAGCGGATGGTCGCGCCGCGTGCCACCTGGCGCCGAATCATCGCGGTCCATGCCGTAGTCCGCCGATTCGATGTCCAGCGCCCCGGAGTAGTCCTCGGGGGCGGCGCAGGGGCGCGCCGCCATTTCCAGCCAGACATCAAACTCGTATTCCTCTAGCGTGCCGTCGTAGTGCTGCACCAGCACGATTTCGGCGTCGGCGTCCACGCCGACAATTTCAAAGGGCTCGCCATCGGTTCTGTACCAGTTGCCGACGGACACGTCCTGCAGCCATTCCGCCATCTTGCACCTCCTGGGTCGCGTTTCACGAAGCCCGGTACAAGTTCTACGCCGCCTGCGCGCGGGCTTCAACCACCGGCTGCGCCTATTGCCCGCAAGCTGCTGAATCGCGGGACAATCAAGGACTGGGAATGGTGTGGCGCCGATGGATCGTTTCGATCCCCTCCAGCACTTCGCCCGACAGTTCGAGGGCGGCGCTGTCCAGATTGCTGCGCAGCTGATCCAGCGTGGTCGCGCCGATGATGTTGGAGGCGAGAAACGGGCGGCTGTTGACGTAGGCAAGTGCCATCTGCGCAGGGTCCAGGCCATGAGCGCGCGCCAACTCCACGTAGGCGCGTGTCGCGGCATCCGCCTCGGCGCTGGTATAGCGGGAAAATCGGCTGAACAGTGTCAGCCGTGCGTTCGGCGGGCGCAGACCCCCCAGGTACTTGCCTGACAGCACGCCGAACGCAAGTGGCGAATAGGCCAGCAAGCCCACCGATTCTCGATGCGCGAACTCGGCAAGGCCGACCTCGAAGCTACGATTCAGCAGGTTGTAGGGGTTCTGGATCGCCTGTACGCGCGGCCACTGCCGCTCGCGATGCAGGCGCAGGTATTCGTGTACACCCCAGGGGGTCTCGTTGGAGATGCCGATGTAGCGGACCTTGCCCTGCACCACCAGCTCGTTGAGCGCGCCCAGTGTTTCCTCGATGCTCGGCCCTTCTGCTTCACGATGCTCGTAGCCGAGCTTGCCGAAGTAGTTCGTCGGCCGTTGCGGCCAGTGCACCTGATACAGGTCGATCACATCGGTCTGCAGCCGCTTCAGGCTGGCTTCGCAGGCAGCCAGGACCTGCGCCCGGTTCAGGCAGGGACCTCCACGAAGATAAGGAAACAGGCCCGGACCAATCACCTTGCTGGCCAGCACGATGTCCTTGCGCTTGCCGGTCTTCTGTAGCCAGGTGCCGATATAGGCCTCGGTTCGCCCCTGCGTTTCGGCCTTAGGTGCGACCGGATACATCTCCGCGGTATCAAGGAAATTGACGCCTGCGGCCACGGCCATATCCATTTGCGCGTGCGCATCGGCTTCGCTGTTCTGCTCGCCCCAGGTCATGGTTCCGAGGCAGATGCGGCTGACCTTCAAATCGGTACGTCCCAATACTGCGTACTTCATCCGCTCAGACTCCGTTGGCATCCCGTGCGTCCAGCAATCGCTTGACTGCGGGCTTGAATATCAACTCGATGGCCTCTCCCAGCATAGGGCCCGGCACCACCAGGGTCTGAGCATGGGATTGAAATGCAGCCTTGATCTTGCGCCGCAACAACGACAGATCGGCCTGTACCCGCGCCCCGTCGTTGAAGTGAATCACGATCAGGCTCTCTTCAGCGGTTGGAATCTCGCGCGCGGTGAACGGGTTGCTGGTATCCACCAGCGGAACGCGCTGAAAGTTAACGTCCGTGCGCGAGAACTGCGGCACGATGTAGTTCACGTAATCCGGCATGCGCCGCAGAATCGTGGTGGCGACCTCTTCGGAGTTGTACCCGCGCTCAGCGGTATCCCGCCGCAACTTCTGTATCCACTCCAGATTGATCACCGGCACCACACCGATCAGCAGATCCATATGCTGTGCGATGTTGGCGTCCTCGCCTACGTATCCACCGTGCAGCCCCTCGTAGAACAGCAGGTCGGTATCGGAAGGCAGCGGCTCCCACGGGGTAAACGTTCCCGGCGCCTGGCCCATGGCTTCAGCTTCCGCATCAGTATGCAGATAATGCCGGGTCATGCCGGAGCCGTGTTCGGCATACTCGCGCAGCAAGGCGTCAAGGCGCTCAAGATGATTGCCGGACGGGCCGAACAGTGAGAAGTTCTCGCTGCGAATGCGGGCCCGCTCCAATGTCGTCCTCAGTTGCTCCCGGTCATACGCATGAAACGCGTCTCCCTCGACCATGGCGGGCCGCAGACGCAGGCTCTCGAACAGCTGCGCGAACGCCTTGACCGCGGTGCTGGTCCCCGCGCCGCTGGATCCGGTGATGCCGATGATGGGGTGAGAAAGCGACATAAGCGCCCGAGGGTACCGGACTCTGTGTTGCGCGGGAATGTCCGCAGCGCCGCGCTACCGCTTGCGATAGGCGAGGTCAAACACGCTATGCCCCAGCCGTTCGCCGCGCAATTCGAACTTGGTGCGAATACGGGTGGCCGGTTTCGGCACGAATCCGCCATGCGGTGACAGGCTTTGCAGCATCACTTCGGCATTCAATACGCCGAGCATGTGTTCGGCATACGGCGCCCAGTCGGTAGCCAACCAGAGTTCCCCGCCGGGCCGCAGCCGGGAAACCACCCGTCGCACGAACTCGGGCTGGATCAACCGCCGCTTGTGGTGTCGCTTCTTGTGCCAAGGGTCCGGAAACTGGATCACGACCTCATCCAGCGACTCTGGCGGCAGCCAATCCCGCAGCACCTCCACCGCATCATGAACGGCCACCCGAAGGTTGCGCGCACCCTCGGCGTGCACCCGGTTCAGCAGGCGCCCGACTCCGGGCCGATGCACTTCGACCCCGAGAAAATCGCGCTGGGGCTCGGCCGTGACACGATGATGCAGATAATCGCCCATGCCGAACCCGATCTCCAGGGTTACCGGCGCACGTCGCCCGAAAACCGCTGCCAGATCCAGGAGGCGCTCGGGCGCATCCAGGCCATACTGCGTCCAAAGCTCCGCCATCACCCGCTGCTGGCTATCCGTCATGCGCCCTTCGCGCCGCACAAAGGAGCGAATCTGCCTCAGGTAGGGCTCTGAACCCGGCTCATTCATGCGTCTGCATCCAAGTTGCAACTGCGACATCGCCCGCTGCGCCGGTCTCGCGCAAACCAGCGATGACGCCGACGCGATCTGCCGCGCTCTTGTTCTGGCTCATCTTGAACTTGGCATCAATCCCCGCAATCACCATCCGGAACGCGACGATACCGCGCAACAGCCGATCTACCACGACGGCATCCGACACGAACGCGGGGTCGAGCCGCTGCGTCAGCGCATCGAGCGCACGCCTGGCAGCGGCGGCGTCCAGCAGCTGCATCTCGCCCCGAACATGGACCACTGCATAGTTCCACGTTGGGACGGTGGTCTGCGGTTGCTCATACCAGCGCGGCGAAACATATGCATGCGGCCCGTGAAACACCGCGACGGTGCGGCCGGTGGCAAACCGAGTCCAATGCGGGTTGGCTCGGGCCATGTGGCCGATCAGGCTGGCATCCCCCTCCCGCAGCAGCGGCAGGTGAGAGATGATAGGTTCGGCATCATCAGCAGCGGTGATCAGGCTTGCAAACGGATGCGCGTCGATCAGCGCTCGCGCCCGCGCGGGGTCGGTGCCCGCAAAATGAGGCGGCGCGTAGAGCGTCATCGATCGCGCCCGTCAGTACGGCAGGCCGTCGACGGGTGAAGAGGCGCTGGCATACCGCCGACGCGGCATGCGTCCGGCGCGGAACGCGTCGCGACCGGCCTCAATGGCCTTGCGCATCGCGCCGGCCATCAGCACCGGATCCCGCGCCTCGGCGATCGCGGTGTTCATCAGCACGCCATCGCAACCAAGTTCCATCGCAATCGCAGCATCCGAGGCGGTACCTACGCCGGCATCAACCAGAATGGGAACCTTGGCATTTTCGACGATCGTCAGGATGTTGTAGCGGTTCTGTATGCCCAGCCCGGAGCCGATCGGTGCCGCCAGCGGCATCACGGCAACGCAGCCCATCTCTTCAAGGCGCTTGCAGATGATGGGGTCGTCACTGGTGTAAACCATCACCTCGAAGCCCTCATCGATCAGCGTCTTGGCGGCTTCCAGCGTCGCCGGAACATCGGGATAGAGGGTTTTAGGATCGCCGAGCACTTCCAGCTTGACGAGGCGATGGTCGTCCAGAAGTTCGCGCGCCAAGCGGCAGGTCCGCACCGCATCTGCTGTGGTATAGCAGCCCGCCGTGTTGGGCAGCAGGGTATAACGCTGCGGGGAAATGACGTCGAGCAGATTGGGTTCACCGGGGTTCTGCCCGATATTGGTGCGCCGAATCGCGACCGTAACCATCTCAGCCCCGCTGGCCTCTATGGCGCGACGCGTCTCATCATGGTCTTTGTATTTGCCCGTACCCACCAACAAACGCGAACGGTAGGCGCGGCCGGCAATATGCAGGAGGTCTTCGGCTGCCATGGGCAATGTACGCATCAGAACCGGCGGCCGGGCACCGGAAAAAGAAGTGGAGCGGGTGATGGGAATCGAACCCACGCTAGCAGCTTGGGAAGCTGCAGTTCTACCATTGAACTACACCCGCCCGGCGAGCCGCTATTGTAATGCAGCTTGCCCCCCGGAATAACAGCCCCTATGTCGATCCACATCACCGTCAATGCTGAACGCCTGGAGTTGCCGGCAGCGGCCAGCCTCTCCGCCCTGATCGAGCACCTTGACCTGGGTGCGCGCCGTGTTGCGGTGGAACTCAACGGCGAGATCGTGCCGCGATCGCGCTACGATGCGACTCTGCTGGCCGACAACGACCAGTTGCTGATCGTCCACGCCATTGGTGGCGGGTAAGGCTGTGTTCATCCGTGAGCCAGTCGGCGCCGCCTAAACTACTCCGCACCCCTCCACAGCACGCATTCGATCATGGCTAAGCCCTTCAAAATCCTGTTGTTATCGGTCGCCGGCCTGATCGTGTTGCTGATTGCAGCACTGATCGCTGCGGCGGCCCTGTTTGACCCCAATGACTACCGCGACCAGATCGCCGCGGTCGTCAAGGAAGAAACCGGACGCGAACTGAGGCTGGGCGAGATACAGCTCAAGATATTCCCGTGGCTGCGGGTCGCCATCTTCGACGCCGAACTCAATAACGCTCAGGGATTTGGCGAAGAGCCCTTCGCGACGCTCAAAGAGCTATCGGTTGGGGTCAAGCTGTTGCCGCTGCTGCTCGACAAGAACGTCGAGATCAGCGCGATCACCCTGGATGGCCTGCATCTGAATATCGCAAAGGACGCCGAGGGCCGCGGAAACTGGCAGGACATTCTAGATGTGCAGGCCAGCAAAGCCGAAGACCCCTCGCCCAAGATTGAGGGAGAGGCTACGTTCGAGCTCAACAATGTCGACGTCAGTGGCGTCACGATCCGCGACGCCGCGCTCAGGTTCGCTGACGCGCAGAACAAGACCGAGTACAGCGTGCGCGATCTCAACCTGACGACGGGATCACTGCGCCCCGGCGAGCCCTTCGATATCGAAGCAAGCCTCACGGCAAGCGCCTCGGAACCTGCCGCCAAAGGTGATCTGACGCTCAGCGGGACCGTTACGCATACCACGGAGCTCCTGAACGTTCGTGACCTTGAGTTCGGCGTGCAGGGCCAAGCTTTCGACATGGCGTTGCAGGCGCTGCTGACCGCGGGTCTGTCTGCCGATCTCAAGCAGCAGACGTACACGCTTAGCGCGCTGACCTTGGTCGCCGACGCCAGCGGAAAGTCCTTGCCCGGCGGCGAGCAGAAACTCCAGCTGACCGGCGCGCTGACCTACGACGGTGGCACGGGCGCGATGAAGCTGGAGGGGGCCGAACTCAAGGCGGCCGGAGTAACGCTGCGCACGACAATTAGCGGAGAAGGCCTGAACACCGACGCGCCGCGACTTTCCGGCCCGATCAGCATCAGCGCCTTCAGTCCGCGCGAGTTGCTGACAAAGCTCGACATGCCGGTGCAGACCACCGACGAAGCGGCATTGAAGGAAGCCAGCCTGAACGCCCGGTACTCCGGCACGTTCAGCAGCGCAAAGCTGGACGAGCTCACACTCAAGCTTGATCAGACCACCGCTACCGGGAACGTGCACCTCACGGACTTCTCGACACAGGCGATCGAGTTCTCGCTCAAGGTCGATTCAATTGATGCTGACCGCTACCTGCCGCCTGACACCAAAACGGGGAGCGCCGAAGCGGAAGGCGAGCGCACCATCAACGACATCAAGCTGCCTACCGAAGCGCTCGAGAAGCTCAATGCCAACGGCACGCTCGATATAGGCAAGCTCACCCTCAACGGGGTCAAGCTCAGCGATGTTCGCGTAAAGCTGTCGGGGAGCGGCCCCGCGGCGGCCAAGCAACAACAGCTGACCGCCCAGCTCTATGGCGGCAAGGTCAACTTCTCGAACCGCGTCGTGCCGGGTACGACGCCCGACTTCACAGTCAAGACCGAGCTTACGGCGCTGAACTTCGCGCCGTTTCTGAAGGACCTTGCCGACAAGGACATGGTCAGCGGCCTGGGCAACCTGAGCCTCGAGCTGAACAGTCGCGGGCAAACCGTCGGTGCACTCCGGCAGTCGCTGAACGGCACGGTCAATCTGCGTGTCGAGAATGGCGCAGTGAAGGGGTTTAACCTCGGCGAAATCCTGCGGCGCGGGCAGGCCGCACTTGCAGGAAACCTGAACTACAGCGAGAGCGGCACCCCCAAGGAGACCGATTTTGCAGTCATCAGCGTCAGCGCCGAGATCGTGAATGGAATCCTGAAGAGCGACGATTTGTCAGCCGCCAGCCCGGCGTTCCGTTTGGCCGGGGCCGGCGAGATCAATCTGGTGACGGAAACGATCAATTACCTTGCAAAACCCACCGTGGTCGAAACCAGTGGCGGCCAAGGCGGCAAGGGCCTTGAGGAACTCAGGGGCCTGACGATCCCGATCAAGCTCACCGGCAGCCTGTATGCCCCGAAGTACAAGCTGGATATCGAGTCGGCGCTTAAGCAAAAGGCCACCGAGAAGATTCGCGAAGAGCTCAAGGGCAAGGAAGAAGAGCTGAAGAACAAGCTGAACGACAAGCTGGGTGACCTGCTCTTCGGCCGCCAGAAGAAGGCCCCTGCCCCTACCGAGCCCGCGGCCCCCGAGGAGCCAGCCGCCCCCCCGGGCACCTGAACGGCGCGCATGTAGCCAATGCACCGGTCCTTCTCGGACAGGCTCCTGGCCTGGTTTGATGTGCACGGTCGACACGATCTGCCATGGCAGCACCCACGCGATCCCTACCGCGTGTGGCTGGCGGAGATCATGTTGCAGCAGACGCAGGTAGTCACCGTCATCCCCTATTTCGAGCGCTTCCTGCTGCGGTTTCCCGATGTGGCCACGCTGGCCTCGGCTCCGCTGGACGATGTGCTGGCGCTGTGGGCTGGGCTGGGCTACTACGCGCGTGCGCGCAATCTTCATCGCTGCGCCAAAGTCCTGGTTTCGGACTTTGGTGGCCGGTTCCCTCGGAGCCTGCAACAGGCGATGGACCTGCCCGGTCTCGGCCGCTCAACTGCCGCTGCGGTGCTGGCCCAGGCTTACGGTGAGCGCCACGCGATCCTTGATGGCAACGTCCGGCGGGTCTTGTCCCGCCATGCGCTGATCGCAGGTTGGCCCGGTCACCCCGCGGTGCAGACCCAGCTGTGGCACATCGCGGAAGCGCAGCTTCCGCGGCAGCGCCTCGCTGATTACACGCAGGCCCTGATGGATCTAGGGGCAACCCTCTGCACGCGCCACGCGCCCGAGTGCTCACGCTGCCCCGTCGCCAACGACTGCAAGGCATATCAGCGGGGCGTCACAGCCGCCTACCCCGAGGCGCGGCCGCGCCGTCAGCGCCCGCTGCGTGTATCGCGATTATTGCTGCTGGTGCATGGCGACGATGACCAACTTCTGCTGGAGCGACGGGCTCCAGTGGGGATCTGGGGCGGGCTCTGGAGCCCGCCGATGCTCGAGGGCGGCGAGTCACCTAGCGAGCCCGAGTGGTGCCATTCTCGCCAGCTCACTCCACTGGGCGATGTGGAGTCGCTTCCGGAGGTTTCTCATGCGTTCACGCACTTCGACCTGCGCATCCATCCAAGGCGATTGCGGGTCAGCAGGCTAGACGCCGTTCGGGAGTCCGACCAATGGCGTTGGGTTACTATCCGGGACCTTTCCGATCTCGGGCTCCCTGCACCCGTCAGGAAGCTGCTCATGAACTTGGCTGGATGAACCCATGGACCGCATCGTTCACTGCGTAAAACTCAAGATCGACGCCCCAGGCTTGGCGCGTCCGCCCATTCCTGGCGCCATGGGTCAACGAATCTACGAACAGGTCTCCGCAGAAGCCTGGCAGCAATGGATCGCGCATCAGACTCGGGTAATCAACGAATACCGCCTCTCCCTGGCGGACGCAAGCGCGCGCAAGTTTCTCGCGCAGGAAATGGAGAAGTTCTTCTTTGGCGGCCAGCTGGCCGAGACCAACTATTCACCTCCAGCGAGCTCAGCCAAGGACCCCGGCGGCTAGGGTCCTGCCCCTCGCGCCAAAGGGCAATACTGGCCGCGTTACCCGACTGCCCACCGCGTAAAGACCGCTGCTCCCCGCCGCGAGGCGGTGGGGGTTGGCAGCAGATGTCTCGACCGGCACCTGATGACCCCTCAGACTCACCGGAGCACTCGGATGTCGGCAAAATCCGGGCACAAAAAAACTCGCCGTAAAGCGAGTCCGATGAAAAAAGACGAAATGGTGGCCAGGGACGGAATCGAACCGCCGACACGGGGATTTTCAATCCCCTGCTCTACCGACTGAGCTACCTGGCCTTTATCGAGGCCGCGTATTAAAGCGGGCAACCATCAGAGCGTCAAGGACGCAACTTCCGCCGGCGCT
>JBFJJW010000041.1:0-17737 GCA_041612095.1 Solimonas sp. | reverse complement strand
GTAGTAGAAGCGGTGCGCGCCCATGAACCCAATGATCCACAGCAGGTATCCAATGACGATGCTGTGCGTATTGTTCTGTGCGTTCATCTGGCCTCCGGGGTTGACCCGCCGATGGTAACGTTTTGCCCGCCACTGCGGCGTCAAACCCGACAGCCGCCGGAGTTCACTCGCGTCCGATACGTCGCGACCGACCGTAGCGGTAGAAGCCGGCTGCCTCTTCGTCGCGGATGATGGCGGCGTCCTCTTCGCTGAAGTGGCGGCTACGCAGTTCGCGCAGTTCGGCCTCCTGCTGTTCGCGCGGACGTTCGGCGAGGATGCGTGCACGCTCCTGCATATAACGCTGACCGCTGGCCCAAGTCTGGTCACGGCTTTGATCCAGGCTGCTCCAGCGTTGCAGCGCTTCGGGCCCCATCCCCAGCTGCGCGCGCAGTTCGCCGAGCAGGGCATTGCGCTGGGCATCCGGCAGTGCCTGCAACTCGGCCTGCACGGTCTCGAGGCTGATGAAGCGGTTCATGATCTCGGTCTGTCGTTGTTCCAGGAACCGATCGGCGTGATCGCCATAGTTGTCATGGATGGCAGCGAGGTAGGCTCCCAGCTTTTCCTGGGCCGTGAGGCCGGTGGCAGTGTCTACCGCGGCCAGTGCGTCGACCAGGCGCTCGCTGCGGCGTTCGGCTGCCCAGATCTCTTCAGCGTCATTGCCGAACGCGGACAACCGTGCCGCCCATAGCGCCTGACGCCGCTGCTGCGGGCTCAGGCCTTGCAGCGTGGACCGTTGCAGTTCCAGCCAGGCGGTGTAGCTCTGCAATTTGTGAAACTGTGCAAGCAATGCTTCGGCCAGCTCGGGGAACAACGCGTTCAGCATCGCGCGCAGCTGCGCCTCCCAGCCATCGGGGTAGTGTGCCTTGAGGTAGGCGATCAGCTGTTCCAGCAAGCGGATGCGGGCGTGCTGGCTGCCCATCACCGGTGCAAAGCGGATGCGCAATTGCTGGAGGAACGCATGGTCGTCTTCTGAAAGCGCGACTGCCTGCACCGCCTCGCGCGCCTGCTCGGGCTCCGGGTTGGGTAGAGGCAGGACCGCGACCGGCGCAGATGGCGGCGGGGTCGCAGCGCCGACGCGGTGGTCGGGTTGTGCTGTCCAGATCCATGCCGCCAGCGCAATGGTGAGCGCCAGCGCCAGCACGGTGGCGCGAAGTCTGCGTGGGTTCATTCAGCCCGCCCTGACCATGAGACGGCCCCGATCGTGGAGATCGGGGCCGTGGATGGCCGCATTCGGCTAGTAGCCGTTGTCGGCGATGTAGTCGGTCAGCGCCGCGTAGAACTCCATTTCATCGAAGGTGTCCGGCGGCACGCCGACGACATCCAGATGATCCTGATTGATGACCCACTTCTTCGACGTCATCGCGATCGAAGGCGGCGCATTCAGGTTGGAGACGTAGCCGGTGTCGGTGCGCTCATAGACGTAATCCAGGCAGCCGTAGCACTCGCTCCACTGCAGGCGATAACCCATCTGCTGCGAGTTCAGGCCTACCAGGCCATCGTCGTCCGTATCGCTGGGATTGCCGTTGCCGGTGCCCAGTGCGCCGTCACCGTTGGCGTCGGTTGTGGCGTAGCCGTCGGCGTCCGGATTGTGAAAATACTCGTTGACGATGTACAGCGCCGGGTTCATCGACGAGCCCTGCTGCGCAGTCAGGAAGCTGCGTGGCCTGGCGATGTAGGTCGTGCTGGCCGGATAGCTGGTGTTGAACGCCTTGGTGCCGGTGATCACGCCGTCGCTGCTGCTGATGTCGTCGTGAATCAGTTGCTTGAGGCCGCCGTAGGCGTCGTTTCCTGAGCCGTAGACGATGTCGCCGTAGAACTCCGCCAGCGCAGCTACCACCGACTGCACGCCAGGGCCCAGATTCCAGACGTGCTTGGCGATTGGCGAACCTCGATGCGGCGAGGAAATGCTGACACCGTACTTGACCACGTTGCGGCCCTTGTTGGTGTGCAGCAATTTTGCGGCCTTGCGCAGGTCAAGGCCGCCCTGGGAATGGCCGACCAGATTGATGCTCTGGGCGCCGGATGAGGCCATATAGCCAAGGATGTCCTGGTACAGCTCGTAGCCCCTGACTTCCGACGACTGGAAGGGCGTGACCGAGGCCACGAAGGATTTCTGCCCTGCATTGATATCGTGGTTGCAGTAATACTCGCCCCATTCGTCGCAGGGATCGAGCACAAACACGCCGTAGTCGTCGCCCCAATAGTCGTAGCCGAGGATGTCGTTGAACCCGGCCATGCCGTGCGCGAAGACGATGGGGTAGAGCGTCTTGTTGGCGTCACGCGCGGTAGCGGGTGCCACCATGCAGCAGGTAGCCAAAGTCGCAGCCAGAAACAGTCCCTTGTTCATCCGACTCTCCTCCTTGCGTCGAGGCAAGGTTGTTTATGATTTCTCGCCTGCAGGCACCGGGCCGGGCTTTTTTGTTGGCGGAGATGCTAGTCCGTTCGGATGAGTCTGGCCAGAGGTCCGGCCGCTTTATGACGACCCGTTCGCTTTCAGCGTGATGGGCGTCATTCGCCGCTTGCGCTAGCATCCGCCGCTATGACGACCAAGCGGTTACCTGTAGTGGGTCTGGCCCTGGGCAGCGGCTCCGCACGCGGCTGGGCACATATCGGCATCATCCAGGGCCTGGAGGAAATCGGCGTGCACCCGCAGGTCGTCGCCGGCACCTCCATCGGTGCGCTGGTGGGGGCGGTTTACGTCTCCGGGCAGCTCAACGCCTTCGGCGAGTGGGTGGAGAAGCTGACGGCCCGGGATGTCTTCAGTCTGCTCGACTTCACGCTCTCCGGCGGCATGGTCAAGGGCCAGCGTCTGTTCGGCTTCTTTGAGGAGCAGCACCGCAACCCGAAGATCGAGGATCTGGAGAAGCGCTACATCAGTGTCGCGACCGAGATGAGTACCGGACGCGAAATCTGGATCACCCGCGGCCCGATCCTCGCGGCAGCGCGGGCCTCCTGCGCGATTCCGGGCATCCTCTCGCCGGTGCAGCACGAGGACCGCTGGATGCTGGATGGGGGGTTGGTGAATCCGGTGCCGGTATCGGCCTGCCGTGCCATGGGGGCAGATGTCGTCATCGCCGTCAATCTCAATGCGCAGCTGGTCGGCGCTCACTTGTCGCGTGCCAGCCAGCACGAGATCGAACATGAAGCGCCGACCAAGGCCGAGCGCACGTTGTGGCACAAGGTCGCGGACTATCTGAAAAGCGGCGACGACCAGAACCCCAGTTTCTTCGATGTCGTGGCGGCCAGCGTCAACATCATGCAGGACCGCCTGACCCGCAGCCGCATGGCTGGTGATCCGCCAGAGATCACGCTGGTGCCGATGCTTGAAGACTATGCGCTGATGGATTTTCATCGCGCGGCGCAGGCCATTGCAGAGGGCCGCCGACTGGTGCGCGACAACGCGCATAGCATCCGTGCCTGGGCCGGCGTGCCGGCGTCGATGGCGGACGAAGAGGCGGGTGATGAGGTCGAAGCTACGGGAGCGGACTAGTCCGGAGCCTGCGTGGCTGGCGCTGCCAGCGCCGATTCCAGCAGCTGCGCCGTGTACCGATCGAGGGCGCATGTCAGGATGTCTCATCATGGATGGAGACACGGACGATGAAACTAGCGGTTCTGGGCGCCACCGGCATGTTGGGACGGCACACGCTGCGAGCCGGCATCGAGGCGGGCCATCAATGCATAGCGCTTTACCGATCCGCTGAAGGGCTGCGCCGGCTTGAGGGTCTGCCGCTCGAGCCACGGCAGGCAGATATGGCGGATCCCGCAATGCTGCGCAAGGCGCTGAGCGGCGTTGATGCGGTGGTGAATGCGGCCGCCTACTATCCGAAGGTGCCGCGTCCATGGCGCGAGGAGGTGGCGCGGGCAACCGGCCTCATGGCGGGCTTCTATGCGGCCGCGGCCGCGGCGGGCGTAGGCCGCATCGTCTATCTCGGCGGTGCGATCGCGTTACCGCGACGCGCGGACGCCGCGCCTGCGGATGGCAGCGAGCGCTATGTCCGTCAGCCGTCCAATCACAACCCCTACCTGCAGGTGAAATGGGCGCTCGACGAGCAGGCCCTGCAGCAGGCAGCCCTGGGCGCGCCGGTCTGCATCGGCATTCCATCGATGACCTTCGGGGAGTATGACTACGGGCCGACTACCGGCCAGCTGATCGTCGGCATCGCACGCGGGACGCTCAGGCACTACGTGCGAGGCAAGCGCAACGTCGTATACGGTGGCGATGCAGGGCGCGGCTTGCTCATGGCCGCCGAGCGCGGCGTCGCGGGCGAACGGTACTTGCTGACCGGAACCAATACCGACATGGATACGGTCGTTGCACTGATCGCACGGCTGTCGGCGCAGCCGGCGCCCAGGCCGACGCCGTTGCCGATCGCGAAACTTGCGGCTGCCGTACAGAAGTTTCGGTATCTGTATCTGGGCGGCAAGGTGCCGACGATCAGCGAAACCGCGATCGCAGTGATGTCCGCCGGACAGCATCTCGATGGGTCAACCAGCGAGGCGCGGTTGGGTTACCGGCCTCGGGTTGATCTGGAGGACGGCATTGCGCGCAGTCTCGACTGGTTCCGCAAGCAGCAGTACTGCTAGTGATGCGCGCCCGGCGTGGCGGTCGCCGGGTGCAGCCTTCCGATTGCCGGCCGCAGGAGAACGGCCGTTCCAAAGCCGCTCGCATACGCGACACGTGAACGCGGGCTGAAAGCAAAGTTCAGTATCGAGTCAGCGCCGTGGCCGCACTCTTGCCTGGCCGCGCTACTTCCAGACAGGAGCGCAGCGATTCCATATTGGACTTACCAATCAGCTAGGAGCAGACACGATGAAGTCAAACAAAGGATTGTTGCCGGTGGCGGCGCTTGGCGCCTTGATGGCGCTGCCGGTGGTCTCATACGCGCAGGATGCAAATTCCAGCGGCATCTACCTGGGTGGCGGCGCCGGCTATAACCGCATCGAAAGCCAGGATTTCCCGAACAGCAACGATGATGTCGAGGACAGCCGCGTGTCCTACAAGGGCATCATCGGCGCGCGCCTGTCGCCGGTGTTCTCTGTCGAGGGCCAGTACATCAACTTCGGCACTGCCGAGGATGGCGCCAATCAGGTCAAGGCAGACGGCTTTACCGCCGGTGTCGTGGCGGATATTCCGGTAAGCGAATGGTTTTCTCCCTATGCTAAAGCCGGCGCGTTGTTCTGGGATGCCGATGGGCGCTTCTCGAATGTGCGCTCCAGCGATGACGGCACCGACTTCACCTACGGTGTCGGCGCGCGCTTCGGGCTCAGCCAGGCGCTTGATCTGCGCTTCGAGTACGAGCGCTTTGAGTTGAACGACACCAGCATCGACATGGCGTCGGCCAATCTGCAGTTCAACTTCTAGCCGCTAGACTCAAGGTCGGTCCGGGCGGCGCACTAGAGTGCGCCCGGACTGCCTGCGACGGCGACGGTGACGTCTACCGACATGCCGAGATCGTCACCGGGCATGCCGACGAAGCTCCCGCCCAGGGGAATTGCCTGAGAGGCATCGCGTGCAACGGCAACGCGGATCAGGTTGCGGCTGCCGACCAGCGCATTGGTGGGGTCGAATTCCACCCAACCCGCGCCCGGCAGGAATACCTGCAGCCATGCATGTGTGGCACCTCCGCCGACCATGGCGGCATCGGGGTCTGAATCCAGCAGCGATTCGTCGTACAGATAACCTGAGACGAAACGCGCAGCGAGTCCGAGACTGCGCGCGGCCTCCATCATGAACAGCGCAAAATCTCGGCAACTGCCGCTGCCGGAGTCCAGGGTCTGCAATGGAGTCTGGGTGCCGGGTTCTTCGCGGCGCGCATATGCAAACTGCGCCTTCACCGCCGCGGTCAACGCCGTCAGGGTTGCCAGCGTGTCACCGTTGGCTGCCTCCACGTAGCGCTTGGTCCACTGATCCACGCGGCGTTCCGGGTCCGGGTAGTGACGTTCGCGCGTTCGCCCGAGGTCGGAAACATCCTCCGCGGCGTAGCTGAACGGAAGTGTGCGCGCGAAGTCCTCGATCAGGATCTCCCCAGGCGCGCGCGGGAAGTGCTCTGCCGTGAATGACGAGACCACGGTCAGCTGGTCTGCGGCCTCGTGGAAACTGACGATCGCAATCGAGTTGCCGAAGACGTCGTGCAGCCAACGCACGCTGGCGCCAGGCGAAATGCTGAGACGGGTATCGAGCAACCGCAGGTCGTGGCTGTCCCGCGGACGGCACATCAGCCTGTGCTCGTTGAATGTCACAGGTCGCGCGTATCGGTACTCGGTGCGGTGGGTGACCGTCAGAAATGTCATCGTCGTCGGACTGCAGGGCCGGGGGCGAGGATAGCGCCTTGACGCGCTTGCCGTTGGCGGTGGCGGCGCTGCATGCTGACAGGCAGTGGCACACCGATCACCCAGGACCCCGGGAAAGCCGTGAATTCATCATTGCATACGTCTGAAGGCCCGAACGCGGGCGCTGCGCACGACTACGATCTGTTCGTGATCGGCGGTGGCTCGGGAGGGGTGCGGGCGGCGCGCATCGCTGCGCAGCATGGCGCGCGCGTGGGTATTGCCGAAGCCTCGCGCTGGGGAGGGACCTGCGTGATTCGCGGCTGTGTACCCAAGAAGCTGCTGGTGCTCGCATCGCGCTTTCCGGAGGAGTTCGATGCCGCGCGCGGATTCGGATGGTCGCTGCCGTCACCGACTCTGGATTGGGCGGCGCTGATTGCGGCCAAGGATCAGGAGATCGCGCGGCTGGAGGCGGTCTACGCCGCGAACCTCGATGCGGTCGGTGTGCAGCGCCATGCCGCGCGCGCCGAGCTGCTGGGCGCTCAGCGGCTGCGCCTGCACTCTGCGGAGGGTGTGCGCGAGCTGACTGCGACGCGCATATTGATTGCGAGCGGTGGCCACCCATGGCGTGATAGCCGCATTCCCGGTATCGAGCTGGGACTGACTTCGGACGACATGTTCGACTTGCCGGAACTGCCCGCTCACATTGCCGTAGTCGGCGGTGGTTACATCGCAGTGGAATTCGCCTGCTTGCTGCAGGGCCTCGGCGCCAAGGTCACGCTGGTTCATCGCGGTGCCCAGTTGCTGCGCGGTTTTGATGCAGACCTGCAGTCCGCGCTGCTGGAGGCGCTGGTGGCGCGTGGTGTTGACGTGCTGTTGCAGAGACAGCTGAGTGCGCTGCGCGCGGTTGGCGGACGGCGTGAACTGGAGCTGGATGACGGCAGGATGCTGAGCGTCGACCAGGTTCTGCTCGCAATCGGGCGCAGGCCGGCCATTGCCGGGCTGGGTCTGGATGCAGCGGGCGTCGAGCTGGACGCTAACGGGGCGATCAGGGTTGATGCACGCTCGCGGACGTCGGTGCCGGGTATCTACGCTGTGGGTGATGTGACGGATCGCGTTGCCCTGACCCCGGCCGCGATCCGCGAAGGGCAGGCCTTCGCCGACAGCGAGTTCGGTGGCCGTGTGACCGAAGTGAACTACGCGCATATCCCGACTGCCGTTTTCACGACGCCGGAGATTGCCTGCGTCGGCCTGACCGAGGCGGCCGCGCGCGAACGCGTTGGCAAGCTGCGGATCTACCGCGCCCGCTTTCGACCGCTGCGCGATACCCTCGGCGGTGGGACGCACCGGGTGATGATGAAGCTGGTGGTGGCAGCGGACAGTGATCGAGTGCTGGGTGTGCACATGTTTGGCCCGGAGGCTGCGGAGATGATCCAGCTGCTGGCTGTCGCCATCGGTATGGGCGCCACCAAGGCCGATCTCGACGCCACGCTCGCTGTGCATCCGACACTGGCCGAGGAATGGGTCACGATGCGCAGCGTTGCGTGACGAAACTGGGTACAGGTGCCCTGTGGCTGTTTACCAGGCGTTCAGGTCCGATGCGTATGATGCGGCGGGTCTTCAGTCGCCCGCTGCGACTGCGAAACGATTCCGCTTTGAATACAAGGAGTTCAGATTATGAATGGGAGCACGCTGAAGCTGCGCACGCTGGTCATCGCCTCGATGTTGGGTCTGGGTGTATCGCTGGCCGCTTGCGAGAAGAAGGAAGAGTCTCCGATCGAGAAGGTCACCGAGTCGGTCAAGGACGGGCTCGACATGCGCGAGAACGAGAAGATGAAGGACGCGGGTGAGAACGCCGCAGATGCCTTCAAGGACGCCGGCGAGGCAATCGAAGAGAAGGCTGAGGAAGCCACCGAGTAGGATGTTCATGCTCGACAAACGCCCGCTACATGCGGGCGTTTTTTTTTGGCCGACAGTTTGTCTGCGGGACGCCGCGGGCTGGTGCCGGCTTCATGGGCCGATCGGGGGCTGCGGAGCCCGCGGCTGCGGTGGATACCAGTAGGCAAGGGCGGCCTCGTGCAATGCGGGGCGCAAGGCCTCGGCTGGCCGCCAGCGCTGATGGGAGCTGGCTGCCCGCATCAGGAAATCGAGAAACACCAGATGCTGGCGCAGGATGCGTTGATGCCGGTGTGGCGCCACCGGATTGAACATGCCGAGCACCGAGAACAGCTGCGCCGGTCGCTTCTTCACCCAAAGCCACGAACCCATTTCCAGTGTCAGCGGAATGAACGTGTGCGGCGAGGTCGCGCGTGCGTGGTCGTACAGGTAATCCCACAGGTCACCGTGCGTGGTGTACTGCCGTGCCTGCGGTTCGATTACGTACATGCTGTGGTAGGGATGGGTGCTGCGGAACATGCCGCGCAGTGCGTAGATGTCAGGCAGGCAATGAATTGGCTGGCGCGTGCGTGCGTAGGGGAACCAGATGCGGTCCTTGGCGCCGAAGCCTGAGTGGCAGTCGAGGCTCAGGCTGAAGGCGTGCGGCAGCAATCGCTGCTCAACCACCTGGCACACGGCTTGCGCCTCCGGCTGCATAGGCTCGCCTTCGCGACCGCGATACCAGGGCAGGGCGTTTGACCAGCGCTGGCCACCAAGCAGAAACGAGACGTCGTGGTCGGCGTCCACCGGGGCGTTGCGCATCAGGTCCACGCCGGCGGGATTGGCACGCGTGCGCAGTCGCATGCCGCCCGGGTTGGTCAGCGGCATGAACACCAGCCGCACGTTTTCCAGCAACTGACCCAGGGTGTCATCCCAGTCCAGGCGTTCGATCAGCGTATGCAGAAACGCCAGCAGCACCTGCGTGCCGATGCGCTCGACTCCGTGGATGCCGCCGAAGAAGCCGACCGCGGGTACTTCCGGCGAGCAATTGCCGAGTTCCACACAGTGCACGGGCAGCTTCTCGCCGGCGACGCCGACCTCGCAGACAATATCGCTGCGCACGCGACTGCCGGCGCGCTGGATCAGCGCCTGCAGCACGTCCAGTTCTGGAAAGTCGCCGGCGCTGAATGGCCGGGCCAGCAGTTGCGGCATGGCGGGATACTAGAGGCTTGCCGATGACAGTATGGGTATCAGGCCAGCCCGGCGGCTGACCAGACCGGGATTACCGTTGCGGGCAGCGGGTGCAGACGGCCCAATCCCAGCCAGCGCTGTTCCGGGCTATGAAAATCGGAGCCGATCGAGCCCATCAGCCCGTGGCGCTGGGCTTCGATGGCGCTGAGCTGGACCTCGGCCGCGCTGGAGTTTCCGCAACTGACCTCGACGGCGACTCCGCCCGCCTCCTTGAACGCGTTCATGACCCGCTCCCGCCATGCAGCGCTGAGCTTGTAGTGCAGGGGATGGGCCAGGACCGCCCGCCCGCCCGCCGCACGAATCCAGCCAACGGCCTCTTCCAGCCCCGCCCATTCCACGCCAACGTAGGCGCCTTTGCCGGGGCCCAGATAGCGCTCGAAGGCCTGCTTCAGGTTCTTGCATATGCCCTCCGCAACCAGCAGGCGCGCAAAGTGGGTGCGCGTGATCTGGCCGCCATCGGCCATGGCCCCGACCTTGTCGAATGCGTCGGCAATCCCGATTCGTTCCAGCTTGGCCGCAATTGCCTCGGCGCGTTGCTGCCGGCGCTGCTGCTGGCTGTCGAGGCCGGCGCGCAGGGGCGTCGATGCGGGATCAATGTCAAGACCGACGAGGTGCAGCCCTTTACGCTGCCAGGTGACGGAAAGCTCCACAGCGGGTAGCAGGCGAATGCCGCGCGAACGCGCCTGGCGCGCGGCTGCGTCGAGGCCGGCGACGGTATCGTGATCGCTCAGCGCAAAGCAGGTAACACCCGCGTCGGCCGCGGCATCAACCACGGCGATCGGGCTCAGGCTGCCATCCGAGGCCGTCGAATGCGCATGCAGGTCCACCGTGGACAAGGGCAGTGTCATCAGACGATCAGCGCATCAGCTCATAGGGGCCGCCGCGTTCTAGCGCACGCAGATAGGCGGGGCGTGCGTGAATGCGCTTGAGGAAGGCTGCGATATTGGGGCGGCTCGCGCCGTTGCCGCGCACGGCGGCCGCCTCTGCGGGAAAGCTCATCTGTACATCGGCGGCGCTGAACTCGGCCCCCGCAAACCATTCGCTCTTGCCGAGTTCGGACTCGATGAAATCGAGATGACGTTCGAGGTTGGGGTTCAGGAAGTTGCCCTCGACCCCCTTGACGATCGCTCGGGCGACGGGGCGGATCAGTGCCGGCACCGCGCCCGGCACGCGACCGAAGATCAGTTTCATCACCAGCATCGGCATCACCGAACCCTCGGCGTAGTGCATCCAATAGCGGTAGCGCAGCTGCTCGGGCGTGCCGGCCTTGGGTGTCAGCCGGCCATTACCGTGGGTTTCCACCAGATACTCGATGATGGCGCCGGACTCGGCGACGATGGTCTCTGCGTCGGAAATCACCGGCGATTTGCCGAGCGGGTGCACGGCGCGCAGTTCCGGCGGCGCCAGCATGGTCCTGGCATCGCGCTGGTAGCGCTTGACCTCGTAGGGAATGCCGAGCTCTTCGAGCAGCCAAAGCACGCGCTGCGAGCGGGAGTTATTCAGGTGATGAACGATGATCATGGCGGGAGAGTACTCGCTACAGCGGTTGGTGACGGATGCAAAGGCCTGCGATCTGCATACGGCTCAGGTGAGTGCATCGATGCGCAGCAGCAGGTTCGGGTCGGGGCTGTTGCCCAGCCAGTGCTCGGCTTCGGCGAGCCTGCAGACTCCGGGATAGTCGCCCTTGCGTCCCTGCAGGTCGATCACGATCTGGAAATGCAGGTGCGGCGGCCAGCCCATGTTCTCATGCGGCTCGCCGAGCCAACCCAGGGCGGCACCGGTCAGGAGGCGTTGGCCCACCTTGAGCGAAGGTAGCGTGCTTCGGGACAGGTGGCCATAGAGTGTATGAAAGGCGTGGCCGTCGATCTCGTGCCGGAGGATCACGGTAGGGCCGTAGTCCCCAAACTGTGCATTGTCCTGAATGCTGTGGATGACGCCGCCCAGCACGACGTACACCTGCGTGCCGGCCGCAAGCCACAGGTCCACGCCCAGGTGCAGGGTGCGGGCGTCGGTCTGCCGACTGCCGAATACGGGGCTACGCTGATACAGCGCTCGATTCTCCGCGTAGCCGCCAGCGGCGTAGTCCGCGCCCGCGGCGCTGATCTGCGCGTCGATGATCGTTGAGAATGCCGCGGTGTCGGCGGGGTCGATACGGCCCAGTGCGGTGTTGCCATTGGTCAGGTCCAGGCATAGGCACGACCGCTGGTTGAGCTCGAATGCGAATGGGCTGGCCACCTCGAGTTGCGCCAGTCTGAGCCGCCAGCCGGCGGCGGTGCTTGCGATTGCGGCGGAGGAGATGGACATGGCGCCAGCATAATCGCTCACGACGCCTAAAACCGTTAAGCTGACACGGACCACGCGTTCGACACGTGGTTACCCATCCGCGTCATGGTCCTTCGATGATGTGGCAAGCCCCGCATGGTGGGCGTCCACCCCTAATGGATCGAAAGCGGAATGATCAAGTATCTGCTGCTGCGCCTGGTGCATGCCATCGTTCGCCTGCTGGCGCGGAGCTATCGCTTTGAAACGGTCGGGCCGCGCCCGCCGGTCGGCGGCTACGTGCTGGCGATCTGGCACCAGAATCTGTTCTCTGGAATTCTGGCCCAGACCGGGCATCCGCATGTGGTGATCGTGTCGCGCTCGCGAGATGGTGATCCGGTGGCGTTTCTGTGTCAGCGCCTCGGTCATCAGGTGGTGCGCGGCAGCTCAAAGAAGCGGGACAAGTGCAAAGGTGGCAAGGAAGCCAAGGACGAGATGATCGAGCTTCTGAAGGGGGGGCTGCCTGGCGCCGTCACCGTGGATGGTCCGCTGGGGCCGGCCTTTGAAGTCAAGCCGGGCATCATCGAAATGGCGCGCCTGTCGGGCGTGCCGATCGTGCCGTATGCCACGACCGCGGACCGGCGCTGGTCGTTCAACAGCTGGGATGCGTTCAGGCTGCCCAAGCCATTTGCCCGCATCAAGATCCGCTATGGCGCGCCCATCCAGGTGCCGATGGCGACGCAGTTCTCCGAGTTCGAGACCTACCAGCAGCGCGTGGCCCGGGCTCTGAACGCGCTCGACCTGCCGCGCTGAATCAGCTGTCGCCGTGGTCGCCGTCTTTCTTCGGCGGTCTCAGCACGCGGCGCGTTGCTCCACCGACTGCCTTGTTGACACCCTTGATCGAGCCGTACACGGCGTCGGAGATCAGGTCATGGGTACGGCGTACGACGCGACTGACGTCACGGGTTGCGGCGACGGTGTCGAGTACGCCGAACGGAATCGCCGCAATACCCTGATGGACAGCTTTGACGACGTCGGTGCCGGTATCGATCGTCGACTCCGCCAGGCGCTGTACATCGCTCAGCCGGGCCTGGCGTTGCTGCAGTCTTTGCAGCTCCATCAGCAGCAGGCTGCTGTACTGCAGCCGCGCTGCGCTTGCGTGCAGCTGCTGCTGCAACTGCAGGGTGCGCCAAGCGATCGCTGCCAGCCCTGCCGCGCCGGCCAGCAGCAAACCGCTAAGCCAGACCATGAAGGCGTACCTCGGCCTGGACGCCGTGCTTGACCAGTTCGGCGCGCATGACCTCCGCAGTCTGCTGGTAGACCAGGCGGCGCAACAGCTGCGGCGTCAGGCTGCCCAGCACGTGGGCAAATCGCGATTCCCGGGCGGCCAGCTCAGCAGCGTTGAGGATTTCGATGCTCAACAGTGCCTTGTCGGCCGGCAGCAACCCGGCGGCAGCGGCGGGCAGCGCGTTCCAGGCGCCGGCAAGCTGCTGCTGATCCCGCTCCAGCGCCTCCAGCAGTCTCTTCAGCTGCTGCAGGCGCCGCCAGAGCAGCGTAAGGCCGATCAGCAATACGAGGGCGATGACGACAAGCGCGATCAACATGCCTGACTCCGGTGTCTACGGCGCTGACCTTATCACCGTCGATGGCGGCCGCGGTCGCTTCACCGTGCGGCGCGGGAGCGTGCCGCCAGCTACCGATCGTCGTCGGCGGTTGGAATCCAGCTGCGCCCCTGCGCCTCGCACAGCGGCCGCGACAGACGTTCCGGGTGACGGCCAGGGCCGTGCGCGCTGTAGAACGCCATCAGGGTGCTGAAATCAGCGGCGTAATCGTCGCTGGGGTAGAGCGGCGCGGCGAATACGATACGTTTACGCGCGTAGTCGGCCGCAGCGGCGACGATCGGGACCCCGGCGCCACGCGCTACGTGGTGGAAGCCGCGCTTCCACTCCGCTGCGGCCGAGCGGGTGCCCTCCGGCGCCAGCAGCAGTACGAACTGCTCGTGGCGGGCGAATGCGTCGATGGTCTGCTCGATAACACCCTTCGGGCTGCGCCGATTGACCGGCAGTGCGCCGAACCAGCGCAGGATGATGCCCATCACGCCCTTGAAGGCGCTGTCCTTGATCATCGTGCCGGCGCGCAGACCCACCGTGGTGAGCGTAACCAGCGCCAGCACGCCATCGTAGTTGGAGGTGTGCGGCGCCCCGATCAGTACCATTTTCGGTAGATTGGGCAGGGTGCCCTCGATGCGCCATCCCATCAGGCGCAGCACGCAGCGGCCCAGCCAGCGCGAAAAGGCGTTGCCGCGTTGCGGCACCCGCGGACCCAGAACCAGGCTCATAGTGTTCTCAAATTGTCGGTGACTGCGCCGCTGCCTGGTTACGCCCTGTGCGGGCCCCGATCTCCGGCAGTACGCGGATCGGGCGGCGATTGTCGCCGAAAAGCGCCCTGCATATCGACGGCCAAGTCGACCCGACGTTGCAGGCAGCGGCCGGGTCCGCCGATGCGAGGTGGCGGAGCGGCAGCGTTGCTACTCGTAGCAGGGGCCGATTTCCCGCACCTCGACTGTCGCCCATTCCGCAGCCGGGCATGCGCCGGCAATCTCCAGGGCCTCCGCGCGGCTGCTGCAGTTGAGCATGAAAAAGCCGCCGACCATTTCCTTGGACTCGGTGAAGGGGCCGTCAATCATCGTGCGCCTGCCGCTGCGGACCTCGAGTCGTACCGCCTCCTTGTCCGATTTCAGCGACTCGCTCGCCAGCAGCACGCCACGCGCGCGCAGATCCTCCGTGAAACGCAGCATGCGGTCATACACCTCGCGGCCATTCACCGGCCCTCGGGCGCTGCGCTGTTCGCGCGGCTCGACGATCAACAGTAGGTACGCCATCTGCGACTCCGTAAATGATCGCGCGCGGCTCTGGCCGCCGCTTGCAGTTCGGTGGTGGGTTCTAGCTGCTGCAGGCCCGCGCGCGGGCCTGCAGCAGCTTGCGTTCTCGCACGTTGTGGGTGAGCGCGGCCGCACGCTCGAACTCGCAACGTGCCTCTTCGCGGCGATCCAGCCTGTAGAGCAGGTCGCCGAGTACCGCGGGCAGCAGATGATAGTTTGCCAGCTTGGGCTCGTCGCGCAGGGCCTGGGCGAGTTCAAGCCCGGCCTCCGGCCCAAAGGCCATCGAAACAGCGACCGCGCGATTCAGTTCAACCACCGGGGATGGCATCAGCTGCGCCAGCGCGTCATACAAGGCCGCTATTCGCGGCCAGTCGGTGTCCGCCGCAGCCCGCGCGCGGGCGTGGCAGGCAGCAATGGCTGCCTGCAAGGCGTACGGCCCCAGGGATCCGCCCAGGGCTTCGGTGCGTTCCAGGGCGCTGAGCCCACGTTGGATCAGTAGCGGGTCCCAGCGTGCACGATCCTGTTCCAGCAGCAGGACCGGTTCGCCGGCCTGATCGGTGCGTGCCTGCGCGCGCGAGGCCTGAAGCTCCATCAGCGCCAGCAGCCCGTGCACCTCCGATACCTGGGGTGCCAGCCCGGCGAGAACGCGACCAAGGCGCAGCGCTTCCTCGCACAGGGCGGGGCGCATCCAGTCCGCACCAGCGGTCGCCGAATAGCCCTCGTTGAATACCAGATAGATGATCTCCAGCACCGACGACAGGCGCTCCGCCAGTTGCCCGCCGCGCGGCACTTCGAACGGCACGCGGGCCTCGGCGAGCGTGCGTTTGGCGCGCACGATCCGTTGCGCGATGGTTGCCTCCGGTGCCAGGAACGCCCTGGCGATCTCGGCCGTGGACAGGCCACCCAGCAGGCGCAGCGTCAGCGCCGCACGCGCTTCCGTGGAAAGTATCGGGTGGCAGGCAATGAACATCAGCCGCAGCAGGTCGTCGCCGATGTTGTCGTCGAGATCCGGCATGGCGGTCTCCGGTTCGTCCAGCTCATGACTGAGCATCTCGTGCTTGCGGGCGAGCATCTGCTTGCGGCGCAGGTGATCGATGGCGCGGCGCTTGGCGGTGGTCATCAGCCAGGCTCCGGGGTTGTCCGGTACGCCGGCTACCGGCCACTGCTCCAGTGCCGCGACCAGCGCGTCCTGCGCCATCTCCTCGGCGAGGCCAACGTCGCGCAGCATGCGTGTCAGGCTGGCGATGGTTCGCGCCGATTCCATGCGCCATATCGCCTCAATGCGACGATGAACGTCGGGTTCGCTCATGTGGACCTGTGAAGAAGCGGGAG
This sequence comes from Solimonas sp., assembly GCA_041612095.1. Classification (GTDB taxonomy): domain Bacteria; phylum Pseudomonadota; class Gammaproteobacteria; order Nevskiales; family Nevskiaceae; genus Solimonas. Next base: position 1,833 of record JBFJJW010000041.1, on the reverse strand, counting down.
CCTCATGGCTGCTGGTAGTAGTCAATGGGGCGCAGCTCGATGCCCCAGCCCACGTCCTCGCCGAGTTGCGCAGCCGGGTGCATCGACGCCAGCGCGATGGCCTGCTCCAGATCGTCCGCTTCGATGATGAACAGGCCACCCACCAGCTCCTTGCTCTCGGTGTACGGCCCGTCGGTTACCTGCGGTGTGCCGTTGACCGGTCGGATGCTGATGCTGGCCGCAGACTCGTCCAGCGAGGCGGACAGGCGCAGTCGGCCGGTGCCCTGCAGCCGGCGATCCAACGCCGGGCACTGACTCACCAGCGCATCGAGTTGCGGCTGCGGCAGGTCGCGGAACTTCCGCTCATCGTAGTAGGCCAGGCCCAGATATTTCATCGTCGACTCCTGTGGCAAGGGGGTCTCACCGGCTCGCGGAAGCCAGCCCCTGCATCGACTGCAGGCCGCTGGCTGCGGCCTGCACATCGGCAGGAAAGTCGGCGAACTCCTGAACCTGTCTTACCTCGATGAGTTCATTATCGCCAGCGGGACAGCGCGTGGCCCACTCGATCGCCTCGTCGCGTGATCGCACCTGAATCATCCAGTAGCCGCCCAGCACCTCCTTGGCCTCGGTGAAAGGGCCGTCAGTGACGGTGGCTTTACCACCGGCAAAGTGGATGCGCGCGCCCATCGACGGCGGATGCAGACCGTCCAGCGCCAGCAGTACCCCAGCCTGTTGCAGGGACTCGTTGTATTTCATCATCGCCGCCACTGCCTTTGCGTCCGGCATGGTGCCTGCCGGCGCAGTTTCGTAGCCTTTGGGGATCATCAGCATCATGAAGCGCATGTCGTTACTCCGGTGAGTGGTCGGGATCGGTACTGCCGGCGTGGTGAACCCGCAGGTCTCGGCGGGTGCGGCTGCCATTATCGATACGACGAACGAGCGGCCCGCAGTTCGACAGCGGGATGGGGCCAGGCGCCGGCTGCGCAGGGTCGGGCGGCCGCGCCCCTGCGTCAGCCGCGGCGGCAGACCGGGCCCGGAATCACCGGCAGCTGCAGGCTCGCGCGCAGTGCGCGCAAGGCCCCCGCGCACGGCTTTCCGGCGCACAGCGGTACCGCTGCACCCAGCCCAGCAGTTCACCGATGTCGACAGCCTGCGTCTTGGCCAGTGCACAGGCGCTCTCCAGGCCGCTGTACTGATCGTCGTCCAGAAACCGGATCAGTTCTGCCTGTACTCGGGCCAAGGCTGTCGTCATACCCCGGTCGCCTTGGCGCGCTGGCCACGACACCATTCGCTCCAGCCGCCGACATAGAGGGCGGCGCCCGGCAGGCCGGCCAGTTCCAAAGCCAGCAGACTGTGGCAGGCAGTGACGCCGGAGCCACAGTGCACCATCAGATGTTGCGCGGAGACCGGACCCAGGATGCGTTCGAACTCGGATCGCAGTTCGGCTGCGGGCTTGAAGCGCCCGTCCACCAGATTTCTGGCGTAGCTCAGATTGAGCGCGCCGGGAATGTGGCCGGCTATCGGGTCTATCGGCTCCTGATGGCCGGCGTAGCGGTCCGCGCTGCGCACGTCGAGCAGTCGCCAGTGCGCGTCCAGGCGCCTGCGCTCGACCTCATCGGCATCCGCGATCGGCCAGTTCCAATGCGCTGCGGGGTAGGGTGGCTGCGGCGTCGAGGGTGGGACATCAGGCGTCAGCGTGATGCCGGCCGCAAGCGCGGCGGACAGGCCGCCGTCCAGTACCTGTACCTCGGCGTGGCCAACCGCACGCAGCATCCACCATGCACGTGCAGCCGCCAGCGCGCCCGCCTGATCATCGTAAACAACCACCGGGGTGTGGGGAGCAATGCCCCAGGC
>JBFJJW010000040.1:0-17779 GCA_041612095.1 Solimonas sp. | reverse complement strand
GCGATACCCTTGCCTAGCGAGGACACCACGCCCCCGGTCACGAAAATAAAACGAGTCTGATGCGCCGAGTCGGGCATGGCTAAGTACGGGCGGTGGGTTTGCGGGATTTTACTCGCTCGCGGGCCGCCGGCTCAATGGACCGGCCCCGCCTACCCCGGCGCAGAGCCGGGCAGATCGCAGGTCCAGTGCGGCTCCCAGCCCGTCTCGAGCAGCTGGGCCTCGCTCCAGATGCCTGCCACGGACACCAGCGTATTGCGCTCGAACAGCAACGGCATGCGCTCGCGCACCCAGACCGGCATACCCCGATCCTGACAGAGCTGCTTGAGGCTGCGGCAGTGACGGCTGCCGGCGGGGCGCAGGCGTTCGCCGCCACGGGGAAAACGCACGGTCAACGCCATTGGCGGCGCCGTTCGGGCGGACAGATGGCCGCAACCGTCCGGCAGACCCAGCTTGCGGCCGCGGCGCCACGGCAACTCCGTGTCTCCTGGCGGCGGCGGCAGCGCGGGCATCATGTAAAGGTCATCCCGATAGCGCCGCAGCTCCAGTCCCGAGTAGTGCAGACAGGGCTGGCGATCGCTGCCGGCCAGCAGGACCTCGCGCTCCAGGCGCTGCAGCAAGTCGGCGGAAGCCGCAGCCCAGCCCTGGCCGCGCCAGACATGGCGAAGAAGATTGCGCCGCCGCGCCGCGGACAGCCCCAGCAATGCCGAAACGCTCAGCGCCGCACCGCGGCGCACGCCGGGCTCATCCAGCGCTGCGAGCTCGTCCAGCAGCGCCTCGGCACTCTGGGCATGCTGCGCCAGTCGTGCGAGGCTTTCGGCCGCCTGCGGCCAATGGGTCTGCAGCCGGGGCCACACGGCGTGGCGCAAGTATGAACGGGCATAGCGGGCGTCGGCGTTATGAGGATCCTCGATCCAGTCCAGGCCCTGCGCCTGCGCGTACCTCAGCACATCAGCCCGCGGTGTCGCCAGCAGAGGGCGCCAGTGGTGACCCTTGCCGCAGGGCCCCCAGGCAGCCATGGCGCCGAGGCCGGCAATGCCGCTGCCACGCAAGGCGCGCAGCAGCACGGTTTCCGCCTGATCCTCCCGGTGGTGGGCGGTCACCAGCAGATCACCCGGCTTCAGCAAGGCGCTCAGCACGCGATACCGCGCAGCCCGCGCGGCCCCTTCCGGCCCGGCAGGGTCGTCGGCGGCAATCTGCACCCGGCGCACGCTCAGCGGCACCCCATGCTGCTTGCAAACCCTCCGCGCCCGAAGCGCCCACGCATCGGCCGCGCCCTGCAGGCCATGGTGCACATGCACCGCTCTGAGACCCGGAACCTGGGCCAGCACAAGCCGGTGCAGCAGCGCGGTGGAATCCAGGCCACCGCTGAACGCCACCCACACGCGCGCACCTGATCGCAACGGCGGTAGCGATGGCAAAGGCAGCATGTAGGGTTTGCGGCTCACGCCGGCAGCGTAGCAGGCAGCCGCCCCGGATTCAGTGCGGCCGCCGGAGCGCATTACGGACCGGCTAATGTGCCGCGTCGAAACTGCCGTAGGCCATCAATCGCTGATAGCGCGTCGCCAGCAGCTGCGGCATCGGGGTATGCCGCAGCCGCTCCAGATTGGTCATCAACTTGTGCTTCAGCGTGCTCATGATGGTTGGCGCATCCCGGTGCGCACCTCCCAGCGGCTCCGGAACGATTTCGTCGATCAGCTTGTGACTGTAGAGATCAGTCGCCGTCATGCGCATTGCCTCGGCCGCTTCGGGTGCGCGGTTGGCGCTCTTGAACAGGATCGACGCACAGCCTTCGGGCGAAATGACCGAATAGACGCTGTGCTGCAACATCATCACGTGATCGGCGATGCCGATTGCAAGGGCGCCGCCCGAACCACCCTCCCCGATCACGGTCGCCAGCACCGGCGTCCGCAACTTCGACAGCTCCAGCAGGTTGCGTGCGATCGCCTCCGACTGGTTGCGCTCTTCGGCGCCTATGCCAGGATAGGCTCCCGGGGTATCGATGAAGGTCACCACGGGCAAGTTGAATTTCTCAGCCAGCTTCATCAGGCGCAGCGCCTTGCGATAGCCCTCCGGCCGCGGCATGCCGAAGTTTCGGTACACACGCTCCTTGGCGTCCCGCCCCTTCTGCTGGCCGATGACCACGCAGGCGCGGCTGTCCAGGCGCGCGACTCCACAGACGATGGCAGGATCATCCGAATAGTGGCGATCGCCATGCAATTCTTCCCACTCGGTAAACAGCGCCTTCAGATAGTCCAGCGCATACGGCCGCTGCGGATGGCGGGCGATCTGCGTGACCTGCCAGGGGGTCAGCTTGGCAAATATCTGTTCGGTCAGTTCGCGTCGCTTGCCTTCCAGGCGTGCGATTTCCTCGGTGAGATTGACGCCACTGCCGGTGGTCGCAAAGCGCAGCTCTTCGATCTTCTGCTGAAGCTCGGCAATGGGCTGCTCAAAATCAAGGTAATTCAGATTCATCGTTGACCCGGTTTCATTCGTCATCCATGCCACCCGCGGCGGCACCGCTGTAGCGGCGTTCGTTCACCGGCGCCTGATAGCGCTTGTACTGCACTTTAACGCAGTCCGGCCCCAGCAACTGCGTCAGCGCATCCAGCAGCGACTGTGTCGTCCGCACGCGCCACTCGCCCGGCAGATCAAGCGCGCAGGCAGCACGCGCGCCGTGATAGTTGACCGCAACTGACGCGCCTTGCGGCGCCCGCAGTGGAAGCAATAGCCGCTTCAGCGCGGCGACGTCCTCAACCCCGCGGCGCCAATCCAGCGTCAGCCGCCACGCGTATTCGTCCAGCACGCGGTCAATTTCCAGGAACTCGGGCGCGTACAGGCGCGGCTCGGCTTCGCGGCCGTCGCGAGCCGCAGACAAGCCCACTTCCGCCAGCACGAAGACCAGCGTGTCGGGTCTGACGAAGGTCTGGAAACGCTGCCACGGCTCGGCGTCTATCCAGCTCGAAAGCTGCGCGGTCTGATCATCCAGCGTGACCTTGTAGCTGGCACGCGCAGCGCGGCCATCACCGTTCTTGTCACCCTTGAAGAAGCGCACGTCCGTCACCCAGGCGGCGAACAGGACCTTGGTTCTGGGCTGCCATGCGGGTTTACCGCTGCCGGACGGGGCGACTGCGGCTGGCTGCGCATGCTGCTGGATCAACTCCAGCATGCGGCCGCTGCAGACTTGGGAAATCAGGCCCTCATACGCTTCGATCGGATGGCCGCTCAAGTAGAAGCCCAGCGTTTCCCGCTCCTTCTCCAGTCGCTCGCGCTTCGACCAGTCGGCCTCGATATCCGGCGCCACCGTCTGCTCGCTACGCGAGTTGCCGCCGCCGAGACCGAACATATCTTCCTGGCCGCTGCTGGCGGTAGCGGCCGCAGCCTCCGCCAGCTGCAAGGCCTTAGGCAGGGTCTTGATCAGCGAAGGCCGGTTCAGTCCGAGACCATCCATCGCGCCGCACCCGATCAGGGCCTCCAGCACGCGCTTGTTGGCCTTGCGCGTGTCGATGCGCTGACAGAAATCAAACAAATCCCGAAACCGACCATGGGCGTTGCGCTCGGCGATGATGCCTTCCAGCGCAGCCTCACCAGCACCCTTGATGGCGCCCAGCCCGTAGCGAATCTCCCCCGGAGCCGGGACCGTAAAGCGAAAGTCGCTGCTGTTGATGTCGGGCGGATGCAGGGTCAGGCCCATGCGCAGGCATTCCTGGCGCATGGCGACCACGGCGTCGGTGTGCTGCATTTCGCATGACAGCACGGCGGCCATGAACTCCGCCGGGTAATGGGTCTTCAACCAGGCAGTCTGATACGACACCAGTGCGTACGCAGCCGCGTGCGACTTGTTGAAGCCGTAGTTGGCAAACTTCTCCATCAGATCGAATACCGCGCTCGCGGTGTCCGGTTCAATGCTGCGGTCGGCCGCGCCTTTCTGGAAGATGTCGCGCTGCACCGCCATCTCCTCAGCCTTCTTCTTGCCCATGGCTCGACGCAGCAGATCCGCGCCGCCGAGCGTGTAGCCCGCCAGGCGCTGCGACATCTGCATCACCTGCTCCTGGTAGACGAAGATCCCGTAGGTCGGCGCCAGCACTTCCTGCATGTCCGGATGCAGATACTCGACCCGGATCTCGCCGCGCTTGCGCTTGCAGAACTCCGGAATCTGCTCCATCGGGCCCGGTCGGTACAACGACACCAGTGCGATGATGTCCTCAAAGCGATCCGGCTTGAGGTCGGTTGACGCGCGCTGCATGCCAGGCGATTCCATCTGGAACACCGCGCCGGTCTTGCCGCTGGCGTACAGCTCGTAGGTCTGTGGATCATCGAGCGGTAGCTTCAGCACGTCGATCCGGGTCCCGCGCTTGAGCGCGACCGTATTCACGGCCTCCTGAATCACGGTCAGGGTTTTCAGGCCCAGAAAGTCGAACTTCACCAGTCCGACCATCTCCAGGTCCTTCATGTCGAACTGGGTGCGCATTCCGGCGCCGCCCTCTTCACAGTACAGCGGCGCGTAATCGGTCAGCGCCTGGGGCGCAATGACGACACCTCCCGCATGCACGCCGACCCCGCGGGTAACACCCTCGAGTTCCAGCCCCAGATCCAGTACCGCGCGCGTGTCCTCCTCGGTCGAGTAGCGCTGCTTGAGCTCCGGAATGGTTTCCAGTGCATCCGCCAGGGTCGCGCCGGGAGTCCCCGGCACCAGCTTCGCTATCGAGTCGCCGAAGCCGTAGCCGTGACCCAGCACACGCGTCACGTCACGGATGACGCCGCGCGCCGCCATCGTCGAGTAGGTGATGATCTGACCCACATGAGGCCGCCCGTAGCGCTGCGTCACGTAGTCGATCACCCGGTCGCGGTTGTCCATGCAGAAATCGACGTCGAAGTCCGGCATCGACACGCGCTCGGGATTGAGGAAGCGCTCGAACAGCAGGTTATAGGGCAGCGGGTCCAGGTCGGTAATGCCGGTGGCATAAGCCACCAGCGAGCCCGCACCCGAGCCACGCCCTGGCCCCACCGGGCAGCCGTGCGTCTTGGCCCACTCGATGAAGTCGGCCACCACCAGGAAGTAGCCGGCAAATCCCATCTTCTCGATCACGTCCAGCTCGTAATCGAGACGCTGCTCGTACTCGCTGCGCGGACGCGCCAGCGCGATCTGCTCGAATCGCCGCTGCAGACCCTCGTGCGCGCACTGGCGCAGCCAGCGATTACTGTCGTACCCCTCAGGAACCGGGAAGTTGGGCAGATGGTAGGGCGGCGCAAACTTGAGCGTCAGGCTGCAGCGCCGGGCGATCTCGACGCTGTTCGCCAAGGCCTCCGGCAAGTCGGCAAACAGCGCCTGCATCTCGTCGGCCGACTTCAGATACTGCTCGCGCGTGTAGTCGCGCGGCCGCTTCTCGTCGTTGACGACCCGCCCCTGTGCGATGCACACGCGCGCCTCGTGGGCGTCGAAGTCCGAGCGCTCGAGGAAGCGCACGTCGTTGGTGGCCACCACCGGTGCCGATGTCACCCGCGCAAGGGCGCAAGCGGCCTGCACCCAATCTTCGTCACCTGGACGATCACAGCGACTCACCTCGAGATAGAAGCGCTGCGGGAATACCTGCTGGAACGCGGAAACCTGCTGCAGGGCCGTGTCCACCTGATCCGCTTGGGCCGCCCTGAAAATGCTTCCATCGCGCCCGCTGAGCGCTATCAGTCCGTCCGCGAACTCGGCCAGCCGCGCCGGCGACACTAGGGGCTGCCCACGAACCTGCCCTTCTGTGTAGGCCAGCGAGATCAAGCGCGACAGGTTCCGATAGCCAATCTCGTTCTGCACCAGCAGCGTCAGACGCTCGGGGCTGTCGCCCACCGCGCGCTCTTCCAACCACACGTCCGCGCCAACGATGGGCTTGATGCCGGCGCTCTCCGCCGCCTTGTAGAACTTGACCATCGCAAACAGATTGTTGCGATCGGTAACGGCCACCGCAGGCAAGCCAAGCTTGGCGGCCTGTGAGGTCAACGTGGCGCCGGCACCGCCCCCCTTGCGCTTCGGGGGTTCAACTCGAACCAGCCCGTCGGTCAGCGAGTACTCGGGATGCAGCCGCAGATGTACGAAACCGCTCATGGCCGTGATGCCGGTATCGCAGCCACGCTGCGGCAGGGTGAAAAACTCATGCGATGTATCGCGCTGGCCCCCAGATGCCGCAGGGCCAGCAGATGCTGCGGCGTACCGTAGCCCTTGTGCTTGGCCAGGCCGTAGCCAGGAAACAGGCCGTCCAATCGCAGCAGCTCGCGATCGCGCGCGACCTTGGCGACGATGCTCGCCGCCATGATCGCCGGTTCGGTGGCATCGCCGTTGATGATGGTTCGCAGCGGACACGCCAGCGACGGCGCCTGATTGCCGTCCACCAGGGCCATGTCCGGAGCGGGTGTCAGCGCCAACACCGCACGCTGCATCGCCAGCAGGCTGGCCTGCAGAATATTGAGGCGGTCAATCTCCTCGACATCGGCGATGCCGATGGCCCAGGCGGCGGCCTGCGCCTGAATCTGCTCGCACAGGCGCTCGCGCCTGGCTGCGCTCAACTGCTTGGAATCGCGGAGACCGCTGATCTCGGACTGACCCAGAATCACGGCGGCCGCGTAGACCGGCCCCGCGAGACAGCCGCGGCCCACCTCGTCGACGCCCGCAATCAGTGGTTGTAGTTGGGAGGGAGACACCTTTGCAATTGTACCGCCGGCTACCGAACTTCGAGCAGCTCGGCAATCACCGCGGCGGCGCGCGCAGCGGCATCGCAACGCAGCGCTGAACGGACCTGATCAAACTGGCTCAGCTGCCTTTGCCGCGCGGCCGGATCGGCCAGCAGACGCAGCACCTGCTGCGCCAGCGCCTGCGGCTGCGCCTGCGCCTGCAGCAGTTCCGGCACCACCGGTTCTGCCGTCAGCAGATTCGGCAGGCTGACGTGGCGGGTCTTGAGGAGACCGGCCCTCAGCATCAACCACGCCGTCAGTGCAGATGTCCGATAGGCAACCACCATCGGTCGACCGAGCAGCAGGCATTCAAGCGTGGCGGTACCCGATGCCAGCAACACGGCATCGGCGGCCTGCATGGCAAGGCGTGACTGCTCGTCGACCAGGGTCCATTGCAACTCCGGACCGTATTCGCGAATGGCGGCGCCGATCGCTTCGCGCAGCGCGGGCTTGGCGATCGGGGTGATGAAGCGGGTACCCGGTCGTTGCTCGGCAATCAGCCGTGCGGCCTGCACGAAGACTTGGGCCAGATGCCGCACCTCGCCTCCGCGGCTGCCGGGCATGATGGCCACCAGCGCCGCGCCCGGGTCCAGGCCCAATTGCGCGCGCGCGGCCTCGACGGAAACGGAGTTGTCCAGCTGATCGGCCAGCGGATGGCCGATGTAGTCGGCGTGCATGCCATGGCGCGCGTAGAACGCCGGTTCAAACGGCAGCAGGCACAGCACGCGCTCGCAGGCTCGGGCGATCGTCCGCACCCGACCTTCGCGCCATGCCCATACCGTCGGACTGACCATGTGCACGGTACGCAATCCGCGCTCACGCAGACGGCGCTCCAGGCCCAGATTGAAGTCCGGCGCGTCGATGCCGACGACCAGATCAGGCCGATCGCGCACCAGGCGCGTAACCAGCTGCGCGCGCAAGCGCAGTAGCCGCGGCAACTCCTTGACGACCTCCGCGAGCCCCATGACCGAGAGCGCATCGATCGAGGCAATGGCATCGCAACCCGCCGCCGTCATGCGTGGGCCGGCAACTCCATAGAACTGCGCCTGTGGAAACCGCACGCGCAAGGCGACGATGAGCGCGGCACCGAGCATGTCGCCCGAGATTTCCCCGGCAATGATTGCAATCCTCATCGCGCCCGATTCGGCTCAGGCTCGCTGCACGACCCGCGACTCATCATCCCGTGAACTCCCGACTGCCTGAACGTGCAAGATTTGCAAGACGCCCCGCGCTATCGAGAAAGTGCGCGCTTGGACTGCTCGATGAACGTGAGCATGCGGCCGACATGTAACGAGTGCTTGGCCATCTCGGCGAGCTTGGCCTTGACGTCCGCCATGACGAAACCGGACAGGTAAATCAGCTTGTAGGCGTCCTTGATGGCATCGATATCTTCAGCCGAGAAGCCGCGCCGCTTGAGCCCCTCGCCATTGATGCCACGCGGACGCGCCGGCTGGCCTTCAGCAATCACGAATGGCGGCAGATCGCGCAGGACCACGGCACCACCACCGGTATAGGCATGGCTGCCGATCCGGCAGAACTGGTGAACCAGCGTGTAGCCACCCAGGCCGACCCAATCCTCGATCACGATGTGGCCGGCCAGGGTCGATCCATTGGCGAGGATGCAATGCGAGCCCACGATGCAGTCGTGCGCGATGTGGGAGTTGGCCATGATCCAGTTGTCATTGCCTACCCGCGTCAACCCTTGTTCTTTCAACGTGCCGCGCTGGATCGTGACGTACTCGCGAATGGTGTTGCCATCTCCAATCTCGACGCGAGTGGCATCGTCATCACGAGCCGACTTGTCCTGCGAGATCTCGCCAAGAGAGGCGAACTGGAAGACCTTGTTGTCGCGGCCCATCGTCATCGGACCACGCAAGACCACGTGCGGACCAATCCAGCTGTTCTCTCCGATGCGTACGCCGGGCCCGATCACGCTATAGGGCCCGACTTCTACGGTCTCATGCAGTTCCGCCTTGGGATCGATGATCGCGGTGGGATGGATGCGCGACATGGCAGTCTCAATCCTCACTGGTTTCACGATGCGCGTCCTTGAGCACGCACATCATATCGGCCGTGCAGGCGAGCTCCGCGCCAACCCGAGCGACGACCTGGAATTTCCAGAGGTCACGCTTGTGCTTTTCCAGCTGCACGACGAACTCCAGGGTGTCGCCGGGAATCACCGGCCGCTTGAAGCGGCAATTGTCGATACCCGCGAAATAGAGCATGAATCCGGAATCTGCGCGCAGGTCGGATTTCATGATCGCCAGCAGACCACAGGCCTGGGCCATCGCCTCCAGCATGATCACGCCGGGCATCGTCGGCAGGCCCGGAAAATGTCCGGGAAAGTACGGCTCGTTATAGGTGACGTTCTTGATTGCGGTGAGGCTGCGCCCCTCGTCGCTGACCGCCGTAACGCGATCGACCAGCAGAAACGGATACCGATGCGGCAGCATCCTCAGGATGTCGCGGATATCAAACGTCGTCTTGTCCATCTTCCTCGTCTTCCGAAAGGGCAGCGCCGAGCTGCTTCTCCACGTGCTTGAGTCGTTGTTCAAGGCGACCCAGACGCCGTACTCGAGCCACTGTCTTGCGCCATTCGCGCGCTTCCAGCATTGGCATGCCGGAACCGTAGATTCCCTTGGCGCGAATCGACCCGGTAACCATCGTCCGACCGAGCAGCACGACATCGTCGGCAATCTCGATATGACCGGTGATGCCGCAGGCGCCGCCAATCATACAACGCGAGCCTATCCGGGTTGAGCCCGCAATACCGGTACCGGCCGCAATCGCCGTATGCGCCCCGATGTGGCAGTTGTGGGCGATCTGGACCAGATTGTCGAGACGAACGCCATGCTCAATAACCGTATCCTCGATGGTGCCACGGTCTATGCAGGTATTGGCGCCAACCTCGACATCGTCACCGATGACGACGCTGCCGAGTTGCGGAACTTCCTCCCAGCCATTGGGACCCCGTGCGTTGCCGAACCCCCTAGAGCCGACGATCGCGCCCGCCTGAAACAACGAGCGAGCACCAATCCGTACACGCGCACCGATGTGGACACCGGATATCAGCCTGGATCCATCGCCGATGACCGCCCCGCGCCCGATGTGGCAGTGCGGCCCGATGAAGACGCCACGTCCGAGCTTGGCGCCGGCTTCGACGACCGCCAGCGCTCCGACATGGCAGCCCTCGCCCACTTCAGCGTCGTCGGCGATCACGGCAGCCTCATGACGCCCGGCGGTGAACGCCCGGTCGGGATCGAACAGCTGCGCGATTCGGGCGTAGGCCAGATAGGGGTCCGGCGCCACAAGGCCGGGTATTGCGCCTAGCGCCGCCACATCACGGTTACCGACGATGACCGCAGCTGCAGCGGTCGTCGTCAGCTGAGAACGTAACCTTGGGTTACTCAGAAAGCTGATGCAACCCTCAGCACCGGGCGACAGCGCGCAGACGCCGCGGATCTCGGCATGCCCCTCGCCGACCAGGGTCAAGCCAAACCGTTGGGCCAGCTCATTCAATGAAAGGGTGGTCATGGAATCACGAACTCAGACCATAAAAAAGCCGGGATCAGCATAACCAATCCCGGCTCCAGGCGGCCTGCCTCTGCGGCAGACGCTCTACATTACTTTGCCGACGGGCCCTGCAGGCGCTTGAGAACATCGTCGGTGATGTCGATGTCCGGGGTCGCGTAGACCGGGTTTTCCACCACCAGCGAAACGCCGCGTTCCTTGGCGACGCCTTCGATGACCGTCTTCAGCTTGCCCATGGTCTCTACCAGCATCTGCTCACGAGCCTTCTGGAACTCTTCCTGCAGCGTACGGCCCTTGTACTCAAGATCGATGCGGCGCGTATTGAGATCCTTCTCCTTCTTGGCGCGATCCGCAGCTGACAGCAACTCGGCTTCCTTCTGGAAGTTACGGCCATCTTCCTGGAACTTCTTCATCTCCGCCTCGACCTCGTTCTGGCGGCGCTCAAACTGCGACTTGAGCTTTTCCTGCATCGCCTTGAACTGAGGGGCCTTGGACGCCAGCTCGTTGGAGCGAATGGTCGCGATCTTGGTGCCCGGCAGTGCCTGCGCATGCGCCGACAAGCTGAGCGCAGCAGCGGTCAAGGCAATGCCACAAAAGATGCTTTTGGAAATCCTCATGTCTCTCTCTCTGTAAGTTTAGTAGTAATGGGAAATGACAGGCCGGGCCGACTCAGAAGCCAGACCCAAACGTGATCTGGAATCGATCAACTTCGTCCGTCGCCTCTTCGTTCAACGGGAAAGCGTAGCTCAGGTCCAGTAGTCCGAGGAACGGAGTGAACCACGAGAAGGCAATGCCGGCCGACTGCCGCAGCTCGGCCACATCAAAGTCGCCGGGCTCGGCAAACACGTTACCGACGTCAAAGAACATCGACAGTCGCGTGGACTTGCCGTCGGTCTCCATCGGCAATGGGATCACCAACTGGTTCTGCAGCGTCGTCCGCAACTTGCCACCATACGGATTCAGGAACGGTGTATCCAGCGGGCCCAGAGACCCATCTCGATAGCCGCGCACCGTGCGCGGGCCACCAGCGAAGAAGTTCTCATACGGTGGCACGCCCTCAGTGTCGCCGTAGCCGTCCACCAACCCCACCGAGCCCTTCATTTCGAGGAAGAACTTCCAGAACAGCGGCACATACTGCTGCGCGCGGTAGCTGAGGTTGTAGTAGGTCAGGTCGCTGCCGGGCAGCGCCACATCGACGCTGAGCGAGTGCAGCGCGCCGCGGCTGGCAAAGAACGTGCGGTTGCGCGTGTCGTAGCTGATGCCGGTGCGGACCTGGTAAGTCGAGAAGTGGGCGCCGTTGTCAACAACAAACTGCAGCACCTCGTCCGAGGTACTGCCGGCGAACGTCTCCATTGCCACTTCTTCTACGCCCACACCGGCGCGCAGCACCACGTATTCCGACAGTGGGTTGCCGTACGTCAGATTGGCACCGACGATATTGGAGTTGAAGCCCGACGAATAGCGGATGACCGACTCCGACTCTCGGTAGAAAGCCGATATCGTCTGGCTGACGCCGTCTTCCGTGAAGTAAGGATCCGTCCACGAGAAGTTGACCGCGCGCGAGATCGTATTGTTCTCCAGCGACAGGTCGAGCCGATTGCCGGTGCCGAGGAAGTTGGTGTGCGTCAGCTGGCCGGTGATCAGGAAGCCCTGGGCGCCGGAATAGCCAACGCCGAACTGCACCGAACCCGGCGGACGTTCCTTGATCTTGAACACGAGATCGACGAGATCATCGCTGCCCGGCACCGGCCGCGTATCCACCTCGGCCTCCTCGACGAACGGCAGGCGCGCAAGGCGCACGCGCGAGCGCTCGACCGAGGACTTGGAGAACGGCGCCGATTCCAGTTGGCGCATCTCTCGCCGCAAGGTCTCGTCGTTGGTGCCGGCATTGCCAATGAAGTTGATGCGGCGTACGTAGGCACGCTTTCCGGGCTGGACGAAATAATTGATGCCAACCTGCTTGTTGGCCTCGTCAATCTCGGGAATGGGCGTTACTTCGGCAAACGCATAACCAATGTCGGACAGCGCCGCCTCGATACGATCAGCCGAGTCAGTGGCCTGCTTGCGCGAGAATGTGTCACCCGTACGGGTGGTCGTCAGCGCCTCCAGGAAGTTCTGGTTGAGGATGGTCTCACCGGAGAACTTGCGTTCCTTGACCGTGAACACGTCACCTTCGGTGACGTTGACGGTGATGTAGATGGATTCCTTGTCCGGCGTCAGCGCAACCTGGACCGAGTCGACATTGAACTTCAGATACCCACGGTCCTGGTAGTAGGACTGCAGGGACTCGAGATCACCCACCAGCTTCTGCTTGGAGTATCGGTCGGTGCGTTGAAACGGCATCCAGTTGGTTGCCTGCTGCTCGAACTGGTCCTTCAACTCCTGATCATCGAACACGTGGTTGCCGAGCACGTTGATGTCCGTGATCTTGGTGACCTTGCCCTCGGTGACCTTGATCTGCAACTTGACGCGATTGTTGGGCTCTTCCGTCAACTCGGTGGCGATAGCCACATCGTAGTAACCGTTGGAGTAGTACTGGCGGCGCAGCTCCTGCTCGACCTGGTCCACCAGCTCGCGGCGAAACAGTTCCCCGTCTGCAAGACCCAGATCACGCAGCGACTGCTTGAGCTCGTCACCGCCGATCTTGTCGTTGCCTTCAAGCGTGAAGCTGGAAATTGCCGGTCGCTCCTCGACAATGATGACGAGCGCGTTGCCGTCACGCGCAAGTTGCACATCTTCAAACAGGCCAGAGGCATACAGCGCTCGGATCGCCTGACTTGAGGTGCCATTGTTGACGGTGTCACCAACCGACAGCGGCAGGTAGGTCAGCACCGTGCCGATTTCAAGACGCTGCAAACCCTCAGCGCGTATCTCGGAGACGGTGAAGGGCTCGAAGGCATGGGCCCGGCCGGTCAGCGCAAGCAAAGCCAGCGCGGCGGCAATGGCCGTTTTTTGAGTCTTGAGTCGTTTCACCGGTTCTTTAGTCTTTATGTTTGATCAATTCAACAGGCGTGCGATGTCGTTATAAAACGCCAGCCCCATCAACATTACCAGCAGCGTCAGCCCCACCCGCTGTCCCGCTTCCTGCACGCGCTCCGAAACCGGCGACCCCTTGATCGCTTCGACGACGTAATACAGCAAATGGCCGCCGTCCAGTACCGGTACCGGCAGCAAATTAAGCACACCGAGACTGACGCTGACGATGGCCATGAAGCTCAGGAAGGACACCAGTCCGACCTGCGCCGAAAATCCAGCCACCTGCGCAATCTGGATCGGGCCACTGACGTTCTTCACCGATACGTCGCCGGTAATCATGCGCGCCAGCATCCGCAAGGTCAGCGACGACATGCGCCACGTCTGAACCACCGCAGCCGGCAGTGCCTCCACGGGCCCAAGCCGGTTAACAGCGCGCAAATCCTGCCACAAGTCCCCCGGGGGCGCCACGGCTGCACCGAAGCGGCCAATGGTCTGATCGCCTTGATGCAACTGCCCGATGATCAGTTCGATCTGCAAACGCTGGCCGTCACGCTCCACTTCCACGCGCGCGACCTCTCCGGGATGCGCACGCAGCCAGCCGGCCCATTGCTGCCATGAGGTGATTGGTACGCCGTTGTAACTCAGCAGCAGGTCTCCCGGCAGAAAACCGGCCGCTGCTGCGGATTCACCGGGGACGATCTCCTGAAGCCGCGCCGGTACCGGCGGCTGATACGGCTGCAGACCGAGATCATCGAACAGAAACTCCGGATCCAAGCGCACGCCGCCAAGATCCAGAACCACCACGCGTTGCGCGCCGTCACGGCCCTGCACTGTCACCGGAAGCTGGCCACCGCCCAATACACGGTCGAGTATCTGGGTGCGCAACTGGGTCCACTGCGGTGTGCTCTCATCACCTACGGCAACGATGGCCTCGCCCTCGCGCAGTGCGGCCGCCGCAGCCACGCTGCCGGCAGGAGGTTCCGCCAACACCGGGCGCATGCCCTGCACGCCGAGCACGTAAACCCCCCAGTACAGCAGGATGGCAAGCGCAAAATTGAAAGCGGGGCCCGCGCTGACGATCGCTATACGCCGCCCCACGCTGGCCTGATTGAAGGCGCGCGCGCGTTCCGCAGGTGCGACCGGCCCCTCGCGCTCGTCCAGCATCTTCACGTAACCGCCCAACGGAATGGCCGATACCGTCCACTCCACTCCCTCGCGGTCGCGACGCGTCCATAGCGGCTTGCCGAAACCGATCGAGAAGCGCAGCACCTTGACGCCACAGCGCCTTGCCACCCAGTAGTGTCCGTATTCGTGAAACGCCACCAGCACGCCGATGGCGACCAGAAAACCGCCCAGCGACCAGGCCAGATCAAGCATGAATCATCTCCGCAGCCCGCTCGCGCGCCCACTGATCCACCGCCAGGACATCGTCCAGGCTGCTGCCAGCCGAGAGATCGGTCCGGGCCGCCAAATTCAGGGTCGATTCGATCACGCGTGCGATGCCGGTATAGGGCAGGCTCCCCTCCAGGAAGGCTTGGACAGCGACTTCATTCGCCGCGTTCAATATGTTTGGGGCAGCGCCTCCGGTGCGCAGCGCCGCCCTGGCCAGCGCCAGGCAGGGAAACCGCGCCAGGTCCGGCGCCTCAAACCGCAACCGCCCGAGTGCCGCCAGGTCCAACCCCTCGACACCGGATTCCCAGCGATCCGGCCATGCCAGCGCGTGCGCAATCGGCACGCGCATGTCGGCCTGCCCAAGTTGCGCCAGCATCGAACCATCCCGATATTCGACGATCGAGTGGACAGCACTTTCCGGGTGTATGACGACATCGATCCGGGTCTCGGGGAGTGCGTACAGCACCGCCGCCTCGATCAACTCCAGCCCCTTGTTCATCATCGTCGCCGAGTCCACCGAGATCTTCGGCCCCATGACCCAGTTGGGATGACGCACGGCCTGCGCGGGGGTGACCCCATTCAAGGCTGCCAGCGGCGTTTCGCGGAACGGGCCACCGGACGCAGTCAGAATCAGACGCTGCACGCCGGCCGGCGCGCGACCACAGCGACTGCCCCCCGGCAGACACTGGAATATGGCGTTGTGTTCGGAGTCGATGGGAATCAGCGTGGCCTCGTGCTCGACGGCCGCCTGCATCAGCAGGTGTCCGGCCATCACCAGCGGCTCCTTGTTGGCGATCAGCACGCGCTTGCCCGCACGGACCGCCGCCAGCGTCGGCATCAGGCCCACGCTGCCGACGATAGCCGCCATCACCTGATCGGCTTCCGCATGGGCCGCCAGTTCCGCCAGCGCGGCGGCGCCCGCAGAGACCTGCACGGCCGAACCTGCATCCGCCAGCCGTCGTCGCAGTTCACGCGCCGACGCCTCGTCAGCCATGGCCGCGTACCGAGGGCCAAACTCGATGCACAGCTGGAAAAGGCCCTCCACATCGCGATTCGCGGTCAGGGCCAGCGCCGTGACCTTCTGCGGGTGCCGTCGCACCAGGTCCAGCGTATTGCGACCGATGGTTCCGGTCGCTCCCAGCACGACAAGTTGGCTGCTCACAGCTGCAACAGGATCAGGCCCAGCGCCATGACCGGCGCCGCGGAGAGGATGCTGTCTACGCGATCCAGAATCCCGCCGTGGCCCGGCAAGATCGTGCCGCTGTCCTTGATGCCAGCCATGCGCTTGAACATCGACTCCGTAAGGTCGCCGACGATCGAAGCAACGGCAACCAGCAGCGATAGCGCCAGCAGCCACAGCAGGTCGGGTCCGGTCACGGCAAACACGTATACGCCCGCCGTCAGCGCCCAGGCCGCGCACAGCAGCACGCCGCCAACCGCACCCTCTATGGTCTTGCCCGGGGAAATGCCGGGAGCCAGCTTGTGGCGCCCCAGGTTGCGGCCGGCAAGGTAGGCGCCGGTATCAGCCGCGAAAACCAGAAACAGGAGATACAGCAACCGATACGCGCCATCGGCCATGGCGTGCAATGCTGAAAGCGCACTGAGCGTGGACACGATCAGCAACAGTCCCAGCGCTCCCATCGTGAGCTGACTGGGAGGATGGCGCTGCAGATTGCCGGGAAAGCTCATGAACAGCAGCGGCACCAGCAGCCACCAGAGCACGGCCAACGCCAGCAGCCACGGCAGCCACAGGTTGCGGTAGGGCAGCCACCACGCCAAGGTCAGGAGCGCGCCGCTGAGCAGTGCATAGGCCAGGCGCGGAGCCCGCCTGGCGCCGAAGTTCATCAGCCCGCTCCATTCCCACGCGATCAGCATGCCGGCAAGACTCAGGACGCCGTACAGCGCACCGGTCGGCGCAAACCACACCAGTGCCAACAGGATCGGCAGGAGTACGAGGGCGGTGGCAACGCGCTGGAGCAGCATCGCGTCAGGCCGCTTCGGGCACGCGACCGAACCTGCGCTCGCGGCCTGCAAACCAGACCAGAGCCTCGCCAAAGTTCTCGGCGCTGAAGTCCGGCCACAGCGTGTCGCAGAAATACAGCTCGGTATAGGCAAGCTGCCACAGCAGGAAGTTGCTGATGCGCTGCTCTCCTCCGGTACGGATCAGCAGATCCGGCGCCGGCAAACCCTGCGTCGACAACTGGCCTTCAATCGTCTCGATCGTTAGCGGCTCACCTGCCGCAACGACGCGCTGTGCCGCCTGTGCGATATCCCATTGCCCGCCGTAGCCCACTGCGATTACCAGGGTCAGTCCCGGGTTGTCGGCCGTCAGCGCGGTCGCCCGCTGCATCTCGGAGCGCAGTTCCGGTGGGAAGTCGCTGTGCTCGCCGATGAACCGCAGGCGAATCCCGTTCTTGTGCAGAGATCGGGCCTCCCGCGCCAGGGTCGATACGAACAGCTGCATCAGCAGCCTGACCTCCAGCTCCGGTCGTTGCCAGTTCTCCTGGGAGAACGCGAACAGGGTCAGCGACTGGATTCCCGCCTGTACCGCCGCGCGCAGCACCCGCCGCACGGCCTTGACCCCGGCGTGATGGCCGGTTGGTCGCGCCTTGCCGCGCAGCGACGCCCAGCGACCGTTGCCGTCCATGATGATGGCAACATGCTGCGGAACAGACTCCGCTGGAAGCTTGGGCGGTTTATGGGTCATGGCCGGGAGCCGCGCTCAGATCGACAGCAGCTCTTTTTCCTTGGCCGCCGCGACTTCATCAACCTTGGCCACGAACTGATCGGTCAGTTTCTGGATGTCGGCCTCGCCGCGCTTGACTTCATCCGCGCCGATCTCCTTGCCCTTCTCCAGATCCTTGATCGCCTGATTGGCATCGCGGCGCACGCCGCGAATCGCCACCTTGGCATCTTCGGCCTCGCTCTTTACCACCTTCACCAGATCGCGACGGCGTTCCTCGGTCAGCGGCGGCATGTTGATGCGAATGATCTGGCCAGCGGTATTGGGGTTGAGCCCCAGGTCGGACGTCATGATCGCCTTCTCGATGGCGGCGACCATGCCCTTGTCCCAGGCCTGGATGCTGATGGTCCGGGCGTCCTCTACCGTGACCTGCGCCGCCTGGGAGATCGGCACCTCGGAGCCGTAGTAATCCACGCGCACATG
>JBFJJW010000039.1:0-17899 GCA_041612095.1 Solimonas sp. | reverse complement strand
GGGGCAGCACTGCGTTGAGGCCTGACTGGAAAGCCTGCGCCGCCCGCTGCGGCGCACCCGGATGACCGACCCCAGCAAACACCGCCAGCAGCATCTCGATCTCGGCTTCGACCTCGGCCAGGCGCAGATTGCGGCCTCCGGCCGCTGCTGCGGGACGCAAGGCCTCTCCCAGCTGACTGGCCAGCATGGCCCCCAGTGCGTACTCGCTGACCGTGACCACGCCATCGGCATGGATCAAACCGCGCACGGTGTTCTGCAGGTTTTCGAGGGCTGCAGCTGGCCTTGCCCGCAGCGCAGGAAGACTGATCGCGACCAGTGGCAGGGTTTGATGCGGTTGCAGCGCGCGAGCCTGTGCCTGTAGCGCCTGCACCTGCGAGCGGACGGCGGCATCCCATTCCGCGGTGATCAGTGCGAGCTGTGCGTTCAGCGCGCGGGTGTCGTCGGACAGCAGCAAGGCCATGACCAGGGCGGGCGCCTGAGCGGGATCGCGGGCCGCGCCGCGCAGCTGCTCGGGCAGGCTTTCACGTAGTTGCGATGCGTGCTGTACCCGCGCCGGCGCCAGGTCCCCTGCCAGTTCGGAAATGCGGGTTACGTCGGTAGCGGTTCCCACCGCGAATCCAGCCATGCCAGCTGGAAGTCCGGCGCTGCTCCCCGGGGCGCTGCTCGGTCCAGGCGCCGCCGTTGGTGCCGGTTTGAAGTGCGGGTCCAGGCGTCTGATGCGCAGTTCGATCGGGGGGTGTGTCGCAAACATCCGGGAGTGGAGGCCATTGGCAAACAGCATATGGCTGACTTCCTCGGTATCGGGACTCTGCAGGTGCGAGCCCATGTCCAGGCCGGCAATCTTCTTCAGCGCACCGGCCAGCCCGGAGGTCTGACGCGTGAACTGCACGGCTGATGCGTCGGCCAGATATTCGCGCTGCCGGGAAACGCCCGCCTTGATCCAGCGCCCGAAGAAGACGCCGATGTAGCCAACGACGATCAGACCCAACCCCAGCAGCGCGGCCTGATTGCCGCGCTTGCTGCTGTGGCCGCCGCGCAACAGTTGCCGGCCCACCACGGTCAGGACCAGGATGCCGAACAGCACGCCCATCAGCCGCACATTGAGGCGCATGTCACCGTTCAGCATGTGGCTGTATTCATGCGCGATGACCCCTTGCAGCTCGTCGCGTTCCAGTTGCTCAAGCGCGCCGCGGGTCACCGCGACCACGGCATCACCCGCACCGTACCCCGCCGCGAACGCATTGATCCCCGATTCCTGCTCCATGATGTAGATCGCGGGCATGGGCATACCCGACGCGATCGACATTTCCTCCACCACGTTGCGCAGCCGCTGCAGCTTCAGATCCTGTGGATCGTCTATGAGCCGGGTTGCGCCCATTGATTCCGCCACGCGGCTGCCGCCACCGCTGCGCAGGCGGAGGGTCTTGTAGAGCGTAGACAGCCCGATCAAGCCCAGCGTCGCCAGACTGGCAAATGCCAGCGTAGGCGCAAGCTCGGTCAGTGGGGGTGACTGCTCGTTGCCGATACCGCCAAACAGCACCAGCACCAGAAGATCGACAGCGAGGACGATGCCGACGACGGCCAACGCGAACAGCAGCACCAGCCAGCGGGTCTGGCGGCGCGCCTGTGCCTGGCTCTCAAAAAAATTCATCGCGCGCAGCGGCGCCTGTTGCGGCCTTAGCTGAAGGAGACCTTGGGCACCTTGCGCATCTCCACATTCTCGATCTCGAGCAGCGTGGCAGGCTGAAAGCTGAAGCTGTTGGCGACGATGCTGCTGGGAAACATCTCGCGCTTGTTGTTGTAGCTCATCACCGAGTCGTTATAGGCCTGACGCGAGAACGCAACCTTGTTCTCGGTGGCCGTGAGCTCTTCGGAGAGCTGCATCATGTTCTGGTTGGCCTTCAGGTCCGGATACGCTTCCGAAAGCGCAAACAATCGCCCCAGTGACTGGGTCAGTACGTTCTCGGCGCCGGCCAGCTTCTGCATGTTCTGCGCGTTGCCCGGGTCTGCCGCCGCGCTCTTGAGGCCGCTGACTGCGGCGTTGCGCGCCTGGATGACGGCCTCCAGGGTCTCGCGTTCATGCTGGATGTAGCCCTTGGCGGTCTCGACCAGATTCGGAATCAGGTCGTGACGTCGGGTCAGCTGTACGTCGATTTGCGCGAACGCGTTCTTGTAGGCGTTACGCGCGGTCACCAGGCCGTTGTAGATCGCAATCGCATATAACGCAGCCAGTACCACGACTACCAGCAGGATCCATCCCATGACGTGCTCCGTTGAGAAACCCTGGCCATCTTAGTGCAGCGCGCCGAGCAATGGAGTCCGGCGATCTGCCAAACAAGAAAGCCCCGCCGATCGGCTGGATCGGCGGGGCTGGCATCCGCGCCTTACGCAGTGCCGTGACGATTACTGGATCAGCACCGGCACCTCGGCGCTGGCACTGGCGCGGCCGTCGCTGACCGTCACGCGAACCCCGACGTTGCCGGTGCTGCAGATCGGGTTCAAGTTCAGCGTGGCGGTGGGATCGGCCGCTTCGGCTGCCGCAGTCAGACTGCTCACGCAGCCGGCGCCGGAGACCACGGACCAGGTGTAGCTCAGCGGATCGCGGTCCGGATCTGAGCCGATGGCGGTCAGCGCCACCGGTGTCCCGGGCCGGGCGTGGATAGCGCCCAGGGCGCTGACAAACGGCGCGAGATTGGGCGCATTGCCGGCCGCGACATCCGCAGACACATAGCCACGTGCGAAACAGGGGCGGGGGCCACAGACATTCAGGTAGCGGTCTTCCAGCAGGAAGGCCTGGCGCTGGATGCCGCCGGCCACCTCTGCACGCGGATCGCTATGCGGATCTCGGCCTTCGCGCGGCGGAATATTGGTGGGGGGCGCGACGCCGGTCCCGGGATTGTTCTCGTTCTCCGGGTTGAGCGGGCCGATATCCCAGAACACCATCACCGAGCCGCGCTCACCAGGTATCGCGCGGCGGATCCCTGCAAACGGACTGACGCTATCGCTGCGTTCGGGCTCAATTCCCGGAAGATGGACCGCACCATCCCAAGTGCGGCTCATGACCTTGGGTGTGACATCCGCGACCTGATGATCGCCGAAGGCCACGCTGAGTATCACTTCATGATCGGGCGTGGGGTGGCCAAGCGCCGTGAACGCATCCGGCTTGCGCAGGTGGTTGGCATAGCCGTTGTTCTCGCCGCGATCCCACAGCATCTGGATGAAGGACAGGATGAAGCTCTGATCAAACGAGTTGGGATAGGACAGGTACAACAGCGCGCCATAGGCGTCGAAGTCGACGCTGCGGCGTAGCAACGTCGAGTAGTTCATGCCCGGTACCCCCAGCGACCCGCGGGTGATATCGGTTGAGGTGGCGACGACCACGCCACCGATGATGCCGCCCTGGCTGTTGCCGTCGTACACCACCTTCTCGGTGCTGAATACCGGGCGCCCGTCGGCAGTCTGGAACGCAGGGCTGGCAGCGAAGCCCTGAGGATGGTTCAGCAGCCGTGTCAGAAAATGCCAGTTGACGATGCCTTGCTGGACCCGATCCGGCAGCGTCGGAAAGTTGCTCATGTCGAGCAGGAAGGTCAGCACCGTCGGCACATCGCGTGAAGCCATGCCGATCCAGTCGATGGCGCAGTGCATGAAGTTCTGCTCGCGCAGGCGGGCGGTACTGCCGCCGCCGACTTCACCCATGCCACCGAGCAGCCCGTGGCCGTACAGCGTCGGCGTGGCTGCGCGCACCCAGGTATCGGCGTCGTCAAAGCTGCCGACTGCGGTACGCGGGATCTCGCACTGGAACCGGAACTCCTGGGTCGGTTGCAAGGGATTGATCTGCGGCAGCTCATCGCCCGGTTGTGCGTAGTAGAGCCGCGACAGCGGCAACTGCCCCAGTTCGATCAGCAGCGATGTTGCGTCCGAGGCGGTGTCGAGCAGGTCGCCGAGGCCGGGCAGATCATTGCCGCCGAGCTGGTCGGAGATGGCGTTCAGTTCGGCGCAGTAGTCGATCAGATTCTGGCTGAGCGGCGGCACCAGGTTGTCGCAGAGGCCATCGGGTACGGTCAGAAAGTTGGGAACGGTGTAGCGCCCCTTGATCCGGCGTATCGATGCGCCGCCCTCGAAGTCGGTGACTTCGGTGATTTCGTATGCGGGGGCGGCGTCGCCGAGCTGGGTGAGCGCGGTATCGCGCATCTCCAGCAAGCGCCCGGCGAGATTGCGGGTGCTGGCCACGGTGAAGTCCCAGGCCATGTACAGCGAATCACGCTCGACGCCCTGCCGCTGCAGGCGCGCGATGATGTCCTCCATGTGATCGCGGCGCGCGTTCACCGGCTCCAGGTCGCTGGAGTAGCGATCACGAAACACACGGAAGCCATCCGGCGCCTCGATGGTCTGGCCGTCGGCATTCTTCAGGTTGCGCATGGCAACGATGTAGCGGTGGCCGTCCTTGAAGTTCCGCGCCGGGCGCATCAGCAGTGCTGGCGGATCCACCTTCAGTGCGTTGTTCGGCAGCAGCGTGGCGTCGAGGCCGTCACCCAGTGCTGCGAGTATCGGCTGCAGGGTCAGGGTGCAGCCTTCGCCAAGTCCGGCGATGACGTCGTTGAGACTGCTCAGCACATCGTCCAGCCCCAACTCGCCGCTGACCAGCTCCGCAGTGCCGAATATGCTGGCCGGCGCATCGCACAGCGACTGAGCGGTTTCGCTGGCGTCGATCTCGACCCAGATCGGATGCCGTTCGCCGGTTTCCGCATCGATGATCAGGATCGGTGCGTCGGCCTGCAGCGAGGCTTCAATGTCAGTGACGTTGCCGATGCCGCTCGCTGCCGTGTCCAGACCCGGCACGTAGGTCACCAGCATCTGTCCCGGCGAGAAGCCGTCGTTGCGATTCCATTCGTCGGGACGTAAAGGCATGCCGGCCAGATTCTTCGGCATGCCGAGGAGATTCAGATTGATGCGGCGGCCGGTATCGGTGCTGCTGTCCGCCGTGGTGTAGAAATCGTTCGGCCACGGAAACAGGCAGTACGAGGTCTCGAGGAAATCACAGCCGCGCAGCTCGGTCTGCGTCATGGCCGACTGCAGGCTGTCATCCAGCGTGGCGTCCTGCAGTGGAGGGAGTTCGCCCGTACCATTGCCTACCGAGCGGCTGGAGCCGCATGCCGCCAGCAACGCGGTCAGGGCCACGGTGGCGACGATGCGCGCTAGCGCGTGGGTCTTCATCTCCGGCATAACTCCCCCTAAAGCTTTGGTGAGGTCCGCGGCCGTCGTTGGGCCAGGGACGCAATGTGGCGAGGAGGTTACAGCGCGATGACGGGCGCCGCATTGTGAATGCGCGCCAACCCCGGCTTCGAACAGCACCGCGTGCATGTCGGCGGCGGCCCCGGCCATGCGACGATGTGCCAACCGGTGACAGAGGGTCGGGGTATGAGCCAGATCATCAATCTGAACAAGCGACGCAAGCAGAAGATCCGCGCCGAGGCTGAAGCGCAGGCGGCGGAGAATCGGGTGCGTTTCGGGCGTACGCTGCTGCAGAAGCAACGGGACGAAGCCGAACGCGAAGAAGCGCGAAGCCGCCTGGAGCGCTTGCGGCGCGATCCGCCCGCGTAAGCCCCAGGGCCGCGCGCGCAGCGACCGTGCGTACGGCTAGAACGACTCCGGGTCGCTGCCGTCCAGCGGCAGGTCCAGCTGATCAGGCCGCGCCCAGCCGATGCGCCCGGTGCTCAGCGACAACACCTGCTGACGCCAGGAGTAGCCGCTGACCGCAGGTCCGATCAGCTTCATCCCGGATAGCACCAAGGCGGGTCGGTTGCGCAGTCCTTCGTGCTTCGGGTCCAGTGCCGCATCCGGGCGAAAGCGCAGCCGCATGCCGATCGGCCACTGGCTGGCGGGTCGTGCGGGAATGGGACTCAGGGCTGACGGATTCATGGCAGTACGCGCAGCATGAAGAGAGGATGTGGACTCCATGTTCCGCGAGCCGCATTTTGCTGTCGTCCGGGGTGCTCTGGCGTTCGGCGTAGTCCTGAGACGACAGCACGCGTAGGCGAAACTGCCTGCGCCCGTATCCGTTTTCTGTCAGGCATCTGGACATAAGCCGACGGCCAGGCAAAAAAAAGCGCCCCAGCGGGGCGCTTTCTCTTGTCAACGCAATGCCCGGTTACGGGGCGGGGGCCAGCTCGCCGCAGACCGCTGAGTAGACATTGGTCTCGGCAAACGCGCTGACGATGCCGGAGGTGAACACCAGCTCGATCGCGTCATAGGGCTTGGTGGTGGCGATGGACACCAGCACCTGATCGTCGTCATAGGACGGGGCGCCATCAATGGCGGTGGTGCCCAATAGCGACAGCGTCAGCGAATTCGAAGTGCCGGAGGTGTCACCGGTCAGCGTGCCGCCGAGATAGGTGCGCACGTCCAGGCTCGACAGCAACTCCAGCGTGGCAACTGGGCCGAGCGGGTTCAGGGTGCCGGAGGGGCGCCCTAGGATGAAGCCGGCACGCTCGCCAGCCTGGATCGGATCGCCCGGTGGCGCCTTCACGCGGATCGACGCGTCGGCCAGCAGCAGGCCAACCGGAACATTGATCTTGGCAAAGTTGTCGGGATTGGCGTCGATGACATTGCTCTCGTCGTCGACATTGCACAGCACGCAGAGCGCGCTGGTGGCAGAGCTGACGGTGGCGCCGTCGGCCCCATTCAGCGGCCGGCTGCAATCGGTGCCCGGATTGGTAACCTCCAGATCGGCGGACGCAGAGCGGTTGGCGGTGTTGCTGGGCACGCCCGCCTTGAGCGTGGCCGTGATCACCGTGCTGCCGACTGCGACGCCCGTGGCCACGCCGTCGACGTTGACCGTTGCGGTGGCAGGTGCAGCAGAGGTCCAGTCGAGCTGGTCGTTGCTGACCTGGCCGGTAGTGCCATTCGAGAACTCGGCGTTGGCGACGAAGGATTGGGTATTGCCAACCTTGACCGTCGCATCAGCCGGCACGACAGCGACCACGCCATTGATCAAGGCCTGCTCGACCTCGACGTCCACGCTGCCGGTGACCGGGGTGCCTGCCTTGTTGGGGCTGGAGGCGCTGATGGTCGTGGTGCCGGTGGACTGCGCCTTGACCGTGGTCTTGGCTCCGGTTGGTGGTGTAACGGTTGCGACGCCGGTGTTCGACGAAGTCCAGCTCACGGGGCCGTTGATCGGGCCAGGAATCGGATCACCGTTATCGTCGCGCGGACTATTGGTGTAGATGCCGCGGGCGATGTATTCGCGGCTGCCGTTCAACGGCAGGGGGTCGGTGGTTTCGGGGTTCGCGGTCACGCGGACTTCGACGAGGTCGCCGGTGACGATGTTCAGCGTGGCCTGTCCCTCAACGCCGTCCTTCTGCGCGGAGACGGTCACCGTGCCCAGCGCCAGCGTGGTCGCCAGGCCGTTCTCGTCTATGGTGGCGCGCTGCGTATCGCTGACCGACCAGGCTACGTTGCTCAGAGGGCGCACGACCGTGGCGCTGGCGGAGCCGGGGGGCGTCGTGAACGTACCGGATGCGGTGAACTGCTGGGTCTGGCCAAGTTCCACGTCCGCAGTGGCCGGCGCCACGCTGATGCTCTGCAGCACGGGCGTGAAATCCGGGCTCTGAATGCCGCCATCGCCACAGCCCGTTACCAGGACCGCCGCCCACAAAAGCCACCATTGCCGTTTGATCATTGCCGGTACCCGCACCATATGTATTGGAGAATTTTCCCTACCCGTCGCAACGGTAAAGTCGTTGTACTGGGCATCCCGCTAGCATCATAATGCAATTGCTGTGCGTCAAGCACTGCCCGAGTTCAAAGCAACGGGTGGAATTGCCGCCGGAGAATTTCGGCGTCGGCCATTCTGGTAAGTTCAGATGGCGGATCGCAGCTGTTTGGGATGCTTGGTCCGGATTTCTGGCCTAGTGCGACGTGTCGCGACATAACAAGGGATTGAGGGAGAGTCGGTGATGGCAAAATTTGGATGGCTGATGCTGACGGGCCTGCTGGCCTGTGGCGCGGCTCAGGCACAGGATCAGGTCTCCCCGCAACCGCAGGAGCGTCAGTTGGCGCAGACCGCGGTGCGCGATTTCGATAACCGCTGGTATGTCACGCCGATGATCGGCGCAACCTTTGCGGGCAGTGATGGCCTCGACTCGGGCTTCCTGGGCGCAATCGCCCTGGGCAAGGGCGTCACGCCGTATCTGGATTTTGAGGTCGAGTTCAACTACAGCGAACTGGATGCCGGCAATCTGCCCGCCTTCAACACCTACGAGCGCAGCACGCTGGGCTTCAGCCTGATACAGCACCTGGCGCGTGATACCTCCAAGGTGCGTCCTTATCTGTCGCTGGGCGGCAACGCGCACCGCATCAACTTCCTTGATGAACGTCTGAATGGCGTGGGCGCCGCGGTAGGCGCCGGCGCGAAGTTCAAGCTCAGCACCTCTTGGGACATGCGCCTGGATGTCCGCTACAACCTGGACTCGATCAGCGAGGAAGGCATCGTTCCGGATGACACGTTCTATCTGTGGACCGGGGCGTTGGGCCTGACCTACAAGTTCGGCGCGGACCCCTACGATCAGGACGGCGATGGCGTGCCGGACTCTCTGGACAAGTGCCCGAATACACCGGCCGGAGTCGCGGTGTACTCCGACGGTTGCCCGACGGACATGGACGGCGACGGCGTGCCCGATTATCTCGACAAGTGCCCGAACACGCCCAAGGGCGCGCTGGTGGGTGCCGACGGTTGCGAGCTGGACAGCGACGGCGACGGCGTGCCCGACGCCCGCGACCAATGCCCGAATACCCCGAAGGGCATCCCGGTTGATGCCGCAGGCTGCCCGCTGGACAGCGATGGCGACGGCGTGCCCGACTATCTCGACAAGTGCCCCGGCACGCCGAAGGGTACCCGCGTGAATGCCGAGGGTTGCTCGCTGGCAGATCAGGACGGTGACGGCATACCTGACGAACTCGACAAGTGCCCCGGCACCCCGCCCGGGATTCCGGTCGGGCCTGACGGCTGCCCGCTGGACAGCGACGGTGATGGCGTGCCCGATTACCTGGACGAATGCCCACGGACCCCGCCGGGTGCCAAGGTGCTGCCGAACGGATGCGCCCTGACCGGCGACTGCCGTACGCCGCGGCCGGGCGAGGCCGTTGATGCAGACGGATGCGCAATCGATCGCAACTTCATACTCAAGGGCGTGAAGTTCGAGTTTGATTCCGACCGTTTGACGGACGCGGCCAAGCAGATCCTCAACGAGGTGGCGGCGACGTTGCAGGCCTACCCGAACGTCGACGTCGAACTCGAAGGCCATACCGACAGCATGGGCTCGGACACCTACAACCTCGGTCTCTCCGAGCGGCGCGCCAATTCGGTCAAGGTGTATCTGATGGGGCGCGGGGTTGAGGCCAAGCGCATGACCCCTGTCGGCTACGGCGAGTCGCGTCCGATCGACAGCAATGAAACCGAGGCGGGTCGTGAGAACAACCGCCGAGTGGAGCTTGGGGTGCGCGAGTAAGCGCGACGCCCTGGCTGTTCAAGAACCCCGCCTTCGTGGCGGGGTTTTTCTTTGGGGCCGGTGCAGGCACCATGGCAGCGGGATCGCAGGGGAGGCGGGGATGTACATCAGCTACGACTTTGCATTCAAGGACGGGACCCATCGTCGCATCGTGGTCGACGCGGTGCGTGCCGAGCGTGCGGTGCCGTTGGCCTCGCGCACGCCGCCGCCCGACTGGACGCGCCTCGAGTACAAGCAGTGTCCGAACTGTCCGTTACCCGCGGCGCCGGGCGCGCGCTGTCCCCCTGCGGTCGATCTCGCGCCGACCATAGACGCCTTCGCCAAGATCATCTCTTACGCCGAGGCGCGCGTGACGGTGGAGATGGAAGAGCGCACCGTCAGCCGCGAGTGCCAGGTGCAGCAGGCGCTGAGCTCGCTGGTTGCGCTGATGATGGCGACCAGCGGCTGTCCCGTGCTGGGCCGCATGCGGGGTCTGGCGCGCACGCATCTGCCGTTTGCCACGATGGAAGAAAGCCTGCTGCGCAGCCTGGGCGCGTATCTGATCAAGCAGCTGATCGAGCATCGCAATGGCGGTGAGCCGGACTGGGACCTGGACGGACTCAAGCGGCACTACGCGCAACTGGAAACGCTCAACAAGGCGTTCAAGGCGAGAGTGCGTGCGGCCTCGGAGCAGGATGCATCGCTGAACGCGGTCAGCGCCCTCGGCATCCTGTCGATGGGCATAGGTGTCTCCATCGATGATCAGCTGGCAGAACTCGCCCCGCATCTCGTGCTGGACATGCCTGCGCGCTGAATCGCTGTGGCGCGACGTTGACCGTTTCAGGACGTTGCGGAGGATGCCTGCCTGAGGACATCCAGGTAGGACGGCACCGCTGGCGCGGCATTCCCGGCCTGCAGCAAGCGATGCATCTGCGGCAACCGGTAGTACGGCACCGATGCCATCAGGTGGTGTTCGAGATGGTAGTTCACCCGCAGCGGTGCGTAGGTCATGCGTGCGATCCAGCCAGCCGAAGTCGTACGGGTGTTCCGGAACATGTCGGGCACACGCTCAAGGCAGCCGTGTTCAGCGATGGAGCGTATGCGCACGAATAGCGGAAATGGGGTCACGTAGGCGAGCACCCAGACGCCGTACAGCCAGGCATGCCCGGTCGCGGCCAGCACCGCGAGCAGTACGCCATTGGCCAGCAGCATGGGCGCCATGTTGCGCAGTGCAGTGCCAGCGTACTGGTACCAGCGGCGTCCAGCCGTGGGCAGCCGCTGGATATCGTTCGAGACCGTCCAGCGAATGACGCCGGCGTCCATCAGCAACAGGCCGAACAGCAGCTTGAGCCCGGTAATGCCAAGCACATCGCGCATCAGCTTGCGCGCCAGCGACCGGGTCGTGGTCGGGTATCCGCTGTGCAGCGAAAGGTCCGGGTCGGCTTCGGTGCCGGTTCGGGTGTGATGCACGAAATGGTGGGCGCGGTACTTGTGCAGGTTCTGCCAGATCGGTCGCGCACACAACCAGTCGGTCAGCACGTCGTTCGCCCAGCGTGTCTTGAACAGGGTGCCATGTGCACCTTCGTGTTCCAGAACGGCCAGGCACAGCTGGCGGCCGGCGATGACGATCAGGGCCAGGACAAAGGTCAGCGGGTGGGGCCATAGCGCCAGCATCGCGAACGCACCGGCGATGATCGCCCAGGTGGACAGCAGCGCCCAGGCGCCGCGCAGGTCCGAGCGTGCCGTCAGCTGGGCAATCTCCTCGCGGCTGAACAGCGTGTGCAAGCGGCGCCGGGTCTCGGCGGGCATCTGCGTGGGGGTTGCGCTCTTGGGCTGGCTGGTCATCGTGTTCAATGGCTGAGATGAGTTCCGGGAGGTGCGGCATCTGCGGGTAGCTGCAGACGGTGGGAGCGGCGCCAGATGGCCTGGCCGCACTGGTCGAAGCGGGCCACGGTCCTGAAGAACGCGCGGCGCGCGTCGATGTCGACAAAGGGAGCGGGGAGCAGGGGATCGAATACCACGTCGCGGATCGCCTTGCGGCCCAGCAGGAACGACTCGCGCGCGGCAACGTCGTCTTCAAGCGTGTCTGCCTTGGCCATCCAGGCTTCGAGTTGCGTTCGCTGCTTGCGGTAGCGCGCGTTGAGCGCCTTTGAATCCCATAGGTCGCGTATGCTGGCCGTTCGCTTGGCGTCGAAGTCGGCTGCGACGAAGACGTTGGCGGTGCTTTCCAGGCCCAGCGTGTAAAGCCGCCTGCGGACCACGTCGGGTCCGCCGTCGAGATTGTCGGGGCGGACATGCAGATCGCGCTCAAGCTCACCAAAGCCCAGCATCTGCAGCGCGCGCTGCCGCCGTCGTAACGCGCCGCGGTTGCTGCGCCCCAGATGGCCGCTATGTACCACCAGATAGCTGCCGTGCCACGGACGAACCCGGCTTTCCGCATCCCGCCAGGTCGCGACCTCGACAGCAAAGTCATGCGCGGTTGCCGTCAGGCGGTAGCTGCCTCTGCCCTCGGCTTCGATCAGTCCCTCACCTGAAAGCCGCACCAAGGCGACGCGCACATTGTTCTCGCGGATATCGAACAGCGCCGCTGCGATCACGAAGTCGCGCACGCTTACGGCCTCGTCGCCAGACGCGAGCAGCAGGCCGAGGATCAGGGTTCTAGCGGTTGGCAACATTACAGTAGATGTCATAACGTGACGGCTGGTGACACATTACGAAGATGAACGCCTTTGTGTCAACATTGTAATAACGACTGTTGCCGAGGAATTCCGATGACGGATGCCGAACCGCTGGTCCTGATTGAGCGCCGCCCGCCGCTGCTGATCGTGACGATCAATCGGCCCGAGCGGCGCAACGCCGTCAATGGCGCGACCGCCTTGGCGCTGGCGGATGCCTTTCGCGCCTATGAGGCTGACGCCGAACTGCGGGTCGCGATCCTGACCGGAGCCGGCGCGCATTTCTGCGCCGGTGCCGACCTCAAGGCCATTGCCCGTGGCGAGCGCGGCGGCGGTAATCGCATCGCCCGCGAGGGTGACGGTCCGATGGGGCCTACGCGGATGCAGCTGAGCAAGCCGGTGATTGCAGCGGTGGCAGGCTACTGTGTTGCCGGCGGTATCGAGTTGGCGGCGTGGTGCGACCTGAGAGTGGCCGATGAGACGGCCGTGTTCGGCGTGTTCTGCCGTCGCTTCGGCGTGCCGCTGATTGACGGCGGTACGCTGCGCTTGCCGCGCCTGATCGGGATGTCGCGTGCGATGGATCTGATCCTGACCGGACGAGCCGTCGCGGCCGACGAGGCGCAGCAGATGGGGCTGGCCAATCGGCGGGTGCCGGCCGGGCAGGCGCTGACCGCCGCAGTGGCGCTTGCAGAACAGTTGGCCGCGTTTCCGCAGACCTGCCTGCGCAATGATCGGCTCAGTGCCTACCGCCAATGGGATCTGGACGAAGCGCAGGCGATAGCCCAGGAGTTCGAACTGGGTCTTGAAACCCTGCAGTCCGGCGAGACACTCGCCGGTGCCGGTCGCTACTCCAGCGGCGCCGGGCGCCACGGCACCTTCAACAGCTAGGAGGCCTCATGGAACCCCTGAAGACCATGCTGTACGCGCGTACCGAGCGAGTGGCACGCATCACCCTGAACCGGCCGGCACGCGGCAACGGCATCACCCAGGACATGCCACGTGAGCTGGCAGCCTGTGTGGAGCGCGCCAATCTGGATCCCGACGTTCATGTCATTGCCTTGTCCGGCAACGGCACCGGATTCTGCGGAGGCTACGATCTGGTCGAGAGCGCCGAGGCCTTGAAGATCGGTGAAGCCAGTGAATCGCGACCGGCGGGCTCTCCGCTGGACCCGCAGGTACAGATGCGCAATCACCTGCCCGGAACCGCCTGGGATCCGACCGTCGACTACGCGATGATGAGTCGCAACGTCAAAGGCTTCATGAGCCTGTTCCATAGCGAGAAGCCGGTGGTGTGCAAGGTCCACGGCTACTGCGTGGCCGGCGGCACCGATATGGCCTTGTGTTCCGACCTGCTGGTCATTGCGGACGACGCCAAGATCGGTTACCCGCCGGCGCGGGTGTGGGGTTCACCAACGACCTCCATGTGGTTTTATCGCCTGGGTATCGAGAAGGCGAAGCGCCTGTTGTTCACCGGCGATTGCCTGAGCGGAAAGGAAGCCAGGGAATGGGGGCTGGCCATCGAGTCCGCGCCGCCCGAGCAACTGGATGCCCGGTTCGAGGCGCTGCTGGCGCGCATCGCGCGCATGCCGATCAATCAGCTGATCATGATGAAGCTGTTGCTCAATCAGAGCGTGATGGCGCAGGGGCTGCAGAATACGCAGTTGCTTGGCACCGTCTTTGACGGCATGACCCGTCATACCCGTGAGGGATACGACTTTCAGCAGAAGGCCATGCGCGACGGGTTCATGCGGGCGGTGCGCGATCGGGACGAGCCCTACGGCGACTTCGGCATGTCGTCCTTCAAAGGCTGAGCCTCGCCGGCAGCGCCCCTGCGCCAACCGACCAGCGGTGCTGCTCCGCCGTCAGGCGTGGGCGTACCGGGCCCGGCGGTAGATATTCTCTATGTAAGGGCGGGGAGCGGGGGTAGATACTGTAACCCGGCCGAAATTCGGGAACGCGAAGGACCGCTGATGATCGACGAGCTGCTGGGGGCGGGCACCGGATTCATGCCGCATGGCTACTGCCTGCGCTGGGACCCGTGGCTGCTCGCCCGGTATGTGATCTCGGATGCCGTGATCGGCCTTTCGTACTACTCGATTCCGCTGATGCTGCTGCACTTCTCGCGGCAGCACCCGGAGCTCCGATTCAACCTGGTCTTTGCACTGTTTGCCGCATTCATATTTGCCTGCGGCACGACGCATTTCATCGAGATACTGAACATCTGGTGGCCTGCATACCAGCTGCAGTCCGCGATGAAAGTGGCGACCGCCGTGATATCGGTTGCAACGGCGGCTGCGCTGTTTGTGCTGGCGCCACGCATGTCGACCGAACTCAGCCGGTACATCGACGGCAGGACGCGCACCGAGGACCTGAACCGGGAACTGACTGCCGCCAATCGGGCGTTGGCTCATAGCGAGAATCTGTTTCGCCTGACGTTTGTTTCGGCGCCGATCGGCATGGCGATCGTAGGCCTGGATGGTGCGTTCAAGTCGGTGAATCGCGCGCTGTGCGAGATCGTCGGCTACAGCGAGCCGGACCTGTTGAAACTCAGCTTTCAGGACATCACCCATCCGGAAGATCTGGAACTGGATCTGAACAACGTTTCGGACCTGATTGCAGGCCGTGGCGACACCTACCGCATGCGCAAGCGCTATTTCAGGAAGGACGCCGAGGAGGTCACGGTACAGCTGGATGTGACCATACTGCGGGATGCAGAAGGCCATCCGATACATTTCATTTCGCAGATCCAGGATATCTCGGAGCAGGTCGCGGAGAATCGGCTGCTGGAGGTGCGGGCCACCACCGATGACCTGACCG
Organism: Solimonas sp.; assembly: GCA_041612095.1. Taxonomy (GTDB): domain Bacteria; phylum Pseudomonadota; class Gammaproteobacteria; order Nevskiales; family Nevskiaceae; genus Solimonas. The sequence goes on along the minus strand of JBFJJW010000039.1, from coordinate 2,922 downwards.
GTCTGCCCAACCGCCGCGCGTTCTTTGATGAGGGACGTCGGCTGATCTCGCGCGCCCAGCGGCAGAATCATTCTGTGGGCCTGGTCATGCTGGATCTGGATCACTTCAAGTCGATCAACGATACGTACGGCCATGCCTCGGGGGATCGGGTGCTGTGTGCCATCCGTGAGGTCGTGCAGCCCAGGCTGCGCGAGGGCGATCTGCTGGCGCGACTCGGCGGTGAGGAATTCGCGGTGCTGCTCCCGGACGCCACGCCCGACTATGCCCGCATGATTGCCGAGCGCATACGCCAGAGCATTGCCGATGCCAGCATATACGCGCTGGACGGAAGGCAGATGCAGATCACGGCGTCGCTGGGCCTCGTCAATGTACGCGAGCGTGAACGCGTCGAGAGCGCGCTCGATCGTGCCGATCAGGCGCAGTATCGCGCCAAGGGCGCAGGCCGCAACTGCGTGGTTGAAGATTTCCTCACCGACGAGCCGGCCGATGCCGAGGTGTCACCGGCATAGCAGATCCAGGGGCGGCGCTCAGGCAGCGGGCAGATGCGCCTCCAGCATCGCGATCAGGCGCCGCTTGCTGGGAATGACCCAGTTAGTCTTCAGCGTCGGTGACAGCAGCCCCGCGTCTTCGAGTTCATCACACAGGTGCATCTGGTGGGCCAGATCGAACAGATCGAGCTGGTAGGTAAACAGCCCGTCGTCGCCCACGGTGATGAACGAAACGCCCGGAGTCTGGTAGTGGCTGCCATCCGCACGGACGCCGGGGCCGCGGTTCCACCAGTGGGTGATGATCTGATTGCCGTGGGTGGCGTAGCGCTCGATCGGGAAACTCCAGCCCTCCCAACCGACCTTCATGTCGCGGCCGTAGTGCGTGGCGCGAATCTCGTCCCGGCTGGAGGCATGCACCCGCAAGGTGCCACCATACTCGCAGAGATACTCGCAGTTCGGGGCGTAGAACCTGTCGGCAATCCATTCCCACTCATTGCGCCGCGCCGCCTCAACAAAGGCAGCCTGCATTTCCGCGGCCTTCTTCGCTACCAACCCGGGGCTGACCGTCATCAGCGTACTCCTATGCGTTGCCGTTCACCGCAAATCGTCGCGGCCGGACCGCCCGGGCGCTTCGTCCATATGTGTGAACGGCCGCCACCTACCCAACTGAGGAAGTGGACCTCAGGTGACGTGGGTGCTCCAGTGCGTCGGTGCTGCTGCGCGGGGAGCGCAGCGAATTGACAACGCCATCGAGCCGCGCAAATGGCACCGCGCGGCTGAACAGGAAGCCCTGCACCTCGTCACACCGCAGCATCTGCAGCAGGCGGAGCTGTTCAAAGGAGTCGACGCCTTCCGCTATCGTTCTCAGATTCAGCGAATGCGCCATCTGAATGATGGTTTCAACCAGGGATACGCTAGCGGCGTTCTCGCCCATCCTGATGATGAATGAGCGATCGATCTTGAGGGCATCGACCGGCAGGCGGGCCAGCTGGGCCAGGGAGGAGTAGCCGGTACCGAAATCATCGATGGCGATGCGTACCCCGAGTTCGCGCAGCCGATTCAGGCGCGTCATGTTTGCATCCACGTTGGCCAGCATCAGGGATTCCGTGACTTCTATATCGAGTCCGCAGGGGGAGCCGGCGGCCACCAGCCGGCGGGTGAACTGCTCGATGAAGTCGGCTTGCTTGAACTGCAGCGGCGACACGTTCACCGCTATGCGCGGCGCCGCACGGCCACGCAGCTGGGACCACTGCCGGTAGGTGCGCAGTGCCTCCTCGATAACCCACAGCCCTACCTTCTGTATGAGGCCGGTCTCTTCCAGTAGCGGCACGAAGTCCTTCGGCGGCACGAAGCCGAGCTCCGGGCTTTCCCACCGCAACAGTGCCTCGACGCCGCAAACGCGGTCGGTGTTGAGATCCAGCTTCGGCTGGTAGTGCAGCTGGAATTCGCCGCGATCTATGGCGCGGCGCAGTCGATTGTCCATCTCCATGCGCTGGCGGACGCTGGCACTGAGCTGCTGGGTGTAGGCGCAGAGCGCATCGCCGCTGCGCTTGGCGTCCTTGAGGGCAGACTCCGCGTTTCTCAACAGACTTTCGGCATCCTCTCCGTCCAGTGGGAAGATGGCTACACCCGCACGAGCCGAGATCCTGAGCTCCTGCCCGAACACGACCAATGGTTCGCATATCGAGCTGAGCAAGTCTTCTCGCAGCTGTTTCATCAGCGAGGCGGTATCGCTGACCTCGGTTTCGATCAGCGCGTACCGATCACCGGACACTCTGGACAGGCATGCGGGGTTACGCGCGAACTCGACCATTCGTTCTGCGATGGCGGTGAGTACGTTGTCGCCCACTGAGCTGCCCCAGGCATCGTTGATGGCCTTGAACCTGTCCAGATCGACGATGCTGACGGCGATCTTTCTGCCGCTGCGCTTGGCCGCTTGCAGATGGGTGTTGACGCGCTCCAGGAACAGCCGGCGATTGGCAAGGCCCGTCAGCGAATCGTAGTAGGAGAGATAGTCGATCTCCTGCTCGTGGCTGATGAACGCCAGGGCGTAGGACAGGTCCGCAGCGAGCCCCGTCAGCAGGCTGACCTCCTCGGCATCGAAATAGTTGGGCTGATCCGAGTACAGGTCGAGGCAGGCGACGATGCGATCGTCCACGCTGAGCGGAATCGCAATCATTGAACGGTATCCACGCTGCAAGGCAAAGTCACGCCACCGCGTCATCGGAGGATCTGTGGCGATGTCGTTGCAGACCACGATGCGTTTTTCACTGACCATCACCGTCGTGGGCCCCTCGCGACGATTGCCGCTGGCCTCCATCGCCGCGCGTATCTCCTCGAGGTAACCTTTTTCCGTACCGTCCTGCGCTATCGGCGTGATCTCGCCGGTGCCATCAACCTGACCAGCCCACGCGAACACGAAGCCGCCCTGCGC
>JBFJJW010000038.1:0-17967 GCA_041612095.1 Solimonas sp. | reverse complement strand
GCGAGACTCGGTCGGCGGGCCCGCTTTGGGGGCCCGCTTTGCTTTTGCCGCGGCTATTGCATACTGGCTTCATGGCACAGGCACCGTTGCACACTGATCCGATTCCGTTCATTACCTTGCCCAACTGGGTCAAGGCGGCGACGGTCTGCGGTTTCAACATCCAGCCGATCTTCGAGCGCCTGGGCGTTCAGACCGATCTGATACGCCTGGAGGACGCGACCATCAGCGCCCCGGCATTGGGGCTGGTGATGGAGGAATGCGTCGCGGCCGCACGCGAGTCGCCGCAGCCGCATCATTTTCCGTTCATGCTGGGTGAGACGTTTGCGTTCGACTACCTGCCCGACATCGGCACGTTTCTGGCCACCAGTCCCAATCTGCGCGAGGCGTTCCGGGTGTTCGAGTGGGTGCGTGAACTGATCAATCCGATGATCGCGTTCCACCTGGACGAGCAGGGCGCGCAGGCGGCCCTGGTGCTGGATGGATCGCACAGCGTGGCCACGCCGCAGGATCGCTATTTCATAGAGTCGATCTTTGCTTCGGTGGCCAAATTCGGACGCATGCTGGCGGCCGACCTGGAGCAGTTTTCCCGTCTGACATTTCGTTATCCGATGCCGGGCTATGCCGCCGCCTACGACAGCTATTTCCGCGTTCCCGTGGCTTTCGGGCAGTCGCACAACGCGTTGGAATTTCCGCGCGACCGGCTGGATCAGCCGTTGGACGGCGCGTTCCCGAGCCTGAATCGGCAAGCCGCGCTGCGGGTCAGTCAGCGGCTGGCGCAGCTGCCGCGACGGACCGGACTGGTGGCTGCGATCGAGGCCGCGTTTGAGCGCGACGCGCGGCTGCTGGGGCAGGGGATCGGCGCGGTAGCCGAGCAGTTGGGCATGCACGCGCGTACGCTGCAGCGCCGCTTGCAGGCGGAGCACGAGTCATATGCCGCTGTGCAGGACCGGGTTCGTTATCGTCTCGCGCTACGCGCGTTGCAGCAGGCCGATCTGGACATGGAGTCCATCAGCGAGCGCCTCGGATTCTCGGATCGACGCGCCTTTACACGCGCGTTCACGCGATGGTCGGGGGTCAGCCCCAGCAGCTTCCGGCAGCGCCGGGAACTTTAGCAGTCCGTGGCAAGCCCTTGATTCGAGGAAAATCCTTTATTTGATCGGGCGCCGAGAACCGGCTGTCGCGAAAAGTTCCCTTGCGTCGTCGGCGGTCATAGCCGCTGCCCGCCAGCGCACCTACAGTGAAGTCATGGAAGTGCACTGTTCAGGAGCGGACGTGATGGAAGGTGATCGCAAGCAGCAGCTGATTACGCCACGCAAAGGGCCGGATTTCGACCTCGGCGGCGATATCCCGAAGTACTGGTTCGACGGTGACGCGTTCAAGTCGCGCTTCTTTGACGCCATGTCGCTGCTGTTTCCGGAGGGCGAGAAGTTCTTCATCGCTTGCGTCAGGGATTATCGTGACCAGATCACCGATCCCAAACTGCAGGCCGAGGTCAAGGACTTCATCTATCAGGAAGGCCAGCATGGCATGGTGCATACCCAGTACAACAATCGCCTGAAGGCCCAGGGCATCGCGGTTGACCACATTCTGCAGCGGCAGAAGGACATCATGTTCGGATTCTTCCGAAAGTATCTGCCGAAGACCTTCACGCTGGGCCAGACAGCGGCCGCTGAGCACATGACCGCGCTGATGGCGCATGGCTTCTTCAGCAACGGCATGTTCGAGAAGGCGGACCCTCGCGTTCGCGCCATGTATGCCTGGCATGCGGTCGAGGAAATCGAACACAAGGCCGTGGCGTTCGACGTCTTGCAGAAGGTTGCCAGGGGCGGCTACCTGTCGCGCATGCTGTCGATGCTTCAGGTTTCGATGAGCTTTCCGTTGCACGTGTTCCTGATCATGGCGCACATGTTCAAGATCGATGGCCTGGGATTTCGCGAGCGGGTGGGCATCTGGCTGCGCGGGTTGTGGTGGCTGTATGGCCCGGGCGGTCTCTATCCGCGCCTGCTGCCGGCCTATCTGGCCTACTTCAAGCCCAGCTTTCACCCATGGGCGCACGGCAGCATGGATACCTATCAACTCTGGGTTGACGCCTACGAACGCAACAGCCATGACGCCGTGGCGGCGGGCGACGAGGTGATGGCGCAGACACTGGCCCGCGCCTGAGCGCGGCCCCGGATCTGGCGGCAACGGTCTGATTGTCGCCGCGCTCGGGTTTCTAGGTGATTGTGCCGTGACGACCGGAGTCGCAGGCGGCTAGAATGCTCGCAAATTGGAAGCGAGCACCATGACAGATCAATACGATGTTCTGGTAGTCGGCGGCGGTCCCGGCGGCTACCCCTGTGCCATCCGCGCTGCGCAGCTGGGCTTCAAGACCGCGTGCATCGACAGCTGGCTGAATCGCGACAACACGCCCGCGTTTGGTGGCACCTGCCTCAACGCCGGGTGCATCCCCTCCAAGGCTCTGCTTGAGTCCAGTGAGCTTTATCACCGCGCGCTCCATGAGCTGGGCACGCACGGTATAAATGCCGGCGACGTCAAGCTTGATCTGGACAAGATGCAGGCGCGCAAGAATACGGTGTCGCGTCAGCTGACCTCGGGCATCAAGACCCTGTTCTCGGCCAATAAGGTCACGGGGCTCGAAGGCTTCGGCAAGCTGCTGGGTGGCGGCAAAGTCGAATATCGCACGCACAAGGGCGAGACCAAGACGCTCGAAGCCAAGCATATCGTCCTTGCTACCGGGTCCGAGCCGGTCAATCTCAAGATTGCGCCGATGGATGGCGAGCGATTTGTCGTTTCATGGGGGGCTCTGGATTTCGAGAAGGTGCCGAAGACGCTGGGCATCATCGGTGCCGGTGTGATCGGGGTCGAGCTGGGCAGCGTATGGTCCCGTCTGGGGGCCAAGACCGTGATACTCGAAGCCCTGCCCGATTTTCTGCCGATGGTGGACAAGCAGATATCCAAGGAGGCGCTGCGCCATTTCAACAAGCAGGGCCTGGACATTCGCCTCGGCGCCAAGGTGCTGTCGGCCAAGAGCGATGGCAAGAAGGTCACGCTTGAGTACGAGGCGGCCGGCGAGAAGAAGAAGGAAGTCTTTGACAAGCTGATCGTTGCGGTCGGCCGCAGGCCGTTCACCAAGGATCTCGGCGTCGAGACGGCCGGCGTGGAGTTGGATGAGCGCGGCTTCGTAAAGATCGATGCGCACTACAAGACCAGCGCCGCCGGCGTCTATGCGGTCGGCGATGTCACCGGTGGTGCGATGCTGGCGCACAAGGCGATCGAGGAAGGGGTCGCGCTGGCTGAGCAGCTTGCGGGCCACCACACCCAGGTCAATTACAACGCGGTGCCGAGCGTGATCTACACCTCGCCCGAGGTGGCGTGGGTCGGGCTTTCGGAAGAGCAGGCCAAGGCCAAGGGGCATGAGGTCAAGACCGGCGCCGGTTCATTTGCGCCGAATGCGCGCGCCAAGGCCATGGAGCAGGCTGCTGGCAGCATCAAGATCATCGCCGACGCCAAGACCGATCGAATACTGGGCGTTCACATGTGCGGCCCTTATGTATCCGAATTGCTGGCGGAAGCTGTGCTGGCACTGGAATTCGCGGCTACGTGCGAGGATATCGCGCTGACCATGCACGGCCATCCGACCTTGTCGGAGAATTTCCATGAAGCGGTGCTGGCCGTGGACGGCCGTGCTATCCATGCCGTCAACAAGGCTAAAAAATAACCTAACTGGGGAACACTGCATGATGAGTATCTATACGCTGGGACGCCGCCTTTCCATCGGGCTGCTGCTGTGCCTGTCGGCTGGCGTGGCGCGCGCGGAGATTGTCGATTTTGCGGTGGGCGACAACAGCTTCCGCCTGGCGGTGTACGGCCCGTTGTCGCGGCTGCTGAGCGACACCAAGGGGCAGTACGACGTGGGTGCGATCGTGCGGCCCAAGCGCAACGACGATCTGCTGGTCGTGCATACCGGCGTCATGCTGACCGGCGATACCGGCATCCGCAACGCCAATGTAGCGGCGGGTCTGGGCGTGCGTGCGGTGTACATTGGCCGTGACGATGACAGCGGCGGCGCCGCTGCATTGGGCGGGCAGGTGGAAGTGCGCCTTCCCGGCTACGAGCGCGTCGGGTTCTCGCTGTACGGCTATGGTGCGCCGGATGTGACCAGTTTTGGTCAGGTGGACAAGTATTACGAAGTTGGCGTTGGCGTTGACTATCAGCTGCTGAAGGACGCGTCCGTCTATGTTGGCTACCGCGAAGTTCGCATTGATATCGCCAATCTGACCGACGTCAAGGCGGATGACAGCGTGCATGTCGGTCTGCGTTTGAGTTTCTGAACAGAGCGCGCTAAATCCTATGGGTCGTGGTCCAAGTATCGCCGCGCGCAAGGGTGCTGAAGATGCCCGCCGCGGCAAGTTGTTCACCAAGTTCATACGTGAAATTACGGTTGCTGCCCGCACGGGTGGTGGCGATCCCAAGGCAAATGCACGCTTGCGGTTGGCGCTCGACAAGGCGCTGACCGCCAACATGCCCAAGGACGTTGCCGAGCGGGCCATCAAGCGCGGCACCGGTGAGGGGGCCGCCGACCAGTTTGAAGAGGTGCGGTACGAGGGTTACGCCCCGGGTGGCGTCGCGGTCATTGTTGATTGCATGACCGACAACCCGACACGCACGGTGGCCGAGGTTCGGCATGCATTCTCGAAGAATGGCGGCAGTCTCGGTGCCAGCGGTTCGGTAGCCTATCTGTTCAGCCGCACCGGCCAGATCTTCTTTGAAACCGGTGGCGATACCGCGCTGGACGAGCAAATCCTCGAGGTCGCACTTGAGGCGGGTGCAGACGATGTGATCAGCGAGGATGGATTTACCGAGGTGCTTGCCGCGCCGGAAGCCTATGAGGGCGTGTTGAAGGCGCTGGACGCCAAAGGGCACAAACCGGTGCAGGCCGATGTGACGCTGCGTCCGGCAACGATGGTCGCGGTCGTCGGCGAGCAGGCAGAGGTCGTCAGCAAATTGCTGGAGATGCTGGAAGATCTTGATGACGTGCAGCACGTTTACTCCAATGCCGATCTGGGCGAGGGGTGAGCGCGGTCACCCGAATACTGGGTATAGATCCCGGCTCGCGGTACACCGGGTACGGTGTCATCGACGTCGAACGGGGCCGCAGCCGCGTTGTCGTCTGCGGCAGAATTGACGCGACCCGTGGCACGATGGCGGAGCGCTTGCTGCTGATCCAGCAGACGCTGACGACGGTTATTGAAACCCATGCTCCCGAGGAAGCGGCCATTGAAGAGGTTTTTGTCAACAGCACCAATGCCAAGAGTGCCCTGGTGCTGGGCCAGGCTCGAGGAGTGGCCATGTGCGCCTGTGCGTTGGCCGGCCTGGAGCCAGCTGAGTACGCCGCGGCTTCGGTCAAGCTCGCCGTAACCGGCCGAGGTCGGGCCGACAAGGAACAGGTACAGCACATGGTCAAGGTTTTGCTGAACCTGCGCGAGCGGCTGGCTGCTGACGCTTCTGATGCGCTTGCGGTAGCGCTGACCCATGCGCATGTGCGGGCTACCCGGCAGCAGTCCGGCGCGCGTCTGGGTGCAAACTGGGGCGCGCGATGATTGGCCGGATCACCGGGCGTTTGCTGCTCAAGCAGCCACCGCTGCTGCTGATCGACGTCAGCGGGCTGGGCTATGAGGTCGAGGCGCCGATGTCGACCTTCTACAAACTGCCGGCCGTAGGCGACACGCTCACGCTGTACACGCATATGACCGTGCGCGAGGACGCGCATCTGCTGTTTGGATTTGCAACCGAACGGGAAAAGGCCTTGTTCAGGGAACTGATCAAGGTATCGGGCGTGGGCCCCAAGTTGGCATTGACCGTGCTGTCCGGGGGCAGTGTCGAGGACTTCTGGGAGACAGTTCGTGCGGGCGACGCGGTGCGGTTGACCAAGCTGCCCGGCGTCGGCCGAAAGACGGCGGAGCGCCTGGTGGTGGAGATGCGCGACAAGGCAGGTGGAGAGGCCAGGCCGGGACTGGGCGGCGCGGTATCGAGCATACCCCTGGTCGAGGCGCGCAGCGCCTTGGCCGCATTGGGCTACAAGCCGGTGGAAGTGCAGCGCTACACCGAAGCAGTCTATAAGGACGGCATGACCACCGAGCAGATCATTCAGGAAGCGCTCAAGCGCGCAGTGCGATGAGCGAATCCGAACGCCTTGTATCTACCCGTGCAGGAGCCGACGACGAGCGGATCGAACGGGCCATTCGCCCGCAGAAGCTTGAGGAGTATGTCGGTCAGGCGCCGGTGCGCGAACAGATGAGCATTGCCATCGAGGCGGCGCGGCGCCGCAGCGAGGCACTGGATCACGTGCTTATATTCGGCCCTCCCGGCCTCGGAAAGACCACGCTCGCCCACATCCTGGCGCAGGAGATGGGAGTCAACCTGCGGCAAACCTCCGGACCCGTGTTGGAGCGCCCGGGTGATCTGGCCGCGCTGCTTACCAATCTTGAACCGCGCGATCTGCTGTTCGTCGATGAGATACACCGCCTGTCCCCGGTGGTCGAGGAAGTGCTGTACCCGGCAATGGAGGACTACCAGCTCGACATCATGATCGGCGAGGGGCCGGCAGCGCGGTCGATCCGACTGGACCTGCCCCCGTTCACGCTGGTGGGCGCCACCACCCGAGCCGGTGCACTGACCAGCCCGCTGCGTGATCGCTTCGGCCTGGTGCAGCGCCTCGAGTTCTACTCGACCGAAGAGTTGACCCGTATCGTGACCCGATCGGCAACGATACTGAAGACCCCATTGGAGCCTGCGGGCGCGCTGGAGATCGCGCGCCGCTCGCGAGGTACGCCGCGTATTGCCAACCGCTTGCTGAGGCGTGCGCGGGATTACGCGCAAGTACGCGGCAGCGGCGTTATCACCGAACAGGCGGCTGGAGAGGCGATGCAGCTTCTGGACGTTGATCGCAACGGATTCGACCTGATGGATCGCAAGCTGTTGTTGACGCTGATTGAACGGTTCGATGGCGGCCCAGCCGGCATCGACAATCTGGCGGCCGCCATCGGCGAATCGAGGGATACGCTTGAGGATGTCATCGAGCCCTATCTGATCCAGCAGGGATACCTGATGCGCACCCCCCGCGGCCGGGTCGCCGGCAGGATGGCCTATCAGCACTATGGCCTGCCGGAGCCAGAGCGGCCTTCCTCCACCGACCTGTTCGGCGCATGAGCGATACGCCCAGCCGCTTCCAGTTCAGGGTCTACTACGAAGACACCGATGCCAGCGGAGTGGCTTACCACGCCAATTATCTGCGCTGGTTTGAGCGCGCGCGGACCGAATGGCTGCGCAGCTTGAGGGTCGGTCAGGAGCGCCTGCGCCTGGAACTGGGTGTGGCGTTCACGGTCGCCGACCTGTCGATCGAGTTCCGGCGCCCGGCGCGACTGGACGACGCGCTCGAGGTCGTTACCGTGATTGGCCAGCTGCGGCGCGCCAGCATTGAGTTTCAGCAGGTGTTGACCCGACCCGCGGACGGTCAGCGCCTGGCCCAGGCCCGGGTTCGGGTGGGTTGCGTCAACGCCGAAAGTTTTAGGCCTCAAGCGATTCCTGCGGAACTTGCCGAGCTGATGCATCGTCAGACCGATTCAGACTCCGGCACCTGCGTTCAAGCTCTGTGATCGCGCTTCGTTCAAGATAAAATCATTCATTACCCTGCTGGTGCTGCCGCCAGCGATAGCTCACCGGAAACTCAGCGACTGCCATGACCACCGACTTGTCCATGACTCATCTTGTTCTGCAGGCCAGTGCCCTGGCGCAGATCGTGCTGCTATTGCTGGTCGGCGCCTCGATCGTCAGCTGGGCGGTGATCTTCGCCAAGCGCAAGCTGTTTGCGCAGACGCGCAACGAGTCGGAGGCGTTCGAGGATCGCTTCTGGAGCGGCGGCAGCCTGTCCGATCTCTACGAGTCGGTGCGTAAGGGTCCGGAGCCGAACGGCCTGGCGGCGATTTTCTCGGCCGGCTACGAGGAGTACACGCGCCAGCAAACCGCCGGGCGCATGGAGCCTGACGACGCGCTGGCGGCGGTGCAGCGCCAGATGCGGGTTGCGGAAGTACGCGAGGTCGAGCGGCTGGAGGGCAGCCTTTCGCTGTTGGCCACCATCGGCTCCACGAGCCCCTACGTGGGCCTGTTTGGAACGGTGTGGGGCATCATGAATGCCTTTATTTCCATCGGTAACGTCAAGCAGGCCTCGCTGGCCACGGTGGCGCCGGGTATTGCCGAGGCGCTGATCGCCACTGCGATGGGTCTGTTCGCCGCGATTCCGGCGGTCATCGCCTACAACTTCTTTATCAGCCGCCTGGAGCGCACCGAGAACCGCTTCCACACCTTTGCAGAAGAGATGATCGGCATCATAGACCGCGGCCTGCGCCACGGTAAGCAAGGCTGAGGGTCGGCCCATGGCGCGCCGCAAGCTGTCCTCCGAGATCAACGTCGTGCCGTACATCGACGTCATGTTGGTGTTGCTCATCATTTTCATGGTGACGGCGCCGTTGATGGTGCAGGGCATTGAAGTCGATCTGCCCGACGTCAACTCCGCTTCCATGACCTCCAATGAGCAGGATGTCGTGTTTGCCGTCAATCCCTCGGGCGAGTACTTCCTGAACGTCGGCGACAATCAGGACACGCCGTTGAGTGACGAGGCGGTGACCGAGAAGGTTGGAGCGCTGGTGCGCGCGAACCCTGAGAAGATGATCCTGGTTCGCGGTGACGCCAAGGCGCCTTATGAGTATGTGGCGCGTGGCATGCAGTTGCTGAGCGATGCCGGCGCTCGAAAGATCGGCTTCATGTTCGATCCTCAAGAGGACGCCGGTAGCGCACGCTGATGGAGCTGAATCGTCGCTATTTGATTGCAGCCACGCTGCTGCATCTGGCTCTGTTTGCGCTGCTGTTTGCGGGCAGCCTGTTTCCGCGCAAGATCGTGGCGCCGCCGGTGATTCAGGCGGCTCTGGTGATCAGCGAGCGTCCGCAGCAGCCGGCCCCAGAGCCTGAGCGCCCGAATCTCGAGGAGCAGCGCAAGCAGGAACAGCAGGAGAAGATCGAGGAGCAGCGCCGCGAACAAGAGCGTCTGCAGGAGCAGCAGCGGCTGCAGGAAAAGAAGCGGATCGCTGAAGAGGAAACCCAGAAGCGACGGCAGGAAGAGCAGCGCAAGAAGCAGGATGAGTTGCGCATCAAGGCTGAAGCCGAGCGGGCGCGGGTTGAAGAGCAGAAGAAAAAGGCGGCAGAGGAAAAGCAGCGACAGGACGAGATCAAGCGCAAGATCAAGGAAGCGGAAGAGGAGCGTCAGCGTCAGATTGACGAGGAGCGCAAGCGCCAGCTCGAAGAGGAGCGCAAGGAGCTGGAGCGGATCAAGCGCCAGCGGGAGGCCGAGGATCGGCGCCGGCGCGATGAGATGATGGCGATAGCGGCAGCCGAGGACGCCGCACGTGCGGCGGCGGCGCGCGGCGCGGCGCAAGCGCCGTGGTCGGCCGCGATAGTCGACAAGATTCGTCGCAATTGGCAACGACCGCCGGCGTCTGCGGATCGGTTCAACTGCTTGGTGCGCGTGGAACAACTGCCGGGCGGCGAAGTCGTACGTGCCAGTATCGTCAGAAGCTGCGGCAGCGCCGTGCTGGATCGCTCGGTAGAGAATGCTGTGCTGAAGGCCAGTCCATTGCCTTCGCCGCCGGACCCCAGCCTGTTTGAACGTATTTTGAACGTCACATTCTGTCCGACGCCGGACGCCTGTTGAAGCGGTGGGATTTAGCTACACAATAGTTCAGCCCGGCGGTTCAGCCGGGCTTCATGAGTTCTCGTTGAGGATGCGCGCTTATGCGATTAATTAGCCTGTTGGCCGTCGTGCTTTGCCTGCTTGCGGTGCCCGCGCGCGCGGAGCTGGAGATCACCGTGACGGGGGGTGATGTGTCGGCCCTGCCGATCGCCATCGTGCCGTTCACGCAGGTGGATGAAGTACAGCTCGATCTGGCCAAGGTCGTCGATAACGACCTCAGCCGCAGCGGTCGCTTCCGCACACTGCCGCGGACCGACATGCTGCAGAAGCCGTCCCAGGTGGCCCAGGTGGACTACGGTACCTGGCGTGCGCAGGGGATGGATAACCTGGTGATCGGACAGGTCGGACGTACCGAGACCGGCGGTTTCTTCGTGCGCTTCTTCCTGCTGGATACCGTCAACGGCAAGCAGATCCTGGGCTACGACATTCCGGTGCGCAGCCTTGATCAGATGCGCTATGTCGCGCATCAGATTTCGGATCTGATCTACGAGAAGCTGCTGGGCATCCCCGGCTACTTCAATACCAAGATCGCATATGTCGTAGCCACCGGTCTGGGTTATCAACGCAACTTCCAGCTGGTCGTGGCCGACGCCGACGGCGAGAATCCGCGGGTGGTGGCGACTTCTCGCGAGCCGCTGATGTCGCCCGCATGGTCGCCGGATCGCAAGCAACTGGCTTACGTCGGCTATGAGCGCGGTCGGTCGGCTATCTACATCCACACGCTGGCCACCGGTCAGGTACGAAAGCTGATCAACGAAAAGGGAATCAACGGCTCGCCGGCCTGGTCCCCGGACGGTACGCGTCTGGCCATTACGCTTTCGTTCGAGAACAACCCGGACATCTACGTTCTGGATGTAAATGGGGGCAATCGGCGTCGGCTTACGGATCATTACGGGATCGACACCGAGCCCTCGTGGTCTCCGGACGGCAGCAAGCTGATCTTTACCTCCGACCGGGGCGGTGCGCCCCAGATCTATGAGGTCAGCGTAGACGGTGGCGACGCCCGTCGCGTGACCTTCCAGGGGCGGCAGAACCTGCGTGCCAGCTATGCACCGGATGGCAAGTCCATCGTATTGGTCAATCTGGACGCCGGTCGTTACCGGATTGCAGTGCTGGAACTCGCGACCGGCGATCTGCGCCTGCTGAGCGATGGACGACTCGATGAGAGCCCGAGCTTTGCCCCTGGCGGCGCCGTGGTGATCTACGCGACGCAGGGTGCGCGGGGAGCGGAGCTGGCCACGGTCTCCATTGACGGGCGGGTAAGGCAGAGCCTGCGCCAGGCAGGAGACGTACGTGAGCCGGCCTGGTCTCCGTTGGCGCGCTGATCCCCTAATTTTTGTTCCCTGATTCGTTCATAATTACTGCATTACGCTGTATCCCCCAGGAGTTACACCCATGTACAAGCCCATGAACAAGAACGTCCGCCTTTCACTCGTGCTGTTATCCGCTTTGGCGCTCGGCGCCTGCGCATCCTCCGGCAAGCGCACCGCCGACGACGGTCGCGCCCAAGGCGCGGCCACCCAGTCCGGCACGGCATACAACGACAATATTTCCGGTTCCGCCTCGCAGATTGGCGGTGAAGGCGGCTACGACGCTTCCGTCGAAGCGGAGCGGGCGCTCAGCACCAATATCATCTACTTCGATTACGACCAGAGCACGATCAAGCCTGAGTATCAGAGCGTGGTCGACAGCTATGCCAAGTATCTGGCCGCCAATCCGGCTGCGAAGGTGCGCCTGGAAGGACACGCCGACGAGCGCGGGACGCGTGAGTACAACATCGGCTTGGGCGAGCGTCGCGCCAATTCCGTGCAGTCCGCTCTGACCGCACAGGGCGTCAGCAGTGCTCAGCTTTCGGTGATTAGCTACGGCGAAGAGCGTCCCGCCAATCTCGGCCACGACGAGGCCTCCTATGCTGAGAACCGTCGCGTGCAGATCATCCGTCAGTAGAATCGGGGTAGAGTGTCACTTCTCGCTCACTAAATGTCTCTGGTCGCCATGTCCCGTATCCACGCCCGTCTACCTGTTCTCTGTGCCGTCAGCCTTCTCGCTGCCTGTGCGACTGGCTACGGCGGTCCGATATCGGGGAATAGCGACAGTCTGTCGCCGCAGGAGCGTCGCCTGCAGACGGCAGAGACCAAGCTGGCTGAACTGTCACGGCGTCTTGATGCCGTGAACTTGACTGGCATGGATCAGGAGAACCTGCGCCTGCGCGATGATATTCGAGCGCTGCGCGGCGAGATGGAGCGTCTGCGTTACGACTTTGATCAGGCGCAGCGCCGCGCTCGCGAGCAGTACCTCGACCTGGATCGACGCATCCAGCGTTTCGAGAACCCGTCGGCCAACTATCAGCCGGCGGGTTCTGGCTATGCCCAGCCGCCGCTGACTTCGGGTATGACCACACCTCAGAACGCGCCGATCGCGCCGACGGTTCCCCCCGCGGGTGCGCCGGCCGTGGCCGGCGGTGGGGCGGCTGCTCCGGTCGTTATCTCCCAGGGTAGCGGGGCCTCTCAGGAGGAAGAAGGCGCGTATCTGACCGCGTTCGACTCGCTGAAAAACGGCAAGTATGACGATGCAATCCGCGGGTTCCGCGCGGTGCTGGAGCGCTGGCCCAATGGTCATTACGCCGACAGTGCGCTCTACTGGACCGGCGAGGCGTACTACGTAAAGCGCGACTACAAGTCGGCATTGACCGCGTTCCAGACGGTGGTGCAAAGATTTTCCACCAGTTCACGTGCACCGGACTCGCTGTTGAAGGTGGGCCTTACCCAGATCGAACTCAAGCAGGAAAGCGAAGGCCGCGCGAGCTTGCAGAGAGTCATACAGATGTATCCCCAGACCAATGCGGCTCGTCTTGCTCAGCAGCGGCTGGAGTCGGCCAACTAAGCGGTTGGCCCTGCGTTGAGCGTCATTGCTGCTGAGACCGCGACCCCCCGGCTCAAGATCACGGAAGTCTTTTACTCCCTCCAGGGAGAGTCCTCCCTGGTTGGCTGGCCGACGGTGTTTGTGCGGCTCACCGGCTGTCCCCTCCGCTGCCATTACTGTGACACCGCGTATGCGTTTCACGGTGGACAGTGGATGTCGCTGGCGGATGTGCTCGGCGAGGTGGCGCAGCACGCTGCCCGTCATGTTTGCGTGACCGGCGGCGAGCCGCTGGCGCAAAAAGCCTGCCTGCCCCTGTTGTCGGCATTGTGTGATGCCGGATATCAGGTATCGCTTGAGACCAGCGGCGCGATGGATATCTCCGCTGTGGACCTGCGCGTGCGGCGCATTGTGGATATCAAGACTCCAGGCTCCGGCGAGTCGGCGCGCAACCTGTGGCGGAATCTCGAAGTGCTTCAGGCGCATGATGAACTCAAGTTCGTCCTGTGTGGTCGCGAGGATTACGAGTGGGCGCGGGCACTGATCAGCGACCAGGCGCTCGATCGCCGCTGTACTGTCCTGCTGTCGCCCAGCCAAAATCAGCTGGCGCCGGGCGAGCTCGCAGACTGGGTGCTGGCCGACCGCTTGCCGGTCCGATTCCAGTTGCAGCTGCACAAGATTCTCTGGGGCAATCAGCCGGGTCGCTGAAGATGACGAACTCGCTTGCCAAGGCAGTGGTGCTGTTGTCCGGTGGCTTGGATTCGGCCACCGTGGTGGCAATGGCGCGTGAGCAAGGTTTTTCGGTGCACGCGCTGAGCGTGTCCTACGGGCAGCGACATGTGACCGAGCTGAAAGCAGCGGCCGCTGTCGCCGAGGCGCTGGGCGTGGCGGCGCATCAGACCATTCATGTCAATCTTGATGTCGTCGGCGGTTCGGCGCTTACCGATCACCGGATCGCAGTCCCGGAGGTTGCGGCAGCCGGCATCCCGGTGACCTATGTGCCGGCGCGCAATACGCTGTTTCTTTCCCTGGCGCTGGGTTGGGCCGAGGTTCTGGGCGCACACGATCTGTTCATAGGCGTCAACGCCGTTGATTACTCCGGCTACCCGGATTGTCGTCCCGAGTTCATCGCGGCATTTCAGCAACTCGCAGGTTTGGCGACGAAAGCGGGGGTAGAAGGCAACGCGCTCCGCATTCACGCGCCCCTGCTGAAGATGTCGAAGGCCGAGATCATCCGCGAGGGCCAGCGTCTGGGCGTCGACTATGCGCTCACCGTCTCCTGCTATCAGGCGGATGCTGATGGGCGCGCTTGCGGACGTTGTGACTCCTGTCGTCTGCGCCGAGAGGGCTTTGCTGCGGCCGGCGTTGCAGATCCGACCGTGTACGTCGGGTGATTTAAGCCTGAGGTTGATTCGGGTATCATGCGCGCCCTGCGGTGAATGGGTCGTTAGCTCAGCCGGTAGAGCAGCTGGCTTTTAACTAGTTGGTCGATGGTTCGAATCCATCACGACCCACCAACCGCTGCAGGGCGATCTGACGACGTCGCATAGCCGTTGCCAATCGGGCTTGGGCGTTCGATGCGGTATAAGCTCCGCTTCAACCGCAGCGGCGGCTTCGGAGCAGGCTAGTCGGACAGTTCGCCTGCGGCCAGCCAGGCCAGCGGCGGCGGTACTTCGGACGGGGTGTAGCTCAGTTTGGTAGAGCGCTTGCTTTGGGAGCAAGAAGTCGCAGGTTCGAATCCTGTCACCCCGACCATATCTTTCAGTAGCGACGATCTGGGCTATCGACGTCTATCCAGCGCTGCCCCGACAGCGGGTCATTCAGTACCCGCACCGGTACGCCGTATATCCGGCTCATCAGCTCCGCGGTCAGTACCTGTGACGGGGCGCCCTGAGCCAGGGTTTCACCACAGCACAGCACCGTGACCTGGTCGGCGTAGGCGAGCACCAGATTGGGATCATGCAGAACCGCGAGCACTGCTACGCCCCGCGCTGCAAACGCGCGCGCAATCCCCAGGCAGCGGTGCTGGTGCGCAAGATCCTGGCTGGCGGTCGGCTCGTCGAGCAACAAGCATCGTGTTTGTCCCTCCGACGCGTCCCAGATCTGGGCCAGCGCTCGCGCCAGCTGTACGCGCGCACGTTCTCCACCGGAAAGACTCGGGTAGTGACGAGACCGCAGATGGTCGGCATCGACCAGCTTCAGGGCGGCGTCGACGATGTGCTCGTTCTCAGCCACCATGACATGTGGATACGGCAGGCGCCCCAGACCGACAACCTCGGCGCTGGTGAACGCGAACAGCAGCTGGTCGCGCTGGCTCATCACGGCTCGGTTGCGCGCGAGGACCGCACCAGGCCATTCCCGCAAAGGACGGTTGCCGTAGCGGATTTCCCCGGCGTCAGGACTGATTTCCCGCGCCAGCAGCCTGAGCAGCGTGGATTTTCCAGCGCCATTGGGGCCGAGCACGGCATGCACTTCACCGGCGCGCAGCTCGAGCGAAACCGCAGAAAGCAGGCTGCGGCCGTTGACCCGATAGTGCAGCTGGTGGGCGCTAAGGCTCACGCCAACTCCGGCCTGCGCCGGTAATGCAACAGCAGTGCAAGAAAGAATGGCCCGCCGATCAAGGCCGTCAGAATGCCGATCGGCAGTTCCCTCGGCGCCAGCAAGGCGCGCGAGAGCGTGTCTCCCAGCGTCAGCAATAGCGCACCTGCCAATGCCGATGCCGGCAGCAGGCGCCGGTGATCGGGGCCCAGATGCAGTCGCAGCAGATGCGGAACAATCAGGCCGACGAAGCCGATAATGCCCGCGACCGCCACGGAGCCGCCGACTGCCAGAATCACCAGTGCCATCACTCGGCGTTTCAGGTGCTCCACGTCGACGCCCAGAAGCATCGCCTCGGCTTCACCGAGCAGCAGCGCGTTCAAGGCTGAGGCCTCGCGCGGCAGCAGCAGCATGGGCACCAGCAGCAACGGTACCGCGACCGCCAGTTCCGGCCAGCCGGCGCGCGCCAGCGAGCCGAACATCCAGAACGTGACCGAGCGCAGAGCCTGGTCGTCGGCGACATGCGCCAGAAAGCCGATGCCGGCGCCGGCGACAGCGTTGATGGCGAGACCTGCCAGCAGCAGGGTAGCGACCCGGGTAAGCCCATCGTGTTGCGCCAGTCGCAAGACCAGGACGGTGGCCGCGGCAGCCCCTGCGAAGGCCGCCGCCGGCAGCAGCCAGCGGTTGGCCAGGCCTGGGTCCAGATCCCAGGTGTAGCCCAGCACCATGACTGCAGAGGCGGCCAGCGCTGCGCCGCTGGACAAGCCGATCAGGCCGGGGTCCGCCAGTGGATTTCGAACCAGGCCCTGCATGGCGGCTCCCGCCGCAGCCAGTGCTCCACCAACACTCAGCGCCAGCAGCAGGCGCGGCAGCCGCAGGTGCATCAGGGTCGTGGCTTCATAGGACAGGGCGGGTACGCCCACCGGCAAGCCTATCCAGTTGAGTACCGTCGTTCCGGCTATCGGCAGCGCGCCTGAAGTTAGCGCGAGCGCCGAGGCCATGAGCACGGCGATGCCCAGTCCCCAGAAAAGGGGCCAGGTCCTGCCTGGGCGGGGGAGCATAGTCTGCGCGGTCTGATTAACGACGTGTAGGGGCCCGCAAGAGTAGCCAAACTCGATCGGAAACGCTGCCCCAACGACCGCTGGGTCGATCGTCGCGCAGTTTCCGCGCCGCGCCAGCGTGCTACTTGTTCAGGATCAGCCGGTCATTGCGCGTGCGCAGCAGACGATATTCCTGGCCGCGATGCTCGATGACCAGCTCACGGTTTCCGCGCAGCAGTTCATCGCTCTGTATGCGAGGGGTCGCCGGTTTTGCGGTGGCAGCAAGCGCCGGCGATGGGCGCAACGTCAATGTACTGGACATGCTCTAGGCTCCTCGGCTGAGATTCAAATGATAATCATTAACAACAAATAATCAAGCGGAGGATGCATGCCTGCGGACCCGGCTGGCGCGCTGCGAAATGCCGAATCGGGGTCGCCATCCCACGGTATTGCCGCTGGTATACTGCGCGCCCCGCGCGAAAGTGGCGGAATTGGTAGACGCACTGGATTTAGGTTCCAACGCCTAGCGGCGTGAGAGTTCGAGTCTCTCCTTTCGCACCAGAATTTGTTTAGTGCTGGTAAAATCAACGTTAATCAGAGCCTTATAAATGGAAGTTCATGTCGATTCACCCGGCGGACTGCGCCGGGATTTGCGCGTGCGTGTTCCCGCCGAGCGGGTGAACAAGGCGGTTGGTGAGCGCCTGCAACGCTATGGCAGCCGCGCCAAATTGCCGGGCTTTCGACCGGGCAAGGCGCCGGCCAAGGTTATTGAGCAGCAGTATGGCGAAGCGGCACGGATGGACGCGATCTCCGACATCGTCAACCAGACCTACCCGGAAGCCTTGAGCCAGGCCGGCGTCACGCCCGCCGGTCAACCGCGCATCGACATTACCGTCGAGAAGCCGGGGGAGCCGCTGGAGTATGTGGCCCACATCGAGGTGTATCCCGAGGTAAAACTGGCTGCGCTGGAAGCCCTGAAGATTGAACGTCCGCGGGTCGAGGTGGGCGAGGCGGACGTCGACAAGCTGATCGAGAACCTGCGCAAGGCCCGTCGCGAGTTTGTCGCGGTGGAACGCGCCGCCCAGGCTGGTGACAGCGTGACCGTCGATTTTCTTGGCAAGCTCGATGGCGAGCCGTTTGCCGGCTCTGAAGGCAAGGATGTGCAATTCGAGATCGGTGCGGGGCAGTTTCTGCCCGATCTGGAGAGCGGTATCGCTGGCAAGATGGCCAGCCCCGACGGGTTTGTCGTCGATGTGCATTTCCCGGAGGACTATCGAGCCGAGAACCTGCGCGGGAAGACCGCCCAGTTCGAGGTCAAACTCAAGGAAGTTCGCGAGCCCAAGCTACCGGAAGTCGACGACGCGTTCCTGAAGATCCATAACGTTGAAGAGGGTGCCGGCCTCGAGGGGCTGCGCGCCAAGTGCCGCGCCGCCTTGGAGAAGGAGCGCGACAAGGCGGTGCAGAGTCGTCTGAAAAATCAAGCACTCGAGCAGCTGCTGAAATTGAACCCGCTGGAACTGCCGCAGGCGTTGATTGCGCAGGAGATTCCTCGCCTGCGTGAGGAAGCGGCTGCGCGCATGAACATGTCCAAGGCCGATGCCGAGAAGCGCAAGGCGATGTTGCCGGACACGCTGTTCGAACAGACCGCGCAGCGCCGAGTGGCGCTGGGACTGCTGATCGGCGAAGTGATCAAGACGCGCGACCTCAAGCTGGATGAGGCGCGTG
>JBFJJW010000037.1:0-18328 GCA_041612095.1 Solimonas sp. | reverse complement strand
CGCCACCCATTCCGATCAGGCGCTGCGACTGCTGGCGGATGCCAGCGCGCAGGAGCGGCGCGTGCTCGGCGGCATCCCCTACAACGCCAGCCGCGTGGTGCTGCATACCGATGAAAGCTACCTGCCCCGGCGGCGGCGGGCCTGGGCGTCCTGGAACTACATCAACGACGACGCCGATTTCTTCCGGCCGGATTTCGCACGGGAGGTGCACAACCGCCCGATCTCCGGCAGTTACTGGATGAACCTGTTGCAGGGCATACCGGGGCCGGTGAACTACATCGTGACCCTGAACCCGACGCGTGAAATCCCGGCCGAGAGGATTCTTTACGACGTGGTTTATGACCATCCGCACTATGGCGCCGACAGCGTGACGACACATCGGCGTATGGTGGACATCCAAGGTGCGGGCGGCCTGTGGTGGGCCGGAGCCTGGACCGGGTTCGGGTTCCACGAGGATGGCCTCAAGTCAGGCCTGCGCGCGGTAGCGGGGATAGATGCCGAATGCCTGCCGAAATGGACGCAGCTGTGAACGAGGACGGCTCGCTGTACACGACGCAGGTCATGCACCGGCGCCGGGTGCCGCCGCTGTACCGGTTTGTCTACCGCGTGTTCTATGTGCTGGTCGATATCGACCGCCTGCCGGAACTGGGTCGCCGCCTGCGTTTCTTCTCACACAACCGCTTCAACCTGCTGTCGCTGCGCGACGCCGACCACGGCGACGGCGACGGCCGCGGCCTGCGTCACTGGGCCGAAGGGCTGCTGAATCAGCGCGGCATCCGCCTTGAGGGCGGGCGCATCCGGCTGCTGGCGTTCCCGCGCGTGCTCGGCTTTGCCTTCAACCCCATCAGCCTCTGGTACTGCGATCACCGAGACGGCACGCCGCGTGCGGTGATCGTCGAGGTGCGCAACACCTTTGGCGAGAGGCATTGCTACGTGCTGGCATCCGATCACGCTCCCTTCCCGTATGAACAGGCGTTGGAGAAGGACAAGGTGTTTCATGTCTCGCCCTTCCTCGACCGGGTCGGCCGGTATCGCTTCACGCTCAGTGCGCCTGCGGCGCGGGTGCGGGTGGTGATCCATGAAACCCGTGAGGATCAGCCCATACTCGACGCGACGCTTGCCGGCGCGCGCAAGCCGCTGACGGATGGCGCGATTCTGGGACAGGTCCTGCGTATGCCATGGATGACCGTCAAGGTCGTGCTCGGCATTCATTGGGAGGCGCTGAAGCTGTGGCTGCGTGGCGCGAAGTTCCATCGCAAGCCAGAGCAGGCCCTGCAGAAAGTGACCTGAACGGACAACAACGAGCCGCCGGATGCGTCCGGCGCGGGTGAGAGAGGAAGCGAGCCGGATGAAACCGCAAAACGAAGAGCAACGCGCTGAGATCAACCGCATCCTGTCGCGAGACGGGTTCTCCCCCGATCTGCCGGCGGGGCTGGCGCGCGGTGGTGAGCGCACGGCCTGGGGTCTGCGCATCCTGATGTACATGCTCAAGGGCATGCGCATCGGCACGCTGGACGTGATGCTGCCCAACGGCGAACAGCGCCAGTTCCGGGGCAGCGAAAGCGGCCCGCATGGGGTGCTGCATATCCGCTCCAGCGCGGTGATCGGGCATGTGCTGCGCGGCGGCGAAGTCGGTTTTGGCGAGGCCTACCTCGAGGGCCTGTGGGATTCTCCCGACCTGTCGCGGTTGTTGGCGGTGCTGTATCTGAACGAGCCGTACTACAAGGGCCCGTACGAGAAGAACGTGCTGGGGCGCGTCGCCGGCTGGATCAAGCACCGCCTCAATGCCAATACCAAGACACAGGCGCGCGCAAACATCGAGTATCACTACGACCTCGGCAACGAGTTCTACAAGATGTGGCTCGACGATACGATGGCCTACTCGTCAGGCGTGTTCGGACGTGACGACGCCAGCGAGGGCGACGCCATCGCATTCATCCCGCCGAACGAGACCTTGATGGACGCCCAGGTCAACAAGTTCCGCCTGATGTACGAGCGCCTGGGGCTCAAGCCTGAGCATCATCTGCTGGAGATCGGATCGGGCTGGGGCGGCTTCGCGATCCATGCGGCCAAGCACTCCGGTTGCCGGGTAACCAGCATCACGTTGTCCAAGGAGCAGCTGGTCGAGGCGCAGAAGCGCGCCGCCGCCGCCGGCCTGTCTGACCGTATCAGCTTCGAGCTGCGTGACTACCGCGATGTCGTCGAGACCTATGATCGTGTGGTGTCTATCGAGATGTACGAGGCGGTTGGCGAGGAATACTGGCCGGGCTACTTCGCGACCATAGCGAAGGCGCTGAAGCCGGGCGGTCGCGCCGCGATCCAGGGTATCACCATCAGCCCGAAAATCTTCGACGAGTATCGCCGCAAGCGCGACTTCATCCAGAAGTACATCTTCCCCGGCGGCATGCTGTGCCCGCCCGGGCGCTTCCAGGATCTGGCAGCCAACGCCGGCCTCATTGCCGAGGATGCCAAGTTCTATGCCCGCGACTACGCCGATACCCTCGCGCACTGGCACCGCAACGTGCTGGCGGTGCGTGATCAGGTGGTGCAGCAGTTCGACGAGCGCTTTCTGCGCATGTGGCGCTACTACCTCAGCTATTGCGAATGTGGCTTCCGCACCGGCAGTATCGACCTCATGCAAATCACGCTGAGGAAGGCGGGGTAATGAAAGTCGCAGCGAGCTTCGCGGTGCTGGCCCTGCTCGGGCTGATCGCGGTTTCAACCTGGGCCACCGGCCACGTCAGCATCGTGCCGGCCATAGTCGATCTGTGGTCGCAGCCGTCGGCAGGCTACAACCCGTGGTTTGTGGCGACCCTGCTGGACGCCTACTTCGCGTTTCTCTGGTTCTGGCTGTGGGTGGCCTACAAGGAGCGTAGCTGGCCCGCGCGGATCGCCTGGCTGCTGCTGATTCTGGGTCTGGGCAACATGGCCATGGCTGCCTACGTGCTGTTGCAGATCTGGAAGCTGCCGCAGGCAGCGCGCTTCGAGGACCTGTTGCTGCGGCGTCCGTGAGCACCGCCGAGGAGCAATCGCGCTTCGTGGGGTTCTGGCAGCGGCGTGTCGTGGCGCCGATCGTGGCGCAACTGAAGCAAGGCATCACGCCAGAGAAGATCGCACTGACCCTGGCCTTGGGTGCGGTGATCGGCATCTTCCCGATCCTCGGCGCCACCACCCTGCTGTGCGCGCTGGCTGGATTCTGGCTGCGCCTCAACCAGCCGGTCATACAGCTGGTCAATTACTTCGTGTATCCGCTGCAGATCGCGCTGCTGCTGCCGTATTACCGCGCCGGTGAGACCTTGTTCGGCCAGCCGCCTGTGCCGATCTTCTCGGTCACGGAGCTGGCCCAGCGCTTTCAGGCGGGTCCGCTGCAGTTCATGGCCGATTACGGCCTCGTGGGCCTCTATGGCATCACCGTATGGGGCTTATCGGCACCGCCACTGATTGCCGTGCTTTACTACGGTACCCGCCCGCTGCTGCGCGCGTTGGCGCGGCGTTCACAGTAAGGCAAGCACCGCTTCCGGCGGGCGGCCGACGGCGGCCTTGCCGCGATACAGCACGATGGGCCGTTCCAGCAGCTTGGGGTGACCGGCCAGCACGTCCAGCCATTGCTCGTCGCTGTAGCCATTGTCCTTGGACAGCCCCAGCTCGCTGAACAGGTCTTCCTTGGTGCGTACGATCGTCAGTGGCGCAGCGCCCAGCAGCCGGCAGAGTTCGCGCAGTTCCGGTTTGGACAGCGGCTGCTGCAGATACTCGATGATCGGAAGTTCGACGCCCTTGGATTGCAGCAGCTTGAGCGTTTCGCGGCTTTTGCTGCAGCGGGGGTTATGGAGTATGCAGTCGTGCATGAGCGTGAGGCGGGTGGTCCGGGAACGCCGCCCAGTATAAGGCGCGCAGTATCATGCGCCGCCCTTTCCCGCGAGCGGACCCGATGACTGCTGCCACACGCGGTGCGCCCGCTACCGAAGCCGTTGCCGGCCTGGCCTTCGTGTTGCTGTGGAGCACCGGCTACATCGCCGCAGAGTTCGCCCTGGCGGGCAGCGGCGCGTTTACCCTCGCGGTGCTGCGCTTCTTCGGTTCGGCGCTGGTCATTGGCGCCTGGCTGTTGTGGCGATCGGCACCGCGGGCCGATCGCCGCGAACTGCGCCATGTCGCCACCGCTGGGCTGATGCTGCAGGCCGGCTTCTTCGGCTTTGCCTATGCCGGCATGCGCGCCGGTGTCTCGCCGGCTGCTGCGGGTCTGATCGCGGGCCTGATGCCGCTGACGACGGCGCTCGGCGCGGCGCTGCTGCTGGGCGAACGCCTGCGCCGCTGGGCTTGGCCGGGACTTTTGCTGGGACTGGCGGGGGTGCTGCTGGTGATCGGGCCCAAGCTGCTGCTGCCGGGATCGATCCTGGGATACGGGCTGATGGTTTGCGCGCTGCTGTCTCTGAGCGGCGGCACGCTGTATCAGAAGCGCCACAGCACGCATCTTGATCCGCGCCTCGCGCTGTTGGTGCAGCTGATCGTGTCGATGCTGGCATTGCTGCCGTTCGCGCTGCTGCTGGAAGGCCTGCACTTCGTGCCTTCCGCCGGGGTCGTGCTGGGCACCCTGTGGGCAATACTCGTCAACTCCTGTGCCGGCCTGTTGCTGTACCTGTGGCTGCTGCGCCAGGGCGCCGCGGGACGCGTCGCCGGATTGTTCTATCTGGTGCCTCCTGTCACTGCGCTGCTGGCTGCGTTGATACTGGGTGCCGAGTTCGGTGTGCGCGAGACGACGGGGTTCGGCCTTGCGGCCCTCGGCGTGTGGCTGGGCCAGCGCAACTAGCGGGGGCGGACGCGACGGGCGCGCGCAACGGCCGTTATGCGCGTATTCTCATGGCTCCCGTTTCATCGGAGGTGGTCATGGCCGCAAAAGCAAAGCCGCGCACGCGCAAGAGCAGCCCGGTTGCCAAGAAGGCAGCGAAGGCAACCAGGAAGTCGAATGTCCGCCGCGCAGCCGCACCTGCGCGCAAACCTGCCAAGCGGCCCGCGCGCAGCAAGGCAAAGAGCAGCAGCACGCGGTCCTCCGTGAAGTTCACGATTGCGCAGTTGGGTGCCGAAGCCCGCGTCGTCGGCGATCGCGCCAAGGCAGCATTGACCGGCGCCGAGAAGAATCTGATCACCTTGCGTCAGCGTGCGGCTCAGTCGGCACTGGACTGGGTTATGGCGCACGAGGATCGGCTGCAGCAGTTCCGCGACTGGGCCAAGGGATCCAAGGCCGAAGGCGCGCTCGATACCCTGCTGCGCGAGCTGCGTGCCGTCGCCAGTAAGCCCCGGCGCGCCAGCGCTGCGAAGAAGAAGTAGACGCCGCGGGCGATAACCGGCGATAGCCCCGCGCTGTCGTCGGTTATCGGCGCCATCGGCGCTCGCCTTCATGCAAGCGCGCAACATCGAGTCGAGATGCCGGGGGCTTCCGGGCAGGGGACGCCAATGAGTCAGAAACACGCTGCCGATGCGCAGATGATGGCGGCCGGAGAGACCGCGCAACGCAATCCGATGCGCCCCCCCGATCATTTGCCCCGCGATGCCCGCGCGGCGCTGGCGATGTTCTGGGCGCACCCGAGCAGCCAGCTGATTGCCGGTTTCGTGCTGCTGTTCGGAAGCTGGCGTCTGTACCTCGGCAGCTTCGGCCTGGTGGACGGGCTGATTGCCCTTGCGCTACTGGCGTACTTCCCGATCAACGAGTGGCTGATCCATGTAGTCATGCTGCACTGGAAGCCGAGGCGCATCTTCGGCGTCACGCTCGACTTCCATCTGCCAAGGACGCATCGCCGGCATCACGCCGACCCCTGGAATCCGGAATGGGTGTTCATTCCGCGGCATGTTCATGCCTGGACTTTGCCGATCGCGCTGCTGCTGGTCGGATTGCTGTGGCCGTGGAAGGACTGGGTGTTGACCGGGCTGACGACGTATCTGCTGCTGGGCCTGCACTACGAATGGGTGCATTTTCTGGCGCATATCCCGTGGTGCCCACGGCGCGGCGTGTTGGGTGCCTACTATCAGCGACGCGTACGCGAGCATCGCTACCATCACTTCCGCAACGAGAACTACTGGTGGGGTGTGAGCATGGGACTGGGGGATCGGCTGTTCGGTACCGCGCCCAGGGTTGACGAGGTGCAGCGTTCGGGAACGACCCATACCGTGGGTGGCCGCTGAACTTGCTCTGGCGCGGCGGCTTGCGGTACAAGCCGGCCTGAATTCACGTCCACAGGCAAGGCCATGATCGTCTTTGTTTCCGGCGCCAGCGCCGGGTTTGGAGTGGCCATCGCACGGCGTTTTGCTGCGGATGGTGCGGGTGTCATCGTCACCGGGCGCCGCGGCGAACGCCTACGACAACTGGTCAGCGAGCTGGGCCCGCGCGCACTGCCGCTGGTTTTCGACATCCGTGATCGCCGAGCCACCGAAGCGGCTGTCGCCGGTCTGCCCGCCGAGTTCTCGGCGGTGGACGTGCTGGTCAACAACGCAGGCCTGGCATTGGGCCTGGAGCCCGCGCAGCGAGCGTCGCTGGACGACTGGGAGCAGATGGTGGACACCAACATCAAGGGCCTGATGACGCTGACCCGTGCCATGCTGCCGGGCATGGTGGCACGCGGCCGCGGGCATATCGTCAACATCGGCTCCATCGCGGGCGAATGGCCGTACCCGGGGGGCAACGTCTACGGCGCGACCAAGGCCTTTGTGCGGCAGTTCTCGCTGAATCTGCGTGCGGACCTGTTGGGCACGCCGCTGCGCGTCACCGATATCGAGCCTGGCCTGTGCGGCGGTACCGAGTTCTCGGAGGTGCGCTTCCACGGCGACGCCGGGCGTGCTTCCAAGGTCTACGAGAACACGCAGCCGCTGACGGCCGGCGATATCGCCGACACCGTGCACTGGGTGGCCAGCCGGCCGCCGCATGTGAACATCAATACCGTGTCGCTGATGCCGACCTGTCAGGCCTTCGCCCCGCTGGCAATCCATCGCAGCACCTGAAGCGGACTTTCAACAATCCGGATTGTCGATAGGCTCGCTGCGCATGCCTACTCTTACCCTGCGCGACGGCGCTCGTCTGCACTACTACGATATCGGCCGCGGCATTCCGGTCATGCTGCTGCACGGCTTTGCCATGCCCGGAGCGCTGTGGCTGCCGTTTGCGCTGCCACTGGCGCATCGCTATCGCTTCATCATTCCTGATCTGCGCGGCTTCGGTCGCTCTCACGGTCTTGCATTGAGCCGACCGTGCATGCTCGACCAGCACGCTGACGACGTCGCCGATCTGCTGCAGGGCCTTGATCTGCAGGGCGTGCGTCTGGGCGGACTGTCGATGGGCGCCTGCACCGCACTGCAGTATCACCGCCGCTACGGCTTCGAGCGCGTGCACAGCTACCTGCACATCGATCAGGCCCCCTGCGTGCGTAACGGCCCCGACTGGGAGCATGGTTTGCTGGGTGCCCAGCAGCCCGAGCGCATGCAGCACTGGCGTCAGCTGATGGAGGCCTTGCTGCCCTACCGCGGTCTGGCGCTGACCCAGGTGCCGACGCCGCTGCGCCGACAGCTGTGGCACACGCTCTCGGAGTTCTTTGGCTACGCCTTTCACGGTCGTGGCTGGCAGACGCTCACGCGGCTGGCGCGCCACGGTGCCCTGATGGCGCGCGTGGCGCCGATGAGCAACTGGTCGGTGTACATGGATGGCCTGCGCTCGTATCTGGAAGAGGACTACGACTGGCGCCGCAGTCTCGCGGAGCTGCGTACGCCGATGACGGTGATGGTGGGTATGCAGTCGGTGATGTATCCGGCGGCGGGCCAGCTGCGCATTGTCGAATCAGTGCCGCAGGCGCGCGTCGTTCGAGTGGAGAACTGTGGCCATGCCGTGCCATTTGAGGCGCCGCGGGTTTTCCGCCGCGAGCTGACGCGCTTTCTGACCGCCGCCTGAGGCACCGCACGGGCGCACCGGGCGCGCCGTAGAATCCGCGCATGCCTCATCCCATCGTGACTACCGCCGCACGGGTCGGCGACGGCCTGCTGTCGGTATTGGTGCTGATCGCCGCTGCCGCCACCCTGCTGATCAGCCTGCAGCACAGCGACGATGCAGTCTGCACGCTGATCAACGCCGGGCTGTTCCTGCTGCCGTTCCTGCTGGTGGCCGCCACGCGTGGCCGGCTGCCGGCGGCGATCGCGGCGGCGATTGCGGTTGCGGTGCTGATCTGGGGCATAGGCGAATTCAAGCTGCACTTCTTCGGCAACCGGCTGGCGCTGATGGATTTCGTGTTCCTGTCGGAAGGTTCGAACTGGGGCATCGTCAAACGCTACCCGAATGTGCAGTGGGCGCTCGCGGGCTGGGGTGCGCTGGTGGCGCTGCTGCTGCTGTGGACCTGGCGTCGACGCGCGGACGCTACGTTGACGCGATCGGCGCGCGCGCTGTGCGCAGTGCTGTTGGCCGGCTGGTGTGCGATCGCCTGGGCCGGGCGCCATCAGCACACCTGGGAGGTGTTTCGCGACGACGCTGACTGTGGGCGCGACAAGGTCTGCGGTGTGATGTCGCGCCTGGTGTTCTCCTACAGCGCCTTCGAGTTCATGCAGCCCCTGCCTGGCAGCGATCCGGCGCTGTTTGTTGCGGCGCGCAGCCACGCGCCGCAACAGGCGCCGGTGCCGCCCGCGAAATTGCCGGACGTGGTGATCTGGCTGCACGAATCCACCTTCGATCCGGCGCAGTACCGTCTGCAGGGTCCGCGTCTGCCGCGGCTGGCGATGTTCGAGCGCAATGCGCTGACGCGAGCGGCCGGTCTGCTGCGCGTACATACCTACGGCGGCAAGACCTGGCTGTCGGAGTTCTCTCTGCTGACCGGGCTGGTGCCGGCCGACTTCGGCAGTCGCAGCAGTCTGGTTTTCAATAGCGTCGCGCCGCAGGTCGAGAGCACCTTGGTGCGCCGCTTCACGGCGGCAGGCTATGACAGCGTGGTGCTGATGCCGACGCCCAAACGCTTCTACGGTGCAGCGCGCACGTACGAGGCCGTGGGCTTCGATCGGGTGCTGACGCTGAGAGACTTCCCGGAGTACGACGCGCTGCCCGGCGACGAATGGGATCTGGCGGAAGGTGCGCGTCTGGCCGAGGCGGCGCTGAGTCTGTTGCGCGAGCAGCAGGTGCAGCGTCCGGAGCGGCCGATACTGCTGTACATGCTGTCGATCAAGGAACACGCGCCCTACAGCCGGCGTACGCCGGTCGCATTCAGGCTGGACCAGACCGGCATAGCGCGTACCCTGGCAGCCAAGCTCAGCGACTATGTGCAGCGACTGCAGCGCCTGGACGCCGCCAACCGCCAATTGGAGCAGGGCCTGATCAACAGTCCGCGGCCGACCTTGTGGGCCTACTTCGGCGACCATCAGGCGTATTTCGAGGAGCCGCAGCCAGGCTATCGCTATGCATTGCCACAACCGGATCTGGTTACGCAGTATCAGCTGCGCGCCAATTATCTTCCGGCGCTGCAGGAGTCGCCCGCGATACTGGATATCGCGCTGCTGCCGTCGCTGATCGCCGACATGGCCGGCGTTCCCGAAGATGACTATTTCGGCGCGCTATCGGTCATGCGCCGCGCCTGCGCCGGGCGCCTGCAGGACTGCCCGGATCAGGCCCTGGTGGACAGTTTCAAGGCATATATCTTCCGGAGCGAGCTGGGCCTGTTCCAGACGCCCGGCCCCGCGACCACGGCCTCGGTTTCCGGGCCGCAGCCGCTGTCGGCCGCGGCGCCGTAGATCCCGATCAGGGTTCAGTCGGAGCGTGAGCTCAGCCAGTCGGCGGCAAACGTCCATGCAGCGCCCGGCGCCTTGCTGCCGCCGAACACACCGGCATGTCCGCCCGGCGCGAGGATGAAGTCCTTGTCGGTGCTGGCGACAATGTCGAGCACCTTGCGCGCCGCCTCGACGCTGACAATCTTGTCGCCGGTGCCGGCGATGGCCAGCAGCGAGCAGTCGATGCGATCCAGCAGCGACTTCTGCGTCTTGTTGAGATTGATCTGGCCACGGGCGAGCTGATTGTCGAGGCCGACCTTCAGCACGAAGTCCTGGACGATGCCGCCGGGGTAGTCGTGCATGCGATTGAACCACTTGGACATGGTCTGGTATTCGGTGACGTAGTCGCGGTCCCAGAGGTTCATCAGCAAGTCGAGATAACCCTGCACCGTGCCCAGCGGATTGGTCAGCTTGAACGCCAGCGAGCTGGCCCAGCCAGGCACGCGCAGCCAGCGCGGATCGATCGGCAGGCCGTGAAACGGTAGCTTGCCGAGCGGCAGCACGCGCTGGATCGCACGCAGCGGAGCGTCCATCATCTTCAGCAGGCGGCCGGCCACACCAGCCTGATGGCTGTCGATGGGGCTGGCAATGGTGACGATGTTGCGGATCTGCGGATCGTGCGACCAGCCGGCGTAGATCAGGCAGAACAGGCCCCCCATGCAGTATCCGAACAGCGTGACCTCGGATTCGCCGCTATGGGTTCGGACGTGCTGCAAGGCCTCCGGCAGCAGGCGCGTGGTGTAGTCGGCCAGCCCCAGATGGTGGTGGTCGGCCTGGGGGTCGCCCCAGTCCACCAGATAAACGGCGTAGCCCGATGCCAGCAGAAACTTCACCAGGCTGCGATTGGGCAGCAAGTCGAAGTTGAGGCTGGTGGCCGCCAGCGGCGGTACCAGCAGGATCGGCACGCGATGTCGCTGCGCGGCGACGCGTCGCGTGCCGCTGCCGACAGCGATTTCATCCCCAGCCAACGGCGGGTAGTAGCGCAGCGTGATCAGGCCGTCGTCGTGCAGTGTCTCGAACGGCGTTTGCCCGGAAACGACGAAGTTCTCCGAATTGAGGCGGCGCTCGACGGCGTTGCTGACCCAGTGCAGCCCGCGTTCGCTGATCCGCGCCGCGCTGTCCGTGACCCGTTCCCGCAGCTTCATCTCAGGCGCTCAGATAGGTATAGCCGCTGAGGCCGGCATCGAGTTCGCCCAGCAGGGCCTGCGCCTCCGCTTCCGGCAGGCCGGAGGCGGCCATCTTCTCGCGGTAGGCTGCCGACAGGCGCTCCGGCTCCAGGTGCACATAGCGCAGCAGTTCGTCGGTACGGTCGCCGTGCTCCTGTCCTTCCAGCCGCCAGCCACCCTCGCTGGCGGGGTCCAGCGCCACGTTCACGGCATTGGTGTCGCCGAACAGGTTGTGCATGTCGCCGAGAATTTCCTGATAGGCGCCGACCATGAAGAAGCCGATCAGATACGGCTCGTGATCCTTCAGGGCGTGCAAAGCCAGCGTAGGCATCAGGCCTTCGCGGTCCACGTACTGATCGAGGCGGCCGTCGGAATCGCAGGTAAGGTCGCAGAGCCGGGCGCGCACGTCCGGCCGCTGCTGCAGGCGGTGGATCGGCATGATCGGAAACACCTGATCGATGGCCCAGGCATCCGGTACCGACTGGAACACGGAGAAATTGCAGAAGTACTTGGCGGCGAGCTTGTCGCGCAGCTCGTCGATGGCCTCGCGCTGCGCACGGATGCTGGGGTCCAGCTTCGGCAGCACCGCATGCGCAAGCGCGTAGTAGGCGCGCTCGGCGTAGGCGCGTTGCGTCAGATTGAGCAGGCCCATCGTGTACTGCATCTGCGCGTCGGAGAAGAACTGCGCGGCATCGTGCAGGCTTTCTATCGGACCCTGGATATCGATCTGGTCCAGCAGCGCGTGCAGATCGTTGAGTACTGCCGGCGCGTCGGCGGCCGGCGCCTCCAGCGTACGCGACGGCAACTCGTCGCGGTCCACGACATCTGCAATCAGTACCGCGTGATGGGCGGTCAGCGCACGACCTGACTCGGAGATCACATTCGGCTCCGGTTCGCCGTGCTCTGCACAGACTTCCTGCAGCGTGCGCAGGATGTTACGCGCGTACTCACGCAGCGAGTAATTCATCGAGCAGAACGAGCGTGAGCGCGTGCCCTCGTAGTCCACGCCGAGGCCGCCGCCGACGTCCACCACATCCACGGGCGCGCCGAGGCGGCGCAGCTCGACATAGAAACGCGCGGCTTCGCGCAGGCCCTTGGCAACGTCCTGCACATTGGCAACCTGCGAACCAAGATGGAAATGCACCATCTGCACCGCGTCGACGTGGCCAGCAGCGCGCAGCATCTCCAGCGCCTCCAGCACCTGCGGCGAAGTCAGGCCGAACTTGGCTTTCTCGCCGCCCGTGTTCTGCTGTGTGCTGGTGAAGTTTGCGGACAGGCGTACGCGCAGACCGATCAGCGGTGCGACCTTCAGCGACTTGGCTTCGGCGATGACCAGCGGCAGCTCCGACAGCTTCTCGACGACGATGTAGACCTTGTGGCCCAGTTTCTGGCCGATCAGCGCGCGGCGGATGTAGGCGCGGTCCTTGTAACCGTTACAAACGACAACGCTGCCGGGGCGGGCCATGCCGAGTACCGCCGCCAGCTCGGGTTTGGAGCCGGACTCCAGGCCGACGCGCTCGCCACCGTGGCGCACGATCTCCTCGATCACGTCTCCCTGCTGATTGACCTTGATCGGGTACACCGCGGTGTAGTTGCCGCGATAGCCCAGCTCGCCGATGACTTCGGCAAAGGCCCCGGTCAGGCTGTCGACGCGGTCGTGCAGCACATTGACGAAGCGCACCAGCACCGGCAGTTCCAGGCCTTCCTTGCCGAGGCGCTGTGCCAGGGCGTGCAGGTCGATGGCAACCGGCGACTGCTCGCGGAACGGGCGCACGACAACGTGGCCGTTGTCAGCCACGTCGAAATAGCCCTCGCCCCACTGGGGCATGTTGTACAGCTCACGGGCATGGGCAGGAGACCAGGTCTTGGAAGTCACCAGAACGTCACTCGGTTGGGCAGGCGTAGCGTTTATACTCGCGCCGCGAAATAAGCCACCCACTAGCGGCCCTTGCGGGCGCACTTTGGATGCGGCGCATTGTAGGCCCCACCGACTCTGGATGTAATGACATGGCCCTGGACCGAAGCTGGTTTACCGAAGCAATCGAGAAGACTGGCACCGCTTTCTCGCTGAAGGCGGAAAAGCTGCACAGCGAGCAGACCCCGTATCAGCAGATCGAGATCTGGCAGACCGAGACCTTCGGCACGCTGATGACGATCGATGGCTGCACCATGGTCTCGACGCGCGACAACTTCCTGTATCACGAGATGATGTCGCACCCGGCGCTGAATTCGCATCCGAATCCGCGCAACGTCGTGATCGTGGGCGGCGGTGACTGCGGCACCTTGCGCGAGGTGCTCAAGCATCCGGAGGTGCAATCCGCGACCCAGGTCGAGATCGACGAGCGCGTCACGCGGCTGTCGGAGCAGTACTTTCCGGAACTGTGCGATCGCAACAACGATCCGCGCGCGACGCTGTTCTTTGGCGACGGCATCCAGTGGATGAAGGAGGCCAAGGCCGGCTCCATCGATCTGATCATCATCGACTCCACCGACCCGGTCGGCCCTGCCGAGGGTCTGTTCGGCAAGAAGTTCTATCTGGACTGCATCAAGGCACTGGCACCGGACGGCATGCTGGTGCAGCAGTCCGAGTCGCCGCTGCTGCATCTTTCGCTGATTCAGGAAATGCACGCGGCGATGCGCGAGGCTGGCTTCGCCGAGACCACCTTGCTGCACTTCCCGCAGGTGATCTACCCGTCGGGCTGGTGGTCAGGGTCGATCGCCTGCAAGCAGGCAGGTCCGCTGGCCGAGCGTCTTGATCCCAAGGCCATCGCGGCCCTGGATGCGCAGTTCTACAACGCCGAAACCCACCGTGCCGCCTTCGCGCTGCCGACATTTGTGCGCAAGGCGCTGGCCGGCTAATCCCGGGCAGAAGAGGCTACGAGGCGGCCCTTAGCGGGCTTCCTCGTAGTCGGAAACCGACTCGGGCAGCTCCTCCGGCGGCGCCGAGACATCGACCTCTTCGTCCGCCGCCGCAGCCGGCGGCGCTGCGCTGGCAGGTGCGCTGCTGCACAGCGATTCGATCTCGGTCTCGGTCTTCTCGATCAGCTGCTTGCGCTCGTCCGCAGAGTACTCCTTGTCGCGACCCAGGCTGTCGCGTTCGACGATCCGCGCGGCATTGCGATAGGTCTTGAGCTGCTCCTGCTTGCGCGCGCATTCGGCCGCGCGTTCCAGGTCAGCGCCTCGGGCTACACCGGGCTCGCTCCACTCGGATTCCTGGCTATTGGTCGGCGGACGCACATCGACGCGCTTCCAGCCGGGCTGCGGCTGGTCCGCGTAATGCACGCGCCCCTGCGCGTCTACGTACTTGTAGATCTGGCCGGCTTCGGCAACGCCGAAAAGGGCGGCCACTACCAGTGCAAGGGTGGGCAGGGTGGTGTTCATGGAGTCCTCACGGTGACGAGTGGGTGGAGTCTAGTACGATTCTGCGGCCTGCCGCATGGATAACCGATGAACACGCTGCCGCCACCGATCGTCGCGCAAAGCACCCCGTTTCTGCTGGAAGAACTGGCGCCCGGCGAGTATTGGTGGTGCGCCTGCGGGCGCTCGCAGCGCCAGCCGTTCTGCGACGGCCCCCATCACGGCACCGGCATCGAGCCGAAGAAGCTCACGGTCAAGGCCAATACCGGCACGCTATGGCTGTGCGGCTGCAAGCAGACGCGACACCCGCCGCATTGCGATGGTGCGCACAACCGGCTGCCCAAAAAGTAGGGGCGGCCTGGTGGCCGCCCCTGGTTCCGCGTTCCGAACTTACAGCGTCTGCAGGTCGTAACCGCGCTCGTTGTGCTGCGTCGTATCCAGGCCCATGGTCTCCTGCTCGGGGTTGACGCGCAGGCCGGTGATTCTGCTCACCAGCTTCAGCAGACCCCAGGTCAGCAGCGCCGCCCAGGTGCCGGTGGCCGCAATGCCGATCAGCTGCACGCCGAGTTGCTTGCCCATGGTCATGCCCTCGGCATAGCCCTGGCCACTGAACACACCGAGCGTGGATGCCGCGAAAATGCCGGCGGCAAAGGTGCCGAGGATGCCGCCGACGCCATGCACCGGGAACACGTCCAGCGAGTCATCGACCTTGAGCACACGCTTCAGCGCGTGGGTGGCGTTGAAGCACACCAGACCCGCCACCAGGCCGATGATCAGCGCGCCGCCGGGGCCGACAAAACCCGAGGCGGGGGTGATCGTGCCCAGGCCCGCGACCATGCCGGTGACCAGGCCCAGCGCGGAGGGCTTGCCGTACTTGATCCATTCGATGGCACTCCACATCATCGCGCCGGCTGCGGCGGAGATATGCGTGACCAGGATCGCCATCGCGGCGTTGCCGTTGGACGCCAGCGCCGAGCCGCCGTTGAAGCCGAACCAGCCGACCCAGAGCATGCCGGCGCCGGTGACCGTCATCGTCAGGTTGTGCGGCATCATCGGCGTCTGCGGGAAGCCCTGGCGGCGCCCCAGGACCAGGGCGGCAACCAGAGCCGCGACGCCGGCCGTAATGTGGACCACGGTGCCGCCGGCAAAGTCCAGCAGGCCCATCTCGAACAGCCAGCCGTCGCTGGCCCAGACCCAATGGCAGATCGGCAGGTACACGGCAAACAGCCACAGCACCGAGAACAGCAGCATGGCCGAGAACTTCATGCGCTCGGCAAAGCCGCCGACGATCAGCGCCGGGGTGATGCAGGCAAAGGTCAGCTGGAACATCGCGAATGCGGTCTCGGGAATCGTGCCGCTGACACTGCCCTCGCCTACGCCCGCGAAGAAGGCCTTGGAGAGCCCGCCGATGAAGCCATTGCCCGGCGCAAACGCCAGGCTGTATCCGCAGATCAACCACAGTACCGAGACCACGCAGACGATCGCGAAGCACTGCACCAGCACCGACAGCACGTTTCTGGCGCGTACCAGGCCGCCATAGAACAGGGCGAGGCCAGGCAGTGACATGAACAGCACCAGTGCTGTCGAGGTCAGGATCCAGGCGGTGTCGCCACTATCGACGCCGTCCTGCGCCAGCGCCAGGCTCGGCAGCAGCGCGATCAGCGCGCAGATCAGGATTTTCATCTAACGTCCCCCCAGCGAATGTACGGACAAGAAAAACCCCCGCGATCTTCGAAGATGACGGGGGTCGTGCTGAATAGTCGGGTTAAACCGCTTCGACGCCGGACTCGCCGGTGCGGATGCGCACCGTCTGGTCAAGGTCATAAATGAAGATCTTGCCGTCGCCGATCTGTCCGGTCTTGGCCGCCTTCTGGATGGCCTCGACCGCCTTCTCCACCTGATCCGGTGCCAGCGCGACTTCGAGCTTGATCTTCGGCAGCAGATCGACCGTATATTCGGCGCCGCGATACAGCTCGGTATGGCCCTTCTGCCGGCCGAAGCCGCGGACTTCGGTGACAGTCATGCCTTGAACCCCGATATCCGCGAGTGCTTCGCGAACGGCGTCGAGCTTGAACGGCTTGATGACGGCGATCAGCATTTTCATACAGTGCGGCTCCAGAAAGCAGAGCGCGGATTTTAGCACCCGCACCGCCATGTGGCGCCATGCACCGGATCCGGACAAAGAAAAGGGGCGGGCGCCTGCGCGCCCGCCCCAGTCCCACCGGAGACTCTCAGTACTAGTTCTTCGAGAACTCGGGGTATGCCTCGACACCGCACTCGGAGATGTCGACACCCTCGTGTTCCTCTTCCTCGCTGACCCGCAGGCCCATCACCATCTTCAGTACCAGCCAGACGATGCTGGAGGTGACGAAGACGAAGACCAGGATCGTGCCCAGGCCGAGGAATTGCGCGCCAAAGCTGGCATCGGTGTTGGACAGCGGCACCGCCAGCAGGCCCCACATGCCGACCACGCCGTGGACCGAGATCGCACCGACCGGATCGTCGATCTTCAGCTTGTCCAGCCCCAGGATCGACAGCACCACGATGACGCCACCAACCGCGCCAACCAGGGTCGCGAACATCGGGCTCGGCGTCAGCGGCTCGGCGGTGATCGCCACCAGGCCAGCCAGTGCGCCATTCAGCACCATCGTCAGATCCGCCTTCTTGAACAGGATCTTCGACATGAACAGCGCAGCGATCAGACCGCCGCAGGCCGCCATGTTGGTGTTGACGAACACCAGCGCAACCGCGTTGGCTTCATCGACGTTGGAGACCTTGAGCTCCGAGCCGCCGTTGAATCCGAACCAGCCCAGCCAGAGGATGAAGGTACCCAGCGTGGCCATCGGCAGGTTGGCGCCCGGAATCGGGTTGACCTTGCCGTCCGGGCCGTACTTGCCCTTGCGGGCGCCGAGCAGCAGCACACCGGCCAGCGCCGCGGTCGCACCACAGAGGTGGACCACACCTGAGCCGGCGAAGTCCGAGAAGCCAGCGGCATCGAGGAAACCGCCGCCCCACTTCCAGAAGCCCTGGATCGGGTAGATGAAGCCGGTCATGAAGATCGCGAAGCCGAAGAACGTCATCAGCTTCATGCGCTCGGCCACGGCACCGGAGACGATCGACATCGCGGTGGCCACAAACACCACCTGGAAGAAGAAGTCCGACAGGGTCGAGTAGTAGGGCGCGCCATCACCGCCGGCGAGCACAGCATCCAGGCCATTGTCGTCCTTGCCCAGCAGGCCGCCGAACCCGGGGAAGTACGGGCTCATCGCCGCATCACCCGGATACATGATCTTGTAGCCGACCAGCATGTACATGACGCAGGCGATCGAGAACAGACCGATGTTCTTGGTCAGAATCTCGGCCGTGTTCTTGGAGCGGACCAGGCCGGCCTCCAGCATCGAGAAGCCTGCCGCCATCCACATCACCAATGCACCCATCACCAGGAAGTAGAAGGTGTCGAGGGCGTAGGCCAGATCAGCAGTGGTCTGCGGTGCTGCGACTTCTGCCGCAGCTTCGGTTGCGACTTCGACCACTGCCTCGGCAGGTGCCTCGGTCGCTGCTTCTGCTGCCATGGCTTCGGGCGCCTCGGCCACGAGAGCCGAAGTCGGCTCCGCATCCATGGCCTCTTCAGACCAGGCCGGCGCCGAAAGGCCGCAGGCAGCGGCCAGCATTAAAGCACTCAAATATTTACGCATCATGGGTGGGCTCCTTACAGGGCGTCCTTACCGGTCTCACCCGTACGAATACGGATGGCCTGGTCGAGTGAAAAGACGAAAATCTTGCCGTCACCGATCTTGCCGGTATGCGCCGCCTTGCTGATGGCATCCATCGCCCCTTCCAGCTTGTCGTCGCCTACTGCGACCTCGATCTTCACTTTTGGCAAAAAATCCACCACGTATTCGGCGCCGCGGTAGAG
Organism: Solimonas sp.; assembly: GCA_041612095.1. Classification (GTDB taxonomy): domain Bacteria; phylum Pseudomonadota; class Gammaproteobacteria; order Nevskiales; family Nevskiaceae; genus Solimonas. The sequence goes on along the minus strand of JBFJJW010000037.1, from coordinate 109 downwards.
CTCGGTATGGCCTTTCTGGCGGCCAAACCCTTTGACCTCCGTCACCGTTATGCCAGCCACGCCGAGGTCCGAGAGTGCTTCTCGCACCTCGTCCAGCTTGAACGGCTTG
>JBFJJW010000036.1:0-18401 GCA_041612095.1 Solimonas sp. | reverse complement strand
TGATGCCGCGCGGGCATGGAATTCAATGCCACAGGGGGTGTGGTCATGAAGGTGCTGGTAACCGGCGCGGCTGGGTTCATCGGCTTTCATACGAGTCTCAAGCTATTGGCGCGTGGGGATCAGGTCGTCGGCTTTGACGTGGTCAACGACTACTACGATCCCGCAGTAAAGGAAGCGCGACTGCGGGAACTGCACAGATTCGCAGCCGATCACGGAGCCAGCTTCACGCTGGTTCGGGAGGATTTGGCGGAGCAGGCTGCAGTGGACAGCTGCTTCGGTGGACATGACTTCGACCGGGTTATCCATCTAGCAGCACAGGCGGGCGTTCGATACTCGCTCGTGAATCCGCGTGCCTACGTGCGCAGCAATATCGATGCGTTCGTGAATGTGATCGAAGCCTGCCGGAATGCGCAGACACCACATTTGACCTATGCGAGCACCAGCAGCGTCTACGGCGCAAGCACCGATATGCCTTTCAGCGAGCATCAGGCGGTGGTGCACCCGCTCCAGTTCTACGCGGCCACCAAGCGAGCAAATGAGCTGATGGCGCATGCGTACAGCCACCTGTTCCGTATGCCGACGACGGGATTGCGGTTCTTTACGGTTTACGGCCCCTGGGGCCGGCCGGACATGGCACTGTTCCTTTTCACCAAGAACATCCTCGAGGGAAAGCCAATACAGGTCTTCAATCATGGAAAGCACACCCGCGATTTCACCTACGTCGAGGACATCGCGGAGGGTGTAATCCGGTCGAGTGATGCCATAGCCGAACCAAACCCTGACTGGAGCAGTGATGCCCCGGATCCGGCGAGCAGCAACGCGCCGTGGCGAATATTCAATATCGGCAACAGCAAGCCGATCCAGCTGTCGGCCTACATCGAGGCCATCGAGAAGGTTGTGGGAAGAAAGGCCGTTCTCGACCTGCTGCCGCTGCAGGCCGGCGACGTGCCGGATACCTTTGCTGATACCTCGCTGCTGAAGCAGCACATTCACTATCAGCCGGATACGTCCGTAGAGTCGGGCGTGAGGCGGTTCGTCGAGTGGTTCCGCGAGTTCTACAAGGTCTAGTCCCAGCGCATGTCTACTCTCGATCTGGATCAGATGCGGATTGCCGTCGTGGGGCTCGGATACGTTGGCCTGCCGCTGGCGGTGGAGTTTGGAAAGACCAGGTCCGTCATTGGCTTCGATATCAACCGCGCTCGCGTGGAGGCCTTGTCGCGAGGAGAGGACCACACGCTGGAAGTTGAAGCTGCCGAACTCAGGAGCGCAAGGCGTCTGACCTTCAGCTGCAGCGCGGAAGTGCTTGCTGACTGCAATGTCTATATCGTGACCGTGCCCACGCCGATCGATAGCCACAAGCGGCCCGATCTGACGCCGCTGTTGAGCGCCAGCCGCACTATTGGCGCTGTGCTCAAGCGCGGCGACATCGTGATTTATGAGTCGACCGTTTACCCGGGCTGCACGGAAGAGGACTGCGTGCCGGTACTGGAACAGGTGTCGGGGCTGAAGTTCAACGTCGACTTTTTTGCCGGCTACAGCCCTGAGCGCATCAACCCGGGAGACAAGCAGCACAGGCTGCCATCGATTCGAAAGGTGACCAGCGGCTCAACGCCCGCTGTGGCCGATCTGGTGGATCGACTCTACGCCAGCATCATCACTGCGGGGACTCATCGCGCGCCGAGCATTCGGGTTGCCGAGGCAGCAAAAGTCATTGAGAACACGCAGAGAGACCTGAACATCGCACTCATCAACGAGCTGGCCATCCTGTTCAACAGGCTAGGCATCGATACGCAGGCGGTGCTTGAGGCGGCGGGAACAAAATGGAACTTTCTGCCGTTCAAGCCGGGCTTGGTGGGTGGGCACTGCATTGGCGTGGATCCGTACTACTTGACGCACAAGGCGCAGGCCGTGGGCTTTCATCCGGAGGTCATACTGGCTGGGCGCAAGGTCAACGATGGGATGGGGGCCTATATTGCGGCCCAGGTCATCAAGACGATGAGCCGCAAGGGCATTTCGATATGCGGTGCACGGGCCCTCGTGCTCGGCCTTGCGTTCAAGGAGAATTGCCCCGATCTGCGCAACACGCGAGTGCTGGATATCGTGCGCGAACTTGAGGAGTTTCAAGTAGACGTGGATGTACACGATCCGTACGTGTCGGCTGATGAGGCCAAACGAGAGTACGCGCTGGATCTGACGCTTGAACCTGCCAAGGGGGCGTACGACGTCATCATCCTGGCTGTGGCCCACCAGGCATTTGTCGCTATGGATATTGCACAGGTTCGTGCCTGGGCGCGTGCCGAGCACATCGTCTGCGACGTCAAGGGCGTACTGCCCGACACTCTGGCTGACTGGACGCTATGATGCCGGCCTTACTTGCTCATCCAACAATGGTTCGTTAAGCCATGCCAAGCTTCAATGACGATCTGGTATCCGACACACCCGGATCAGGGCCGGTTTCGAGCCATGAGGCCCCCCTGTTGCGTCAGCTCCTGGGCATGGTCATCGAGAATCGGGCATTCATCGTTGCCTGCGTTTCGGTGGCGCTGGGACTGGGGCTTGTCCAGGCTCGGCTGCAAACCCCCAGCTTTCTATCCGAGACCCTGATTCAGATTGAGCGCACCGCCGCGCCAGAGATCATGGCGGTGGTCGGCGACAGCCGGACCTATTCGCTTTCGCCACTTGCCGAGATAGAGATTCTGCGCTCGCGTCCGCTGTTGGAGGAGGTTGCCCAGAGATTGAGTCTGGCCGTCGCCGCCGAGCCGGCCGACGATGGGCTGATTGATCGTTATGTGCGGCTTTATCGGGAGATGGTCGGTAGCCGCGAGCGGTTTGCATCCATACCGTATAGCGTGGATTGGAATCCGCGGGTATTGGTGGCCCCCGTCAGGACCATCAACGTCACCAAGGTGGGTCAGGATGACTACGCCGTCGAGGCGGAGGGCAAAAGCTACGAGGTGTCTTCCAGCTCGCAGCTGGCGATAGAGTTCGAAGATGGCGGCTTGGAAGTGCTGTCAATCCACCAGTGGGGCTTTCCCCCCGGTGAGAAGGTCGCGCTATCACGAGTCCCGCTGGAGCTGGCGGCTCGTTCTCTCAAACAGCGTCTGGGCATCGTCGAGAAGGGAGGTACCGGCATTCTGCTGGTGCGGCTCGTGGACAACGACCGTTACAAGGTCATGCGCATACTCGACACCCTGTCCGACGCCTACGTCCGTCGCAATATCGAACTGCAGTCCGAGCGCACCCAACGCGCGCTGTCCTTCATCGAAGAGCAGATGAAGAAGACCAAAAGCGATGCCGAGGCGGCGCAGGGCCGGGTGAATGACTTTCTCGTGCGCCAGCGGACCGTTTCTCTGGATGCCGGCTCACAGCGTCTGATTGAGGGTTCGGTAGATATCGAGAAGCGGATGTCAGAGCTCGAGCTGCGCCGGGTCGAGCTGGTCGAGGTCTACGAGCCGCGGCATCCCGCCGTTGAAGCGCTCGACCGACAAATGGCACAACTGAGAAGCGAGCGCGCACGGTTGGACGCCGAGATTGCGCGTCTCCCGGACCAGCAGCAGGAGTTTCTGAAGCTTCAGCGGGAGTTTCAGGTGTCCGACACGCTGTACAGCGAATTTCTCGCGAAGTCCCAGGAGTTCCGCATTTTGAAGGCGGGAACGACCGGGCAGGTGCGGGTTCTAGAGCCTGCGTCCACACCTTATGAAGCCAGAGGTGTGGAGCGAATCCGTACTGTGCTGCTGTTCCTGATTTCGGGTCTTGCGGTGGCCGCGCTGACCATCCTCGTCAGACGACAGCTGGATGCCACCATCAAGGACCCCGGGGCAGTGGAAGCCCGCTTGGGGTTGCCGGTGGTTGCCGTCGTGACGCTGTCGTCGGCGGAGCAAGGGCTGTTCAGGGCTGAGCGCTCCGGTGCAGGCCCGGGCCGGGCCCGTCTGCTGGCGCTGGAGCACCCGAAGGATGTTGCGGTAGAAGCCATGCGAAGCTTGCGTACCTCGCTGTCCTTCTTGATTGGGCGCAGCGAGAACAATGTCCTCATGATCTCCGGCGCATCACCGGGGATCGGCAAGACCTTCATTTCATCCAACGTTGCCATTCTGTTTGCCGAGGCCGGGAAGAAGGTGCTTGTCATCGACTGCGATCTGCGCAGGGGGCGGCTCAATCAGCGATTCGGCCTGCCCAGGGGACCTGGGGTTGCCGAGTTTGTAGCGGATACGTCCATGCCCGTAGAGAAGATCGTACGAGCCTCGACATCCCATCCTCTGCTGAGCGTGATCACATCCGGGCATTACCCGGGGAATCCGTCCGAGCTGTTGATGACCGAACGCTTCAGCGAGCTGCTCGGGTACGCTCGTCTGATGGCGGATATCGTCATCCTGGATACCGCTCCGGTGCTTGCGGTAGGCGATGCGCTGGCACTGGCGCCGCTGGCGCATTCGGTTGTGATGGTGGCCCGGTTTGGTGTGACGGAGTTGGGCGAGCTCGATCTTGCGGTGGAGCAGGTCAAGCGCGCGGGGGGCAAGGTCGGGGGAATTGCGCTCAATGGTTGGAAGCAAGCGGCGAGCCGCTACAGCTACTACGGCCGCTATAGCTACCAGGGCTATAAGTATGACTATCAATCCAGCAAGAAGGGCTGATGGTGTCAGGTGCGAGAGCTATCGCTAAGGCCCGCTGTAGAGGCACCTGTTGCAGAGCGCAATGGGCGGCTGCTTATCGTCAATGCGGATGATTTCGGTATAGCTGAATCGACCAATCGGGCGATAGCAGCCTGTCACGACGCCGGGGTGGTGACGAGCGCGACCCTGATGGTGAACATGCCGGCTGCACGGCATGCGGTTGCCCTCGCCCGCGACCGCCCGGATCTGGGGCTGGGCTTGCACGTGAACCTCACGCTTGGCGTCCCGGTCAGTGATCCATCAAGCGTGTCGAGCCTGATTGACGTCGATGGCCGCTTCTTCGGACGTAGTGACTTCGAGCGCCGGGCCGTTCTGGGAAAGTTTCGCGGCGCAGAGGTCGAGGCGGAGATCCGGGCACAGATGCGACGCTGCGCGGAACTTGGTGTGCAGCCCAGTCACTTCGACAGTCATCAGCATGTACATGCGCTGCCAGGGGTGATGGGGCCGTTCCTGAAGGCTGTTGGTGCAAGCCGGGCACCCATCAGGGTTCCGTGGGTGTCCGTGGCTTTGACCCGATCGCGCCGGCGTGCGGCGAGAAGCTGGGTCCTGGAGGCCCTCAACCGACGGCTCGCGCGCGCGGCTGCGCGCATCGACGTGAACTACAACGCAGCATTCGGCAGCATTTTTGATGTGGTCCAGCGGGCCGAGGAAATCAGCATCCAGGGCTACTCGAGCCTGTTATCGGCGCTTGCAGGAAAGACTGCTCCGGTTGAACTGATGGTTCACCCCGCCGAGACAGGCAGCCAGGACGCAAGCGGTTTGACGAGGATATCGGAGATCAGCCATGCAGAAACAGCATGCCTGCTTGACCCCCGGTTCAAAGCGCTGCTGAGGGAACACGGATTCTCGCTGACCAGCTTCAGGGCATTGCGCGCTTCATGAGCGAATCGCTGCTTCTCAAGCGCAGGGTCGTGCTGGTCGCGAATACCGACTGGTACCTCTGGAACTTCAGGCGCAATCTCGCCGAGGCGCTACGCGCTGCCGGGGCTGAGGTGCATCTGGTGGCACCGGCGGGACCATACCTGAGCAAGCTGCGCCTGACGGGATTCAGCTGCCACGAGCTGCCGTTGGCGGCAACGGCCTATAACGTCACGTCCGAGCTGCGTGCGCTCCGGTATCTGTATCGACTGTACCGTGAGCTGCGCCCGGATGTGGTCCATCACTTCACCATCAAGTGCTGGCTGTATGGGGGTATCGCAGCCCTGCGGCTGGGTATTCCGTCCGTGCATGCCGTAACCGGCTTGGGCCACCTGTTCACTACTCGCAGCTTCAGGACCTCGATCCTGCGCAGAGTGGTGCTGACGCTGGCAGCGTATCTGTTTCGCGGCCCACGCTGCGCCGTCATCTTCCAGAATGACGAGGACCGAGCTCAGTTCGGCGCGGCTGTGCGGAGTGCTGGGCACGTCGCCACGATTCGCGGCTCTGGTGTCGAGATCGATGCCGATTCCTGCGGCCGGGCAGATGATCGGCCACACACGCCGATTCGGTTCCTTTACGCGGGTCGATTCCTTCGCGAAAAAGGCTTGGACGAGCTGATAGCTGCATGTGACGCACTGCAGGCAAGCTCGACACCATTCGAGCTTTGGCTCGCAGGAATGGTCTATCCATCGAACCCGACCTCATGGTCGGAGCAAGAGGTCGAAGCTGCGAAGCGGCGGCGGTATGTCCGATACTTGGGCTTTGTGAACAACATGCCGGAAGTGCTTCGCGCCTGCGATGTGGCGGTATTGCCTAGCTACAGAGAGGGGACGTCGCGCTTCCTGATCGAGGCAGGTGCAAGCGGTTTGCCGCTGGTCGGCACCGATATTGCGGGTATCCGGGGCGTCATCGAGCCGGGGCGCAACGGCCTGTTGGTGGCGCCACGAGATTCAAAAGGACTGGCGGCTGCGCTGAGAGCAATGGCGGAAAACCCGGACGGCCTCAGGCGATGGGGGCAGGCATCCAAAGCCATCGTGGAACAGCATTTCTCCGGCAAAGGCGTGATCAAGCAGACGTTCGCGGTCTATCGCATGCTGCTCGGGTCTGCCAGTGACAATCGGCTCCATGCCGGTTCGCACCAGCTGCCGCGACCGGACAGGTAGGAGACATCCCAAGGTGAGTCGCAAACGCACGATCAACGCCGAAACTCTGCGCAACGTGGTGGCGCTGGTACGGGCCTGCAGTCCGCGTGCCCGGCGCGGACTCTGGCTGGGCGCGGCGGTCGCATTTCTGGTGGCACTGGCGGAGGCGTTCAGCGTTGGCGCGGTCGTGCCATTTGTATTGCTGTTGGTCCAGCCGGAAGCGCTGGCTGACTTTCCACGTATCGTCGCACTGGTGCCGGAGCAGTTGTTGACTGACCGTGCCGCGTTGGCGATGGTCGGCTCCGTGTTCTTCATTGCGGTCTACAGCATCAAGGTGGCTTTGACCATCTTCGGTCAGTACGTCAAATCGAAGGTTGGCAGCTTCGTCAGCTACGACCTGGGCACGCAGATCTTCAGCAACATTCTTGATGAAGATTTCGAGACGTTCCAGAAACGGGGGACGCCGAAGAATCTGGTACTGGCAAGCAACGACGTGCAGAACAGCGGCAACGCCGCGCAGCAAGCGACGCAGTTCATCACCGAAGCGCTGAGCATTCTTTTCATCGGCGCCCTGGTCTTGATGGTGAGCCCCTGGTCGCTGATGACCGCGGCTGCCGTCGTCGGCGTTCCGGCCGTACTGGTTTACAGGTTCTCCAGGAGTCGGCTGATCGAACTTGGCGCTCACAAGCGACAGGTCGATGCCCAGCTCAACAAGAACGTAATGGAGGGCGTGACCGGATTCCGGGAGATCGTGGTGCTGGAGCGCAGGGCATTCTATAAGCGCCGTCAAAGGCAGATACGGCAGGCAATTTCCGACAACACGGTACGCCTGGGCGTTCTCGACGCCATTCCCAAGAACGTGATTGAACTGGCAACGGTGGCGGGTGTGCTGCTCGTTGCTGTCGTTCTGATTATTCGCGGGGACGGCAGTTCGGTGGCGCCGGTGCTTGCCTTGTACGCGGCCGCGGCGTTCCGGCTGATGCCGAGCGTGAATCGCATACTCAACGTGATGGGCCTGCTGAACAAGAGTCAGGCCAGCGTGAAATCGGTGTTGCAGTATCTGGCCCTCCAGAGGAACAGCGGCGCACAGGCGTCGGGTACTGCAGCCGAGCGTCAGGGGCAGCTGGCCATGGCGCCGTTGATCCAGATTGTTGATCTGAGCTTCAGCTATGCAGGGGCAATACAGCCTGCGCTGGCCGATATCAATCTCGATATCCGCCGTGGCAGCACCACCGGGATAGTTGGACTCAGTGGCAGCGGAAAATCCACTCTGGTCGATGTGCTGCTGGGCCTGTATCCGGCGACCAGCGGAGAGGTGAGGGTGGCAGGTCGCTGCTTGCCGGGTGGTATCGCCGACTGGCGTCGCCACATCGGCTATGTGCCCCAGTCCATCTTTATCGCCGAGGGCAGCATGATGGAGAACATTGCCCTGGGATTGGCGGCTTCAGAGATTGATACGGCGCGAGTGTGGGTATGCCTCGAGGCGGCGCAGCTCCGTGAGTTCGTGGAGTCACTGCCGCAGGGATTGGACACGCCGGTCGGTGAGCGCGGGGTGTTGCTGTCCGGAGGCCAGCGCCAGCGTCTGGGCATAGCCCGCGCGCTCTACCATCAGCCCGAAGTGCTCATACTGGATGAGGCAACATCGGCACTCGATAGCCAGACCGAGGCTGGTTTCATGCAGGCGGTGTATCGCCTGAGGGGACAGATCACGATACTGATGGTCGCGCACAGGATTACCACGGTCAGCGCCTGTGATCAGATACTGGCGATGCAGGGCGGTCGTATCGTCGACCGCGGCACCTACGATGAATTGCTGGCGCGTTCAGCTTACTTCCGCAGTATTGCGGGTGCGCAGCCCCTCGAAGCGGGGAGCGCCACGAGCCTGAACGACCGCAGTACGACGTCCCGGGGATACGAATGACGCGCATGCAACCGGTGCGCTCTGCGGCCAAGCGGCTCGCCGTGAGGATGAACCTGATTCGCAGGCCCAGCTTCATCATCGTTGGAGCGCAGAAGGCAGGGACGACTGCCCTGCACCGGATGCTGATTTCAGCGCGCGGCGTGCGGGGGGCAAAGCGCAAGGAGCTGCACTACTTCGATGACGGCTTCATACGGTATGGAGACGTCGATGCCTACCACCAATGTTTTCCTCACGTCCTTTCCGCGGGGTCCGCGGTACAGACTTTTGAAGCGTCTCCTGAGTATCTATGCCACCCGCTTGCGGCGGAGCGCATAAGCCGCTATCAGCCAAGGATGAAGATAGTCGCGATACTGCGCGATCCGGTCGAGCGGGCGTACTCGGGCTGGAACATGTATCACAACAAGTTTCCGACGCTTAAGGAGATCTGGGCGTCGCCGCTGGTAGATCCGCGCAGTTTTGAGCAGGCAATAGCGGAGGAACTTGGGAGTTCTACCGCGCTTGACTGGGCAGCGAATCCCAGAGGCTATCTGTTGCGCGGGCTGTACGCGGAGCAACTGATTCGCTTCTATCATTACTTTCCGCGTGATCAGGTTCTGGTTCTCTTCCAGGAGGATCTTGAGCAACGTCCTGAAGAGGTAACGGCGGCACTTGCCGGCTTTCTGACGCTGCCCCGAGATGATCTGGGCGGCTCGGTGCGTAGCAATGTCTCTGAATACCCGGGGCAGGGAATGGGCGCAGCGATCCGGTCGCAGCTGACTGCGTATTTCAGGCCACATAATCGGGCGCTCAAGGCGCTTTTGGGAAGGGAGCTTCCGTCGAGCTTTGTATGCTGATCCCCAACGCGCAGCGCATCGGTCCCATGGCTCATTGATGACCATTAGAGTAACCAAGCCCTACTTGCCGCCGATCGAGCGCTACCTGCACTACGTGCAGCGCGCCTATGCCGGGGAATGGCTGACCAACGATGGCCCCCTGCTCAGGGAGCTGACGCAGCGGCTCGGCGAGTATCTTCAGGTCCAGAATCTGCTGCTGGTTGCCAACGGCACGCTGGCCCTGCAGATAGCCTACCGAGCCCTAGGCATTCGTGGCGCCGCTGTTACGACTCCGTTCACCTTTGTCGCAACTCCAGCGTCTCTGAAGTGGGAAGGGATCGACGCAGTGTTCTCCGATATCGATCCTGACACCGGCACCTTGGATGCGGGCCTGGCAGGTCAGATGGGCACCGCCGATATTTCGGCGCTCGTTCCCGTGCACGTATACGGGAATGCGTGCGACGTACGGGCGCTCGATGAACTCGCACGCCGTCGCAACTGGAAGACGGTGTACGACGCCAGCCATGCGTTTGCTGTCCGCCATATGGGACGCAGCCTGCTGAGCTATGGAGATGCCTCCACCTTGAGTTTTCATGCGACCAAGTTGTTTCATTCGGCTGAGGGCGGTGCCATCGTGTTCCGGCACGCGGATGACCTGCAGCGCGCCAAGGAAATGATCAACTTCGGCATCGACGTGCGTAGCGCCGAGATCGTCGGGTTGGGCGTGAACGCCAAGATGAGCGAATTGCATGCGGCGATGGGGCTCGCCGTGCTCGACGACATCGATCGCATCATCTCTGATCGCAGGGAGATTGTTGATGTCTACGAGTCGGAACTAGCCGGTGCGGTCGACATCTTTCTTGGTGGCGACGGTGAAGGTGGCATGAGAAACGGAGCCTACGTTCCGGTGGTATTCGACAGCGAAGCACTGAAGCTGGCGGTTATCAAGGCACTTGCCCGCGAACATATTGCGGCGCGGGCCTACTTCTCGCCGTCCCTGGACAGTCTGGAATTTTACGGACGCGGTTCGAGCGGATGCTGCCCCCGTTCCCGATCGATTGCGGAGCGGGTTCTGTGCCTTCCCATCTATACCGGCTTGCCTTTGGAGGAGGTTCGCCGCATTGCCAGGGTCGTACGTGAGGCCATCGGCGCATGAAGATCGCGCTGATGCAGCCGTACCTCTTCCCCTATATCGGCTACCTCCAGCTGGTCAGTGCAGTCGACGTGTTCGTCTTCTACGACGACGCCAACTACATCCGCCAAGGGTACATAAATCGAAACACCATCCTTCTCGAAGGAGCGCCGCATCTCTTCTCCTGGCCGGTGAGAAACCAGTCTTCATTTCGTAGCGTCCGCGACCACCACGTGGCGGTGAATGGCCTGAAGATTCTGCGTACCGTGGATCAGGCGTATCGTCGCGCGCGGTACTGGGCTGAAGCCAGAGACCGGGTCGCACGTGTTCTGAGCACAGACGCCGGAGCGAGCGTCGCGGATATCGCCATCGAGTCGGTTTGTGAGGCCGCTATGCACGCACAGCTGACGACGCGATTTGAGCGCTCGTCTGCACTTGACTACGACCGAACCGCATCCGCGACCACGAAGATCCTGCAGATCTGTCGTCAACTCGGCGGCGCGGAATACATCAACAGCATTGGCGGGCGTAGTCTCTACAACGAGAGTGACTTTCTGGCTGGAAATATGAAGTTGAGGTTTCTGAGGCCAACACTCAGGCCGTATCCTCAGGGTGCGGACGTGTTTGTGCCGGGCTTGTCCGTGATCGACGCGATGGCCCATGTTTCACCACAGCAGTTTGCTGACGAACTGGCCCTGGGAAGGCTGCTGTCACCAGCCGAGGCGCACAGTGAAAGCTGAACGCGGCGCACTGGGTGGTTACCTGCCGTGGGAGGCCGCGACCGGCGGTGCCCATTATCATGCGGCCGCACTTCGGTATCAGTCCGCGCGGCATGCGCTTGAGGCGCTATTGCGCGCAGCACGCCCACAGCGGATATGGCTGCCGTGGTTCGCGTGTGATGTTCTTGACCAGGCAGCGAAGCGGGCGGGCGTTGAGGTCGGGCACTACGACCTCACACCCGAGCTGATGCCCCGCAGGACCTTCAGAATGGCTGAGGGTGAGGTGCTGCTCTACGTCAATTACTTCGGCGTGGCTGACGACAAGGTTTCTGCGGTGTGCCAGCGGTTCGAGCCCGAGCGCGTGATACTGGATTGCGCGCAGGCGTTCTTCTATAAGCCTCAGGCCCATGTTCTGGCAACCATTCACTCGGCGAGGAAGACGCTCGGTGTGCCGAGCGGCGGGTTCCTGACAACACGCCTCGCGGTTACCCCCCCCGAAACGGAGGAGCCGATGGGCGCTTCTGATCTTTCTCATTTGCTGACAAGACGGACGCAGGATGCAGAGGCTGGTTTTGACGCCTACCGGCGCGCCGAGGCCCGATTTGACGAGCAACCGCCGCATCGGATGTCCGCTGTTTCCGATGCGCTGTTGAGAGGCATTGACTATGCGGTCGTCAGCGCCCGGCGCTCCGGGAACTTCGCGCGCTACAAGGCCCACCTGACTGATGTTGCGGCCATTGCGGTGGACGCCACACCTGCATCTCCACTGAGCTTTCCGGTGCGTGGGGGCGCGTCGTTAAGAGAGATGCTGCGCGCGCAGCGGATCTATACGCCGGTCTACTGGCCGCTGTCGGATCAGGCAGCCGCTGCGTGCCCTGTTGGCCGCTCGATCGCGGACGAATGGGTGCATCTGCCTGTCGATCAGAACCTCGATGAGAACGATATCGATCGGGTGATTGAGGCCGTTCTGGAGGCTTCGCCATGAGCGCCCCCTTGTCCGGAGAACGGGCGGTGGCGACCATCACGGTGGTCGTCATTACCTACCGGCACGCTGCATACATAGCGGATTGTCTGCATGGCGTGCTGGGGCAGGTAACGCGCCATGATGTGGACTACGTCATATGCGATGACGCCAGTCCCGACGGAACATGGGAGATCGTTCAGACGGTGCTCTCGGAGTATCCGCTCGCAAAGGTGCGTGCCGTTCGCCACGATCCGAATCTCGGCGCTACCAACAACGTGATGACGGCGCTGGGGATGGCAACCGGCGAGTACGTGGCGGTATGCGAGGGTGACGATGTCTGGCTGGACTCAGGAAAGCTGGAGAAACAGCTGGACGCAATGGCGCTGTTCCCGTCCGCAGATATCTCCTTCCACCCTGCCTGGCGCGGTCAGCCGGAGAATCGAGCGCTATATCGTGATCGAGGCCCTCGCGTGCATTGTGTTCCTGTCGAGGAAGTGGCCCGGCAGGGTGGCAGCCTGATGCCGTCAGCGGCCATTGTCTTCAGGAACGCACAGCTGCAGCGCGTGCTTCCCCATCTGTCTGGGGCGCCCACTACGGACGTGTATCTACAGCTTTGGGCCGCCATGCCCGGCGGTGCCGTGTACGTACCGGAGCCGATGGCGCTGTATCGGACCGGCGTAGCAGGTAGCTGGTCATCGGCTCAGAAGGGCTTTCGGTCCCGGCTTGCGCACCTTGAGGCACAGCGAACGTTTGTTCGCAAGCTTGTAGAGCGTGTAAGCGCCGCTGATCGTACGACGCTGCGTCAGCTCTCGGTGCGATGGTTGACCGAAAAGTATCGGCGGCTGGCAAAGCAAAGCTTCAATCAGCGGGCGTTTGGAATAGCGACTGTGGCCGCGTGGCGTATGGCCCAGCTGCGGATCGCATACCGCGTAGGCATTGTTTTTCCATGACTGGGCGCGGCGTGGGTGAGTCCGCTCTGGCTCGGCTTCTGGGCCGCGGTACGCGGGCGATCGTGGTGTACGGGCATGCCCGAGGCGGGACCAATATTCTTTGGAACCTGATTGGCGCCCACCCCGAAGTCGTGATGACACAGAACGAACTCAACGAGCTGTTCGGGGGATCGATTCGCCGGCGGCTCGCGAGAAAGTTGCCATGGCTGCTTAGGGCGCCTGCGTTCAGGAACGCTATGGCTGATGCCGTAGTTGCGTCAGTAGCGAGATCACTTGCCGAGCCTGTGATTGGCGAGCGGGCTCCCGGCTCGATGTACACGGCAGCCGATCTGTCGACATGCATCATCTGCTACAAGGGCGTGAATCTGGACGTGGGGTGCCATCAGGCCCTGACGAAGCTGCATGACCGAGTCGCCCCCATCCTGCTGCTGCGCCATCCGGCTGCTGTCATCGCGGGCCACATGCGACGCGGCTGGCCGTTTCAGCGTGCGCTGGCGCGCTACCTGGCGACGCTGCAGTCCATGGAACGCCTGGCGCTGATTGGCGGCGGGGTCTTCGTGGACTTTGACGCCATGATTGCAAATCCGATGCAAGCGGCTGGTTCGCTTTATGCCCATCTGGGCCTTCGTCGGCCTGAACCGTTGCTGTTGAAGGTGAAGGCGAAGAGAAGAATGACCGATGCCGGCCACAGGATAGTGGACGGTCTGCGCGAGCGTCAGCACTATTGGTGCGACGGGGCGTCGGTGGCTACGCTTATCGACCGATCGGTGCTCGACAGAGTTATCAACGATCTGGAGTTGATCGAGCGGCTGCCGGTCACTGCACGGGCGCGCTTCCCGGAGGCGCTGAGCAGGTACGAACGCATGCTCGCTCGCACGTAGACAGGTTCTGTTCGGGGGGGCCACTTTCAGGCGGCCCGGCCATATGCGCTGGTGGGGTTTGCAGTTAAACGTTTCTGGAGGGGCCGGTGTTTGTAACCGATAAGTTTGTAATGATTCACTTTCCTAAAACGGGGAGTACGTTTGCGCGCAAGGCGCTGAAGAGAATCTACGCGCTGGTCCCGTTCTACGCGACCGACGATGGAGCGTATTCGGTAGCCTTGAGCCTACTGGAAGCGCACTCTGGCTGCGTGGCTTGAGGCCCTGAACAGCGTGAGCATCACTGTAGTCATCGCGACATTCAATCGGCACGCCCAGTTGTCCCGGCTGCTGAATCGCCTGAGCGCGCAGCGCGTACGGCCGGACCGCGTGGTTGTTGTGGACGACTGCTCCGATACGCCGGTCAGGTTGGAGAAGGCGCACTATCCGTTCGATGTGTCGCTCATGCGCCTGGAGTCGAACTCTGGGCCGGCGGCGGCCAGGGATGCGGGGTGCAGGATGGCGTCGTCGACCTACCTGACATTCATCGATGATGACGATGAGCCCGAGGACCACTGGATCTCCGATTTTCTGGCCGCGGCGAGCGGGCGCCCGGCAGTGGTCTTCTGCGCGCTGGCCGACGCGGAGGGGCGCCGGTACGAGCCTGATTGGGTAAGGCAACGGGCTGGCCGCTATATGGCGGGCACCTTCATGCTTCGGGCTGACGTCTACAAAGCGGTTGGTGGCTATCAGGCGACGCTCCGTTTCGGGGAGAATGGCGACTTGGGTCAGCGCGTGGAGCGTTGGCTACAGGAAGTCGGCGAGACAAGCCGTCATACCGGGCGTACCGGGATTCGCTATCACCGCAGTGCCGACGGGCTGAGTCACGACCACCGGGCGGTCGCCTTGGCGGCGCGCCGTCAGTTTGACTGCGAGGCTGCCGGCCAGCACCCACGGAGCGCTGTACTTCTGCGGCACGCGCGAATTGCGGCGTATGCCAGCGGTCGGTCTGGAGATGCGCCTCTTTTTCTGTGGGCTGCGCGACAGCTGGTTCAGATTCGTCGATACGGGTGGGCTGGGCTGGTTTATCTCGTCACCGTGCTGGTGCGATGCCCGATTTGGTACTTGGCCAGGAGGTTCAGATGATCATTAGAGGCAAGAAGGTCACGCTCAGGGCCCCGGAGCCCGCTGACGTCGCGCAGCTGCACGAGTGGAGCAATGATCCGGAGCTCTGGTCCAGCTTGGTGGGGTGGCATTTCGCATACAACCGGGCGTCCACCGAGCGCTGGGTCGAGAACTGGTCGAGTGCACCGCATGCCGGAAAGGTGTATTGCATAGAGGCACCCGGGCACGGGCTGATAGGCACTGCGAGTCTGGTCGACATCGATTGGCGCAACCGCAACGCCTTCCACGGGATGATGCTGGGCGGAAAGAAGCTGCGCGGCCAGGGCTTTGGCATCGACAGCGTTTTTGCCTTGATGCGGTATGCCTTCGACGAACTCGGACTGCATCGCCTTGACGGAGAGATGATCAGCCGCAATCAGCGGTCGGTCGACTTCTATACCGACACATGCGGGTGGGAGATCGAGGGGCGGAAGCGCGACTGGTTCTATCGAGACGGCAGCTGGTGCGACAAGGTCATTGTCGGCATCACGAGCAACCGATATCGGGAGCATTGCGACAAGACAGGTTACTGGACGGCGTGAGTTCCGCCAGTCAAGCGCCCATGGGGCGCTCCGCCGACTCGTTTCGAGCGGACATCAATGCGTTACGCGCGCTTTCAGTGGTGCTGGTGGTGCTCTACCACTTCCGCGTGCCTCCGTTTGCAACAGGCGGCTTTGTAGGCGTCGACGTATTTTTCGTGATCTCGGGCTATCTGATGACCCGAATCATCATCTCCGGACTTGAGCGTGGCGACTTTTCAGCGCTCAGGTTCTACGCGGCGCGTGCAAGGCGAATTGTACCGGCGCTACTCGCGGTATGCGTCGGGGTGCTGGCTGTCGCCTGGTACGTTGCGCTGGATCGGGACTACCGCCTGCTCGGCAAGCACGTCGTATCGGCGGCGACCTTCGTGTCCAATATCGCCTTCGCGCGCGAAGATGGCTACTTCGAGGCGGACAGTGCTTCCAAATGGCTGCTGCACACATGGTCGGTGTCCGTCGAGTGGCAGTTTTACCTGATCTATCCGCTGCTGCTTATGGCGATCTGGCGCACCTTGGCGCCGTCGAGGCGCGCCCTGTCCCGATATCTTGCGATGCTCACGATAGCGGGGTTTTTCTATTGCTGGGTTCAGAGTCAACAGCGCCCGACCTGGGCCTTCTTTGCATTGGATGCCAGAGCGTGGGAGTTGCTGCTCGGCGGCCTGCTGGTGTTTGTGCCGCAGGTCCCACGGCGCGCTGCGCCGGCATTGGCGGTTCTGGGATTGGGGCTGATTCTCCTTAGCGGACTGATGTTGGCCGACGCCAGTCGTTGGCCCGGCGCGCTGACGCTGATGCCGGTTCTCGGGGCTGCGCTCGTCATGGCGGCGCGAATCGATCATGAGCTGCTGACCTGGCGCCCCTTGCAGTGGACTGGAGATGTTTCGTACTCGGTCTACCTCTGGCACTGGCCGGTCGTGGTCACGCTGTCCTATCTGGGGCTGCTTGCGCAGCCGACGATGGTGATTGCAGGCGTTGTGGTCTCCTTGATTCTCGCCCAGATCTCTTACCGAGTGATCGAGCAGCCGGCACGCCAGCGCATCATCGGGACCGGGCGGTCGCTAGTCGCTGCGCTCGCAACCGGTGCGTTGGTGTCCGGCATCGGCATGGTTGTTTATCTCGGTAACGGCTTTCCTCAGCGCTTGAATGCCGAGCAGCGAGTGGCTGCAAAGGCGATGCGTGATTTCAATCCCAGGCGCGACCAGTGTTTTCTCACGGGCAAGGCCGGAGAGGATCCGGGGTTCTACTGTCGGTTCGGTGCGCAAACAGGGGCGACGCGTACGGCCATCGTGGCGGGGGACTCGCATTCGATGTCGGTAATCGGCGCTGTGGACCGGGTCGCGCAGGAGCTGGGTATCGCCGTCGAGTACTGGGGCTATAGCAGCTGCCCTTTCGTAGACGGCTATGCACGGTCGGATATTCGGTGCGTACAGCGGAACCAAGCGCTGGAAGCGCGTATCAGGTCGACCGGCTATCCGGTGCTGCTGGTGGGTCGATGGAGCGCTTACTTTCTGGGAGAGTCGGGATACGGTGCCGATCCGGTGTGGCTGCGCAAGGCGTCGGTCGGTGGTGTTCGCTTGGGTGAGCCGCAGTTCCCAGCTGCATTCCTGGATGGATTGCAGTCGGCAGTATGCCGAATTGCTCGATCAACCTCAGTCGCGGTTCTGGGGCCGATTCCGGAGATGCCGACCAGCGTGCCCAAGGTGCTCCTTCGACACGCTCTCTGGCAACGAAGCGGCAATGCGACTGTGGGCGTATCCGTCGCTGAATATATGGATAGACACCAGCCTGTGCATGATCTACTTGCGAGGGTGAGCACGGACTGCGGCGCAAGCCTTCTGGGCCCGGAGGGTGTGCTGTGTGCAGACGGCGTCTGTCCTGGAGTCCGGAATGATGTGGCTCAATACTTTGATGATGATCACCTGAGCGAGTCCGGTGCGACACATCTGGAACCCTTGCTGCGCCAATGGCTGGGTCGTGAACTGGAGGCGGAAGACGTGACCCGCAAGTCTGAATGAATCTCAACTGGATCCAGAACAAGAACCGATTCGTGCGGTTACGCGCCTGGCGGTATGCACGCAAGCTCAGGGCGGCTCAGTCAGAGGGCGGTGAATCCGATCCGGTAGATGTTCTGCATATCGGCAAGACGGGGGGAAGTGCGTTGCGCCACGCCCTGGTGACCGCCGGCGATGAGCAGCTGGCTCACCGATTGCGCTTCCATACACACTCGGTTTCGCTACGCTACCTGCCTGACTCGCGGAAGATCGTCTTCTTTCTCAGAGACCCGGCAGCCCGATTCGTCAGCGCCTTTTACGGACGCAAGCGCCAGGATCGACCGCGTTACGACAACCCGTGGACTATCGGCGAAGCGCGGGCATTTTCTCGGTTTGCAACTGCCAATGAGCTTGCCACGGCGCTCTACAGCTCATCGCGACAGCAGCGCCGCTTTGCGCGGGAGGCCATGCGGGATATATCGCACCTGAACCGCGACTACGGCTACTGGTTGGAATCCAGCCGTTATCTCGAAAGCCGGCGCGCCGATATCTTCTTTATCGGCTTCCAGGAGTCGCTGGATGAAGACTTTCGCGCGCTGCTGCGAAAGCTTGGCGTTGGCGCCGG
>JBFJJW010000035.1:0-18448 GCA_041612095.1 Solimonas sp. | reverse complement strand
TGACTACCCGGTTTCGACGGGCGCCAACGGTGTGGGTGAGATCAACGGGTCGGGCTGCACGCCGCGCGGACGCCATGTCGTGCGTGCGAAGATTGGTGCGGGCGTTGCCTCGGGCACGGTGTTTCGAGCCCGGCGGGAATGGGGTGAGGTGTGGAGCCCGCAAGCGCATGCAGCGACGCCGGGTCGTGACTGGATACTCAGCCGCATCCTGTGGCTGTCCGGTACCGAGCGCGGGCGTAATCGGCTCGGATGCGTGGATACGTTTCGCCGTTACATCTATCTGCATGGCACGCCGCCGGTGACCGACCTCGGCGTGCGCGGCTCGAAGGGCTGCGTGCGCATGCGCAATGAAGACGTTATCGAGCTGTTTGATCTGGTGCCCATAGGAACCGAAGTTGACCTCCACGAATAGAACCAAGACCAAGATGCTGGGACCGCTGATGATCGATGTCGGCGGCCAGGAGCTGACGGCCGAGGATCGCGAGCTGCTGTGCCATCCGCTGGTCGGCGGCATGATCCTGTTCACGCGCAACTACCGCAGTCCCGAGCAATTGAAGGCGCTGTGTGACGAAGTCCTGGCGTTGCCGCGCCAGCGGCTGCTGCTGGCAGTGGATCACGAAGGCGGTCGCATTCAGCGCTTTCGCATGGGTTTCTCACGGATCCCCTCGATGCGCTCGCTGGGGCGGCTGCACCAGGAGGACGCGGGCAAGGCATTGGAGGAAGCGCGGCAGCAGGGTGCCATCATCGGCCGCGAGCTGGTGGCCTACGGCATCGATCTGTGCTTTGCCCCGGTGCTGGACATTGACCACGGCATCAGCACGGTCATTGGCGACCGCGCGTTCTCGGATGAAGCGTCGATCGTTGTCGAGCTGGCGCGGGCGTTCCGTGCGGGGTTGAATTCCGCCGGCATGGCGGCCACCGGCAAGCATTTCCCGGGGCACGGCGCGGTGGTTGCAGACTCGCATCACGAACTTCCGGTCGATCGCCGCTCCGAGGCCGAGCTATGGGCGCGAGAGCTGAAACCGTTTGAGGCACTGATCGGGGATGGCATCGAATCCCTGATGATGGCGCACGTGCGCTACACCGCGATTGATGAAACCCCGGCGTCGCTCTCGACCCGCTGGATACAGGACATCCTTCGGCGCAAGCTGGGATTCTCCGGCGCAGTGTTCTGCGATGACCTGTCGATGGGCGGTGCGGCCGTGATCGGGGACATGGAGGCCCGTGCGCGTCTGGCGCTCGAGGCCGGCAACGATATGCTGCCGGTCTGCAATGACCGGCCTGCCGTGGTCGGCTTGCTGGATGCACTGAAGGAGCTGAAGCCGCAAAGGGGCGCATCCGACCGTCTCAAGCGCCTGTACGCCGGCGCGAGATGATCAACAGAGGCAGTGAGGGCGCGTATTCCCGTTCCAGGGTCTTGGCGCGCCTTGTAGGCCCGGAACTGCAAGGGAGCAAAGCATGCCGATAAGCCCGGATGAGGCGATGCAGGTGTTGAATCAGGCCGATTGTCTGCACGACGCCGAGCGCGTGCGCGCCAGCTATGACCAGTTGGCCGCCGATATTTCGGCCGACTACCGGAACCTGAATCCACTGCTGCTGTGCGTGATGGTCGGCGGCGTGCATGCGACCTCGGAGATCACGCAGCGC
Organism: Solimonas sp.; assembly: GCA_041612095.1. Classification (GTDB taxonomy): domain Bacteria; phylum Pseudomonadota; class Gammaproteobacteria; order Nevskiales; family Nevskiaceae; genus Solimonas. The sequence goes on along the minus strand of JBFJJW010000035.1, from coordinate 16,801 downwards.
CTGAGGTTTCCGCTGGAGATCGACTATCTTCACGCCAGTCGCTATCGCGGCTCGACCACCGGCGGGGGGCTGGTGTGGAAACGCCAGCCGGATGCCGAGCGCATCGGCGGTCGCCATGTGCTGGTGATCGACGACATACTTGACGAAGGCCATACCCTGGTCGCCATTCGCAGGGCGCTGGCGGAGTTTGCACCGGCTTCACTCAAGGTGGCCGTGCTGGCGCGCAAGCTGCACGACCGTACTGCTGACGACGCGCATGCGGAGTATGTCGGCCTTACGGTCGAGGACCGCTACGTGTTCGGCTGCGGCATGGATTACAAGGAACACTGGCGGCAACTGCCCGCCATCTACGCGGTACGAGGCCTATGACGGCGATAGCGGTGATTGGCGGGACCGGCATGAACCAGTGGCCCGGTCTGGAGATTTCAGCGCAGCATGCACCTGATACGCCCTATGGCGCCATCAGCTCGCCGCTGCTCGAGGGCCGGGTCTATGGCGTGCAGGCGATCTTTCTGGCCCGGCATGGCGAGGGGCACAAGATTCCACCGCATGCGATCAACTATCGGGCCAATCTCTGGGCCTTGAAGCAGGTGGGCGTGACCTCGGTGATCGCGATCGCGGCCGTCGGCGGCATCGCCGACTGGTTTGCGCCGGGGCGGGTGGCGGTACCGGAAGACCTGATCGACTACACCTATGGGCGTGAACACAGCTACTCCGATGGGCGCCCGGGCTCCGAGCTGCACCACGCCGATTTCGGCCAGCCGTATGCGGCCAAGCTGCGTGATGCCTTGATCCTCGGGGCGCTGGCGGCGAACGTGCCGCTGGCGGGCAGTGGCGTGCTGGGCGTAACCCAGGGCCCACGCCTGGAGTCCCCGGCGGAGATACGCCGCATGACCCGCGATGGCTGCGACATGGTCGGGATGACCGGCATGCCGGAAGCCGCGCTGGCGCGTGAACTGGGGCTCGACTACGCCTGTCTCGCAGTGTCGGTGAACTGGGCGGCGGGCGTGATGGGGGTTGGCGACATCCATGCCGAGATCCAGCAGTCGATCGACAGCGGCATGAGCAAGGTAAGGGCGATACTGGCCGAAAGCCTGCCGGCGCTGGGCGCCCTGCCGGCCTGAAGTTCAGGCGGACATGTACAGGCCGCCGTTCACGGGAATATTGGCGCCGGTGACGTAGCCGGCGTCGTCGTCCGCAAGAAAGCAGACTGCCCGGGCGATGTCCTGCGGCGCGCCCATGCGTCCCATCGGGATCTGAGCCACCACCGCCTGCAGGGCCTCGGGTTTGATGGATGCCGTCATCGGCGTCTGGATATAACCGGGCGACACGGTATTGGCGGTGACGCCATATCGCGCTCCTTCCTGGGCCAGGGTCATGGTCAGGCCATGCATGCCGGCCTTGGCCGCAGCATAGTTGGCCTGCCCGAACTGTCCGCGCTGGCCGTTGACCGAGGCGATATTGATGATGCGCCCGTGGGCGCGTTGACACATCGGCTCGAACACGGCCTTGCAGCAGTGGAATACGCTGTCGAGATTGGAGGCGATCACGCTGCGCCATTGTTCCAGGGACATCCGTGAGAAACGCGCATCGCGGGTAATGCCAGCGGCGTTGACCAGTACATCCACCCGTTCCAGCAGGGTATCCGCGCGTTGCATCGCCGCGCCTGCCGCATCAGCGTCGGCCAGATCGCCGTAGCAGACATCGATCGCCGCGTCGGCGGAGAACCCGCCCCGCCATGCATCCTGGCGTCCGGCGTCGTCCGGATGTCCGATCGCGACCACCGCATAGCCTGCTGCCAACAGCTGCCGGCAGATCTCGGTGCCGATGGCTCCGGTCCCGCCGGTAACCACCGCGCGCCGCACCGCTGCGGACAACTCCAATGGCCTGCGCACGTCCGGCTCAGCGATAGCCGCCGTAGACGTCGGCGAGCTGGGCCTTGAAGCGGGGCTTGTAGGCCGTCGGCAGCCAGACCTCGATCAGCGCCGCCTCGCCCGGGATCACGGGCGTCCACAGTTCGCCGCCGGTGGCCTCGCGATAGGGGCCCTGTCGTACCCGCCGGTCCAACGCACACAGCCAGATTTCCGTCTGTGGCGGCAGGGCGCTGTCCTGCAGCCGCACGGCGATGGAACGGGCGCCTTCCGAACCCAGCTGCAGTGACAGCAGTGACCACTGATCGTCGTAGTCGGTCCATACGCCGACGTGTTGCAGCGGTCGGTTCACGGTATGCACCTGCGCCAGTTCCAGCGGTTCACCCTTGCTGCCGCGCCGCGCGGGGCTCTCGGTCTTGGGCAGGCGCAGGATCGGCGGGGTCTCGGCGCTGCGTGCGCGACAACCTTCGGGAGCCCGTGTCACCGGCAGCGGCTCGGGTCCGCCGCGCCATAGCGCGGACTGGCAGCCCGTCAGGATCAGGACTGAAAGCAGTGGAGCGAACGATTTGAGGATACGCGGCATCGAATGGCTTACTCCTGCGTGACCTTGCTTACCCGCGCCAACACCCCCAGACGCGGGCTATCGATGTAGTGCACCTCGTCGCGGCGCATGCGGCGGCGTTCACGTAAAGGATAGCTCTGGTAGCCGCCTGCGACCGGTACGGTGTAGATTAGATCGCTGTCCAGCTGCAGGTACTGGTTCAGCAGCAGCGCCACGGTCCCTTCGACCGGGCTGATCAGCTGGCTGCCATAGCCGTCAACCGCAGCGACCTCCTGCGCCTGGCCTACCCGCACACGCAGCGAGGGGCCGCGGGTGCTGGGCGGATCCTTCTGTGTCCATGCGAGACGGACCAGAGGCTGGTAGCGCCGCGAGTTGCGCAAGCGCTGCCATTCGGTCTGCAGCGCGAACGCCTCGTCCGGCAGCACCGTGATGCCCGCCGCCGCCAGTGCCGTGATGTCGCCGGGCATGAATGCGCCCTGGAAGTTCGGCAGCGTCGCGACGCCACCGGCTTCCGCGGCGACCGATTTGTCCAGAAACACGATCAGGTCCATGCGGTAGGTCTCTGCCCAGGCCGGCGCGACCACCAGGCAAAGCAGGGTCGCGGCCAGCAGGGCGCGGATGCGCGGGTGGACGCAGAGTGGATGATGGACAGTGTTCACGGTTGCCGGAAGATCATTCAGGGTGCGGATGCCAGTGTAGCCAAGAGCTGTCGGGCCTGCGGCACGCGATGCTCGATATCCTCAAAGTTGCCGTAGTGATGCAGGCGCTTCTGCCCCTCGAGCTTGTAGATCTTGGGTTGGGTCTGGATCAGCTTGATCAGGCGCAGTGGGTCGATACTCGGCTTGTCGCTGAAATCCGCAGTGATCGAGCGGGCGCCCGCCCGTACCCGCGTGATGCCCAGTGCCTGCGCCACGATCCGCAGCTCGGCGGCATCGAACAAGCGCTCAGCCGCCGCCGGCAGCAGGCCGAAGCGGTCGATCATCTCCACCTTCAGCTCGCGCAGTTCGTCCTCGGCGGTGGCTTCGGAGATGCGCTTGTACAGCGTCAGTCGCGCGTGCACGTCCGGAATATAGGCATCCGGAATCAGGGCCGCTGCGCCCAGGTCGACCTCGCAGTCCATGCGCCCGAACGGGGCGTCATCCAGCTTGCCGGTCTTGATCGCCTTGACCGCACGCGCCAGCAGGTCGGCATACATCGTGAATCCGACCTCCTCGATCTGCCCGGACTGGCCCTCGCCCAGCAATTCGCCGGCGCCGCGGATCTCCAGATCGTGAGTCGCCAGCGCGAAACCCGAACCAAGGTCGCCGAGTGTTTCAATCGCGTCCAGGCGTTTCTCGGCCTCTACCGTCAGCGCGCGACGGCTGGGGATCAACAGGTATGCGTAGGCGCGATGATGACTGCGACCGACCCGACCCCGTAGCTGATGCAGTTGTGCCAGCCCCAGCTGGTCGGCATGGTCGATCAGGATGGTGTTGGCGGTCGGCACGTCGATGCCGGACTCGATGATCGTCGTACACACCAGGATATTGAAGCGCTGGTGGTAGAAGTCGAGCATGACCTGTTCCAGCTCGCGCTCGCGCATCTGCCCGTGCGCATAGCGCACCCGTCCTTCGGGAACGAGTTCCTGAATCTTGCGCGAGAACTCCTCGATGTCACGGACCTCGTTGTGCAGGAAGTACACCTGCCCGCCACGGCGCAGCTCGCGCAGGCAGGCTTCGTAGACCAGCGCATTGCTCCACTCGCTGACGAAGGTCTTGATCGCGATACGCGACGGCGGCGGTGTGGCGATGATCGAGAGCTCGCGCAGGCCGGAAAGACTCATGTTCAGGGTGCGTGGAATCGGCGTGGCCGTCAGCGTCAGCAGATCGACCTCGGCGCGCAGGTTCTTCAGGCGCTCCTTGTGGCGCACGCCAAAGCGATGCTCCTCGTCGACGATCACCAATCCCAGATCCTTGAAGCGCACGTCGTCCTGCAGCAGGCGGTGCGTGCCGATCACGACGTCGACCGTGCCGTCAGCCAGTGATTTGAGCAGCGCAGTCTGTTCCTTGGCAGTGCGCATGCGCGACAGTGCGGCCACACGGATCTGCGGTGAGGCCGCGTTCTCGCCATGCTCGGGCTCGGCAAAGCGATCCGCGAAATTCTTGGCATGCTGTTCCACCAGCAACGTGGTGGGGGCCAGCACGCATACCTGGCGCCCGCAGCGCGCCGCGACGAAGGCCGCCCGCAGCGCCACCTCGGTCTTGCCAAACCCGACGTCACCGCAGACGACCCGATCCATCGTCTTGTCCGATTGCAGATCCTCGAGCACTGCGTCGATGGCCTTCTGCTGATCGGGCGTCGGCACAAACGGGAAGCGCTCGCAGAATCGTCGATAGTCCTCGGCGTCCAGTTCCATCTTGAGCCCGGGCTTGGCCGCCCGGCGCGCCTGGATCTGCAGCAGCTCCGCAGCTACGTCGTGGGCTTTCTCACGGGCCTTGGCCTGGGCCTTGCCCCAGCGGTCCGAGCCCAGGCTGTGCAGCGGCGCCTGCTCGGCCTCGGAACCGGTATAGCGGTGAATCAGATTCAGCGAGGCGACCGGCACGTAGAGCTTGCCGGCATTGGCGTACTCGAGCACCAGATACTCGGCCTCAACTCCACCGGCGTCCAGACGCTGCAGGCCGCGGTAACGACCCACACCATGCTGCACATGCACCACCGGCGCGCCCGCGACCAGCGTCGACAGATCCCGTAGCACGGTTTCCGGATCGCGCACCTTGCTGCGGCGACGCGTGGTCTGTGCCGGCGCGTGCAGGCCAAACACCTGGGTTTCACTGATGACGGTGACGGCGTCGCCGGAGAGGCGGAAGGAGTCCTGCAGCGGCCCCAGCGCGATGCCGTAGCGCTTGCCGTGCTCGGTGAAGTCCTGCCAGCAGGCGTGTTCCCGCGGCTGTATGCCCATCGGCTTGAGCCAGGCCAGCAGCGCCTCGCGGCGGCCTGCGGACTCCGCCACGAACAGCACGCGATCCTCGCTGGTCTGCAGATGTGCCCGCAATGCATCGGCGCCGCCGGGCAGGGCGGTGGCAACCGCCGAGGGCTGTGCCTGCGTGCGGCCGGCCAAGGCTGCCAGAGCGGATTCGGTGCGTACAAACAGCTCGGCTGGCTTCAGCAGCGGACGTTCGATGTCGCCACAGTACTGTTCGTAGCGCTCTTCGATCTGGCGCCAGTCCTCGGCGAGGGCCTCGGCGAGATTGGCCAGGGGCAGAACCAATGCATCGTCAGGCAGATAGTCGGCGAGGCTGTCGGTTTCGGTGAAGAACAGCGGCAACCAGGATTCAATGCCGCCCGGCAGAAAGCCCTTGCTGACCTCGTTGTAGATGCGTGAGCGCGAGGGGTCGCCGGGGAAAGTTTCACGATAACGCCGCCGGAAGGTCTCGATGCCGTCGCGGTCGCTGGGAAACTCCCTTGCAGGCAGCAGCCGGATCCCGGCGACCTTCTCCTGGCTGCGCTGCGTCTCGGGGTCAAAGCTGCGGATGGTTTCGATCTCTTCATCGAACAGGTCGATGCGAAACGCCTGCTCCGATCCCATCGGGAACAGGTCCAGCAATGCTCCGCGCACGGCAAACTCTCCCTGCGCCTGTACTTCGGAAACCGATTGGTAGCCCGCCGCAATCAAGCGTTCGCGAAACGCGCCCAGCTTCATCTGTTCGCCGACGGTGAGTTGGAACGCCCGGCTATCCAGCCAGTGGCGAGGGGGCAGGCGCTGAATCAGCTGGTCGGCGGTGGTCAGCAACACGCCGCGGCGCATCTGCGGCAGGCGATGCAGCGCAGCGATGCGTTGCGACAGGATCTCCTGATGCGGCGAGAACTGGTCGTACGGCAGCACCTCTGCGTCCGGCAGGTGCAGCAGGCTGAGCTCGGCCGGCAGGAAGAAGCGCAGTTCCTGTTCCAGACGGTACGCCTGCTGCTCGTTGGCCGCCAGCACCACGGTCAGTCCGGCGTGATCAGCGGCGCGCCGGGCAGCGGCCAGAGCGGTGAGGGCGGTATCGGCGCTGGGGGGCGTCGCTGCGGAATTCATAGGATAGGAAACTGAACGGCGGTGCCGGTGCGGCGGGCCGGGGGCGGATTATCGCCCCGCCGGTGCGCCGACGCACGTTGCGGCAGCCGGCGTCTGCCCACGCGCAGAGGTGGCGTGCTGCAATCCGGCCCCTTCCGATCGGTGTTCGCTGACCGCGGGCTCAACGATGGAAGCGGATGGGCTGCTCGGCGCTGACAGCCTTGGCGCAACCGCCGCATCGGCTGCAGGCGCTGGCGGAGCTGGCGGTACCGCAGCCGTCGCCAGCCCCGTCCAGGGCAGTGGACGGTTTGCGCAACCAGGGGCGGATCACGCTCCAGGTACTGACCGCGACGACCGCGCCGACGATCAGCCACTGCACCAGATCATAAGCATTCATGTCAGCGCGCTCGCGATCTGGAAGGTCAGCAACGAGGCCAGATAGGCCAGGCCGAACAGATAGCCGGCGGCAATGCCCACCGTGCGCCAGGATGCGGTTTCGCGCCGGATCACGGCCAGGGTGGACAGGCACTGCGGGGCGTAGATGAACCATACCAGCAGCGACAGCGCGGTCGGCAGCGACCATTGCGCAGCGATCAGGCCCTCCAGCGCACCTTCGACGGAATCACCGCCGATGGCATACACGGTTGCCAGTGCAGCCACTGCAACCTCACGCGCGGCCAGCGCCGGGATCAGCGCGATGCAGATCTGCCAGTTGAAGCCCAGGGGGCGGAAGATCGGTTCCAGCAGATGGCCCAGGCGCCCGGCGAAGCTGTAATCAATCGCGGGTCCCACGGCACCGATCGGCGGTGCGGGAAAGCTCGACAGGAACCACAGCAGTATGGTCAGCGACAGGATGATGCGGCCGACGCGCAGCATGAAGATATTGGCGCGCTCCCAGAGGCCGATGCCGATGTCCAGGGGATTCGGCATGCGGTAGGACGGCAGCTCCAGCAGCAACGCGTGCTCGGAGCGGTTGCGCTGCAGCCACTTCATCACATAGGCCACGATCAACGCGCTGACAATGCCGGCGACATACAGCGTGAACAGCACCAGGCCCTGCAGGTTGAAGAAGCCGATATCGCGATTGGGAATGAACGCCGCGATCAGCAACGCGTACACCGGCAACCGCGCCGAACAGGTCATCAGCGGCGAGATCAGGATCGTTGCCAGACGATCGCGCGGATCCTGGATGGTGCGCGCCGCCATGATGCCGGGGATCGCACAGGCAAAGCTTGAAAGCAGCGGAATGAAGGAGCGGCCGGTCAGCCCGGCGCCGACCATCATGCGGTCCAGCAGAAAGGCGGCGCGCGGGAGATAGCCGGACTCCTCCAGCAGCAGGATGAACAGGAACAGGATCAGGATCTGCGGCAGGAACACCAGAACGCCGCCGACGCCCGCGATCAGCCCGTCCACCAGCAGGCTTTGCAGTACGCCGGCGGGCATGTGTGTGCCCAGCCAGCCGCCGAGTGCGGCAAAGCCGGCATCGATGCCCTCGGTCATCGGCGCTGCCCAGGTGAACACCGCCTGGAAAATCAGAAACATCACGACGGCGAGCAAGGCGAGCCCCAGCACCGGGTGCAGGAATACCCGGTCCAGTGCGTCGTCGATGGCGGCCGTCCGCCGCGGTACGGTCACGCTATCGTTGATCAGGCGCGACACTTGCTTGTGCAGGTCGGTATCGGCTGCGGGTGCTGGCGGCAGCTGCGGCAGGCCGCGATCCAGCGCGGCTACCAGCTCCGAGGTGCCATTGCGTCGTACGGCGACGGTTTCGACAATCGGGATGCCGAGCGCACGTTCCAGCGCGGCGCGATCGATCCGGATTCCCCGCCTTGCTGCGGCATCGCTGAGGTTCAGCGCCAGCACCATCGGCATGCCCAGCCGCTGCAATTCGAGCACGAAGCGCAGATGCAGGCGCAGATTGGTTGCGTCCACCACGCAGACCAGCAGGTCCGGACGCGCTTCACCGGCAAACGTGCCCATCACCACATCGCGGGTGACGGCCTCGTCAGGGCTGGTCGCAGACAGGCTGTATGCGCCCGGCAGGTCCAGTACCTGAAACAGACGGCCTGAAGGCGCTACGAAGCGGCCCTCCTTGCGCTCTACCGTGACCCCGGCGTAGTTCGCAACCTTCTGGCGGCTGCCGGTCAGTCGGTTGAACAGCGCAGTCTTGCCGCAGTTGGGATTGCCGACCAGCGCGATACGCACCGCCGCCGCGCTCACCTGTTCTCTCCGGTGCCGGCTTCCAGGCGGACGCGGATCCGCGCGGCTTCGGCGCGGCGCAGGGCGAACCGGGTATAGCCGATCTGTACCAGCAGCGGCTCCTTGCCCATGGGCCCGTGCGCGACGACCCGGACCGACTCACCGCTGACAAAGCCCAGCTCCCGCAGGCGGCCGGCTATCGGGTCCGACGCAGCCGCATCCTCCACCGTAACGACGGTGGCGGGCGTGTGGCGGGGCAGGTCGGACAGCTGCATCGGCGGGGCTCTAGATAAGAATAGTTATCATTGTACCGACTGCCTGCCGGGTATGCATCTGCCGGTGCGCAGGGTTCTGCCCGGCTCTGCGCCACGCCCTGCCGGTCTGCCGGGCTACAGCTCCAACACCAGGTTGGCTGACAGCACCCGGCCGCGATCACTGCGGATGGCCGCGAAGTTCCCCGGGGCCAGCGGCTGGTCCAGCACCTGTTCCAGGACCACCTCCTCGGTCAGGTTGCGGGCCGTGAGGTTCAGTGCCCAGCGCCCGCTGTAGGCGGCCAGCGTCATGCGTGCGTTGATCTCGGTGGTCGCCGGCTGCCGCGTGCGTTCGTCCAGGTCGACATCCAGATAACGGTCGCCACGGTAGAGCACATCGATCGCAACCGTGGCGAGTGTTTCCAGCCAGGGCAGCTGGGTCGTGAACGAGGGGATGAAAGCCGCCGACCAGCGCGGTGACACCGCCAGGCGCCTGCCCCCCAGATCCTGCGTCTGCTGCCCGGAATCCGCCGGTGCGGGCGCATTGGGGTAGCTGAGATAGCGGGCGTCAACGAAGCCCAGCGAGCTGTACAGGGCAACGCCGGGGACCGGGGTCAGCCAGTTGATATCGGCTTCGAAGCCGCGTGAGCGCGCGCGTGCTGCGTTCAGGATGATGAAGCTGGCGTCACGGAAGGTGGAGACCTGCAGGTTGTCGAAGTAGGTGTCGAATATCGAGGCCGAGACCCGCATGCTGCCCTGCAGCAGCCGGGTCTTGGCGCCCATCTCGTAGCTGCTGGCGCGCTCAGGCTCGAATTGAAGGTTGTCGGCATTCAGCGGCAGCGCATTGAAGCCACCGCTCTTGAATCCACGGGACCAGGTCGCGTAGACGTTGGCCCCGGGGGACCATTCCCACTTCAGGCCCAGCTTCGGCGAAACCTCGCTCTCGTTGCGCGACAGCGGTGAGTCATGGTCGCTTTGCCCGGCAATCTGCTTGATCAGCAGGCTGTCGCTGCGGCTCTGCGCGAATCCCGTCTTGCGCTCCTGTCCGAGCCGCAGGCCGGCGATGAAGGCCCAGTCTTCGGTGAAGCGCTGCTCGAGTTGGCCAAACAGCGCCAGTGCGCGGCTGCGCTGATCCAGCAGTACCTGCGCAGTCTGCTCGCCGCCGACGACCGGAATATTCGCCGGCGCCAGCAACGCCAGCAGCGTGCTGATTGGCCCTGCAAGCTGGCCCGCGATGCCGCCGGCCAGACCGGGAGGCAGGCCGTCTGCCTGGCCGGCCTGCGCCGCGGTCAGATAGGCGAACGCTGCGCCCAGATCTTCGAGCTGAAAGACATCGCTGGCCGTTAGCCGTGATTCGTATGCGTAGGCGCCAATGACAAACTGCAAGCCATAGCCCCAGCCGAAGAAGCTGGGATGCTGACCGGCAAAGCGGAACTCCTGACTGATCTGGGTGAAGGGGCTGGGCTTGAGCAGGCTGTCGCGGATCACCGGAGCGGCGCTGAAGTCGGCGTCTATGTCGCGACGATCAGTGAGCTGTCGCGCCCAGGCCGTGATCGAAGTAAAGGTCAGCTCGTCGGTGTTCCACCAGCCGTCCAGACCCCCCGTCAGTTCGAGGCTGCCGCCTTCGAAGTCGATCTCGCCACGGGACGGCACGTTCGCGGAATTGCGGAAGTCGACGGTGGCCTCGGCATCCGCGTCGTACTCGCGAATGACTGCCAGCATGTCGTCCGAGGCCTCTGACAGCTGGAAGATGTTGTTGTTGAGGGTCTGGGTTGAGCTGAACACCGCGAAATCCGCTGACCAGGGGCCAGCACCCGCGTAGCGAGCGCGCAGACGGATGCTGTCCTGGGCGACATCCACCTCGCGTCGATCAAGCGCGGTGTTGTAGAGCAATCCCTGGCTGCGGCCGAAGTTGCCGGATAGACGCGCGGCAGCGTCGGAGCCGATCGGCAGGTTCAGGACCGGCCGCAGCGAGCGCTCGCCGTCCTCCGCCACCAGTACTTCTGCGCGTGCGCCCACCACGCCGCGCGGGGCCTGGCTGACCAGGTTGACAACGCCCGCCGTGCTGTTCTTGCCGAACAGCGTGCCCTGCGGTCCCCGCAGTACTTCGATGCGGTCGATGTCGTAGAAGAACGCGCTGAGAAAGTTGGAGCGTCCGTAGAACACACCGTCGACGACGCTGCCTACGGATGGCTCGAAGCCGGCGTTGGTCGAAGCCGTGCCAAAGCCGCGGATGTAGAAGTCGCTGGTGGTAGGCGTCAGCCGCAGGCTGATATTGGCGGTGTAGGCCTGCAGATCCGGGAAGCCGATGGCGCCACTCTGGCGGGCCAGTTCGCCGCTCAGGGTGCTGACCGAAGCGGGCACTTCTTCCAGGGTCTGCTCGGTCTTCTGAGCTGTGACCACGATCTCCGGCAGCACGTTCTGGGGGCGGTCGGTGGCCGGCTCCGGCGTCTGGCCGGCCGCGAGCAGGGGAAGCAACAGCAGCAGCAATGAAATGCCCGCTGTTTTCGGCAGGCACCCGATCAGGTGCTGCAGGTTCCTCGTCATTTCCGTCTCCCCAGTCCGTGCCGCCCCTGTCGATACTGGCATCGACTCGGGGGCACTCATCGTTATCCGGCGATCGTCGGCGTGGCTGCCGATCGTCCGTTCGGTAGTGTCGTTCCGGTGATCATTATCACCCGCAGCGGCATGGTCGCAGCGTACAAGGCGCCACCTAGCGTGCAGCACACTCGGTCAGCTGGGCTTGGGTCTGCTGCTCGATCCAGGCGATCAGGCCGGTGATGCCGCGTGCCTGCAGCACACTCCGGTATTGGGCGCTGCGGATTGCCAGATCGCTGACGCCGGCGGCGACGACATTGATGATGCGCCACTGCGGGTCGCTCAGATGCAGCACATAGTCGAAGGAGATGCTGTCCTGTCCCGGTCGCTGCAACTCGGTACGCAGCTTCATCTGCTTGCGCGGCATTGGCAGCGCCTCCAGAGTTCGGAACTGCTCGCCGTGAGCGGCGGAGAAGTTGGCCGCATAACTGGCGACGGTGAAGTCCGCCAGCGCGCGCTCAAACGCAGAGCGCTCGCTGGCACTGAAGCGTTCCCAGTCGCGGCGCACGACCTGGCGCGCCACAAAGGGCAGATCGAAGGCTTCGGCAATCACCGGCCGCAACAGCTGGCGGCGGCCCTCGCAGCCCAGGCGCGGGCCCTCCTGCATTGCGGTTTGCAGCGCGCCATGCAGCGCCTCAACTGGCGCAGTTGCGGCCGCCGATGCGGCGTCGGCGTCGGCGTGGCATGGCGGCGCCATCAGGGCGGACGCCATCAGGGCGGCCACCAGCAGCCTAGGGTTCCGCCGACACGGCCTAGTCACAGGAGCCTGCTCCGTACACGGGGCTGATGAGGCTAGCATGCGGCCGATTGCGCATCGCGCGATGCCAGCAGCGCGGGCAGCAGCCAGAGGATGCAGCCCAGTGTCAGCAGCAAGCCCAATGTGAACATCAGCCCCAGGCTGGCTATGCCCTGGTGGGGCGAGAGCATCAGACTGGCGAACCCGGCCAGCTCCGCCAGCACCATGTACACCACGGCTCGCCCGGTGCTGGTGCCGGTCAGGTGCTGCGCCACGTCGGTGCGGGCGCGCAGCACCAGGTGAATGGCGGCGTCGACATTGGTGCCCAGCAGCAGCGGCAGGGCAATCAGGTTGGCCATGTTCAGCGGCAGGTCGATCAGTACACAGATGGCGCAGAGCAGCAGGCTGCCGAGGAGGACCGGCGCGAGCGCGCGCAGGCTGTCGCCAAGGTTGCCGAGCAACGCTCGCAGGCACAGCAGAATCACGCCGAGTGCCAGCGAAAACGCGACCGTGAATGCCTCGATGACGGAGCGCGCGGCAGCTGCGAACTCGATCGGCGCATCGCTGGCGTGCGGCGCTACGCTGAGCACCGCATCGGCATAGCGCTGCAGGGCGGCGTCATCGTCGAGGTTCTCGGCAGGCACGGCCTCGACCCGCCAGCGACCGTCATCACTGATCCACTGTGACCTCAACGTCTCGGGCAGATCGTCGAGCGTGACCGGGCCGGCCTCCAGCGCGGTATTGATCCGAATCAGCAGGGCCGGCAGGCCGTCGAGCAGACGCTGGCTCAGTGCCTGCAGTGCCTCCGGAGTGGTGGCCGACGGTTGCCGCAGCCATCGATTCAGCGTGTCCGCAAGTTGCCGCGCACCGGGTTCATCGTGCCCGGTGCTGGCCAGCGCCAGGGCCAGCTGTCGCAGGGCGGCCAGATCCCGCGCCGGATCGGGAGTCAGCTGATCTCCGGTCGGCACCGCAAAGCCACCGCCGAGCGCGAGCTGCAGATCCGCGATCAACTCCAGTTTCAATGCCTGCTCGGCCGGAACCAGGCTCGCTGCGCTGACGCTGTGACGCACCTCGGGGAGTGCCTCCAGCTGCCGCGAGAACTGCTCCGCGGCGGCGGCATCCGCGGCCAGTACCGAAGCCGTGAGCGGGGTGTCGCTGGAATTCATCAGCTCGCGCAAGGTCTGGAACGATTCCGAGTTCTCAGGGTTCAGGTGCAGGGGGTTGTGGTCGAAGCGCAGCTGCGGCAGCAGCCATGCGCCGCCGGCCGCGAGCAACACCGCCAGCCCCTGTACCACGCGCCGGCGAGGCCTGAGCGCGGCGAGCCGGGTTGTGGTCCCGGTGCGGCCTTCCGGCATCCGCTGTGCCGCCTGTTCCAGCGCCTTGATGCCATAGCGTTCGATCAGCGCCGGCAGCAGGCTGACGGTCAGCAGAAACCCGATCAGCAATCCGCTGCCGGCAATCAGCCCCAGCTCGGCCACCGCGGCGTACCGAGTCGGGATGAAAGCGTAGAACGCTGCCGCCGTGGTCAGCGCGCTCAGCAGTAGCGCAGTGCCGGTTGCGGCGGCGGTCTGCCGCATCGCTGCATCGTGGCTGCAGCCCTGGGCGCGCAGCTCGATGGCACGCATGCAGAAGTGCAGTGCATAGGCGATGGCCAAGCCGATGTACAGCGCGGCAAACGAGGCGGAAATCAGGTTGAGGCGGCCCACCGCCAGCGCCGCAAAGCCGGTGGTCAGCGCCAGTCCGGCCAGCATGGTCAGCAGGCAGGCCGCGGTCAGGCGCCAGGAGCGCAAGGCGAAGGCGATCAGCAGGGTCACGCCCAGCAGCGAGCACCAGGCGGTTTCAACCACGCCGGCAGCGATCTCCCGCATTTCCTCGGTCTGCATCGCTGCCGGGCCGGTGAGCCGCAGCCGCGCAGCCGGCGCCGCGCGCCGCGCCGCTTCCAGACCTGCAGTGACCGCAGCCACGGCGCGGGCAGGGGCCAGCCCCGCGCGCGGCACGATCAGCACCAGCTCTCTTGCCGGTGCCGGTGCCAACGGGGTGAGCAGCGCCGTCCAGTCCAGCACCGGCTCAGTGCCTGGCGTGGAGATCGCAGCGGCCAACTGCAGTTGAACCGCGCCCAGAGACAGGTCACTGAACTGCGCGCGACGCGCCTGCGCCTGCTGCAGCAGCTCCGCCAGCGCGGCAAGACTGGGCTGTTGACTCAGGCGGCCCAGAAAGGGCTGGGCCTGCTCCAGCTGCCGGACGGTCTGCTGCAGTTGCTCGGGGCTCAGAAACAACAGGCCGTGGCGCTGCAGCCAGGGATCACCGGCAGGCGCAAATACGGCATCGATATCCGCTGCGCCGCTCAGTGACCGGACCAGCGCGTCGCGTGCGCGCGCAATCCCGTTGCCGGGCCCGTCAATGACGACGATCAGCTGTCGCGCACGCGCGGGAAAGGCCTGCGCCAAAGCCTGTGCGTCCTGACGCCAGGCCAGCTCCGGTGACATCAGCTCGCGGGTATCGGCATCCACCCGCAGATTGAAGCCGGTGTAGATCAGCGCGGCGGCGGTCAGCAGCAGCCAGGCCGCGAGCGCCGCGCCGGAGTGGCGCCGCGACACCGCCACCAACGCGGTCACGGCCTCGGTGCTAAGCGTGGCCATCTGCCAATCGGAGTGAGGGGATGAGGGGCATGGGCACGAAGCGGGGAATTCATGGCAGCCTAAGATGAGCGCGGACCCGGCGGCAAGCGGGTCGCGGGGCGGTGGCCGCATTTCCTCTGCAGGAGTTCAGCATGTACTCGAAATCGAGCGGGTTCCTAGGGCTGCTGATGCTGTACGGCAGCAGCGCGGCGGCTCAGTGCCTGGACGCCAATGATCAGCTGCAGGCCCTGCGGGCATCGGCGGCGATCGAGTGGCGAGTGGAAGACTCCGCCCGGCGGCAGACGCTGGCCCTGGCCCTGGTCGATTGCCTGGCGGATCCCGATCCCGCGGTGCGCGATGGATTTGCCATCGATGCCTTGACCCGGTGGGCCCGAGGCGGATGGCTGGAAACGGCGACGCTGCTGCAGCTGAGCGATCGGTTGCAGGCGCAGTTGCAGGCACCGGCCGACGCTGCCGGATTTCGCCAGCCCTTCGCCGCATTGGCCTTGGCCGAGGTGGCGCGGGTTGACCGCATCACGCCGTACCTGAGCCCGGCGCAACGCCAGATGCTGCTGGTCGTGGCGGTCGCCTATATGACCGACATCCGCGATCGTCGTGGCTATGATGAGGGCGAAGGTTGGCGCCACGGCGTCGCACATGGCGCCGATCTACTGATGCAGCTCAGTCTCAATCCGGCGCTGACCGCGCCCCAGCTGGAGCAGCTGCTGCAGGCGGTTGCGGCGCAGGCCGTGCCGGACACGGCGCACTTCTACATCTATGGGGAAGGCGAGCGTCTGGCGCGCCCGGTGCTGTTTGCGGCGCGGCGGGGTCTGCTGCCGCCGGCATACTGGAGCGCATGGTTTGCTGCACTGACCAACCGCGCCGCGCCACCGGCGGGACCGCCCACCCAGCTATCGTTGTCGCGCCTGCACAACCTCAAGGCCTTGCTGTGGCCGCTCCAGGCAACGGTCGCCACCTCGTCCGATGCGGCGCTGAACGAATCGCTGGCGCCCGGGCTCAAGGCAGCGATACAGCAGCTGCCCTGAGCCCGCACCCTGGGTCAACGCGCGATCAGCTGCGCTGAAAGTCGATCTCGCCGTTCCCGGCGGTCACCGAGACCGTGTCGCCATTGGCGAACTCGCCATCCAGTATCCGGCGCGCCAGCGGGTTTTCGACCTGCGATTGCACGGCGCGCTTCAGCGGCCGCGCACCATACACCGGGTCGAAACCGACTTCGGCGAGCTTGTCCAGCGCAGCATCGGTAAAGCTCAGCGTGATGCCGCGTTCGGCCAGTCGTCTGACCAACTGCAGGGTCTGTATGCCGGCGATCTTGCGGATCTGCGCCGAGCCCAGCGGGTGGAACACCACGGTCTCGTCGATGCGGTTGATGAACTCCGGCCGGAAGTGGCTGCCGACTACGCCCATCACGGCTTCCTTGATCGCCGCATAGTCCTGGCTGACGCTGTTGCCGCTGGTCGTGCCGAGCATCTCCTGGATCAGGTTGGAGCCGAGATTGGACGTCATCACGATCACGGTATTGCGAAAGTCCACGGTGCGGCCCTGGCCGTCGGTCAGCCGGCCGTCGTCCAGCACCTGCAGCAGCACGTTGAAGACCTCCGGATGGGCCTTTTCGACTTCGTCCATCAGGATCACGGAGTAGGGATGGCGGCGTACCGACTCGGTGAGCTGCCCGCCCTCTTCGTAGCCGACATAGCCCGGAGGCGCGCCGATCAGCCGCGCCACGCTGTGGCGTTCGCCGTACTCGGACATGTCGATGCGCACCATGGCTTCTTCAGTATCGAACAGGAACGAGGCCAGTGCCTTGCACAGCTCGGTCTTGCCGACGCCGGTCGGGCCCAGAAACAGGAAGGAGCCGATCGGGCGATTGGGGTCCGAGAGTCCGGCACGCGAGCGACGGATGGCGTTTGAGACC
>JBFJJW010000034.1:0-18875 GCA_041612095.1 Solimonas sp. | reverse complement strand
CAGCCATCAAGGGCTGGGCGGCGACGAAAGCAGCACGCCGCAATTCTTTCAGCCGCGCGATTCCCCATCGTTCAATTCATTCTAACGATCTACGGTTTCGTTTGCGCGCCTTGTGCGCCGCGAGCCGAAACCGCATCTTCCAGACACCTGCGGGTTTTTCCCCGCCATCCCCATCATCTCGAGGTCTCACATGAGCGAACACATTACCGCCGTCACCGACGCCAGCTTCGAACAGGACGTCAAGCAGGCCAGCAGCCAGCAGCCCGTACTCGTCGATTTCTGGGCGGAGTGGTGTGGCCCGTGCCGCATGATCGCTCCGATCCTGGAGCAGGTGGCCGCCGAGAATGTTGGTAAGCTGAAGATCGTCAAGCTGAATGTCGACGAGAATCCGCAGACGCCTGCGGCGTTCAACATCCGTGGCATTCCCACGATGATCCTTTTCAAAGACGGCCAGCCGGCCGCAACGCAGGTAGGCGCTGTGCACAAGGCACAACTCGCCGCCTTCGTATCTCCGCATCTCAACGTAGGCTAAGCCCCGTTCTATGAAACAGCGTCGTCGCTTCCATCGGGGCCAGAACTCCAACCGCCAGGGCGGTCAGGGCGGGAACCAGGGCAATCAGGGCAATCAGGGCAACCGTGGCAACGGAAATGCCAACGGTAATCTGCGCGAGGGGTATTCGGATGACCTCCAACCGTCGGATGTAGAGGGCGGCGACGAGGGTGCGGAATACGCATTGAGCGCCGAGGCCCACGCTGGCCAGCCGCGCATGGCCGCCCCGCAGATGAGCGACGAGAACGGCGACGAGGAGAACGGCGGTCTGTCGCATGAGCTGCAGGGTCCGCCACAGCCGCCGAAAGTGGTGCGCGTTCCCGATCTGAAGCGGATGACGGCAGCCGAACTGCTGGAACTGGCGGAATCGCAGGGTCTGGACAACGTTGCGCGCATCAAGAAGCAGGACCTGATCTTCCAGATCCTGCGGGCAGGCGCGCGGCGCGGCGAGCATATCTATACTGAGGGTGTGCTTGAGATCATGCAGGACGGCTACGGCTTTCTGCGGGGGCCGGACAGCTCCTATCTGGCGGGACCGGATGACGTTTACATCTCGCCCAGCCAGATTCGCCGCTTTGCGCTGCGTACCGGCGACACCATCGCCGGGCGCGTGCGCTCGCCAAAGGACAACGAGCGCTACTTCGCCCTGCTCAAGGTCGACACGATCAACTATGAGCCGCCCGAGGTCAGCAAGAAGAAGGTCAACTTCGAGAATCTGACGCCGCTGTTCGCGGACCAGCAGTACAAGATGGAACGCGGCAACGGCACCACCGAGGACATCACCGCACGCGTGATCGATCTGGTGGCGCCATTCGGCAAGGGCCAGCGTGGCCTGATCGTGTCGCCGCCGAAGGCCGGCAAGACGATACTGATGCAGAACGTCGCGCAGTCGCTGGCGGCCAATTATCCGGATGTATATCTGATCGTGCTGTTGATCGACGAGCGCCCGGAAGAGGTCACAGACATGCAGCGCACTGTGCGCGGCGAGGTTGTGGCCTCGACCTTCGACGAGCCGGCTTCACGTCACGTGCAGGTTGCCGAGATGGTGATCGAGAAGGCCAAGCGCCTGGTCGAGCACAAGCGCGATGTGGTCATCCTGCTGGATTCGATCACCCGCCTGGCGCGCGCCTACAACACGGTTGCGCCATCTTCCGGCAAGGTGCTGACCGGCGGTGTCGATGCCAATGCGCTGCAGAAGCCGAAGCGCTTCTTTGGCGCCGCGCGCAACATCGAAGAGGGCGGCTCACTGACCATCATTGCCACGGCGCTGGTTGAGACCGGCTCGAAGATGGACGAAGTGATCTACGAAGAGTTCAAGGGGACCGGCAACATGGAGCTCCATCTGGAGCGCCGCATCGCCGAGAAGCGTGTGTTCCCGGCGATCAACATCAACCGCTCGGGTACGCGCAAGGAAGAGTTGATGGTCGATCCAGCCGAGCTGCAGAAGGTCTGGATACTGCGCAAGGCGCTGCACGACATGGACGAAATCGCGGCCATGGAACTGTTGTTCGATCGCATGAAGCACACCAAGACCAATGCGGCGTTCTTCGATTCGATGAAGCGCAACTAGGTGTTGGCGGCCCGCTGGAGTGGGACACCAAAAAGGCGCCGAAGGGCGCCTTTTTTGGTCTGGGTTGATGTTGGCCGGGCAGCGCGCTTTCAGCTTTCCCTGGCGATCGCGCGGTGTCCGATGTCGGTGCGGTACTGGACGCCGCGCCATCGGATCTTGTCAACGGCTGCATATGCGGTCTGCTGCGCCGCGCGCACGGTTTCTCCCTTGGCGACAACGCACAGCACGCGGCCGCCGCTGGTGACGATCTTGCCGTCCTGATCGCTGGTGCCGGCGTGGAACACCTTGGCGCCCCCCAGTTCGGCATCAAGGCCGGAGATCACGTCACCCTTTTCCGGCGCGCCGGGATAGTTGGCGGCTGCCATGACCACCCCCAACGTCGGTTGCGGGCTCCAGCGCGGTTGCGCGCGATCGAGGTCGCCCGCGACTGCGGCCTCAAGCAGATCCAGCAGATCGGACTCCAGACGGAACAGGATCGGCTGGGTTTCGGGGTCGCCCATCCGCACATTGAATTCCAGTGTGCGCGGCTGTCCTTGGCTATTGATCATCAGGCCGGCGTACAGGAAACCGGTGAACGGCGCGCCCTCCGCAGCCATGCCGCGCAGCGTCGGCTCAATGATGTCCTTGCAGGCGCGCGCATGCACCTCGGCGGTGACGACCGGGGCCGGCGAATAGGCGCCCATGCCGCCCGTATTGGGCCCGGTGTCGCCGTCGCCGATGCGCTTGTGATCCTGAGATGTCGCCATTGCCAGGTACTGGATGCCCTTGGCGGTACCGCTGGCAATCACGATGAAACTCGCCTCCTCGCCGTCGAGAAAATCCTCGACGACGACGCGTGCCCCCGCCTGGCCCAGCATGGCGCCGCCGAGCATGTCGCGTGCGGCGGTCTGTGCCTCCGCTACGCTCTGCGCAACCACCACACCCTTGCCGGCGGCCAGGCCATCGGCCTTGACGACAATGGGGGCGCCACGCTGTGCGATATAGCTGCAGGCGGCCTCTGCGTCGGTAAACACCTGATACTGCGCGGTCGGAATCTGGTGGCGCGCCAGAAAGTCCTTGGTAAAGGCCTTCGAAGATTCGAGCTGAGCGGCGCGCTGACGCGGACCAAAGATGCGCAGCCCGGCCGCTTCAAACGCGTCGACCACGCCCAGGGAGAGCGGCGCCTCAGGGCCTACCACGGTGAAGTCCACGCCCTCGGCCTGCGCCAGCTGCAGCAGGCCGCTGACATCTTCGGCGGCGACCGGCACGTTGCGGCATTTGGCTTCGTGCGCGGTACCGGCATTTCCCGGGGCGACCAGCACTTCCGCCACCCGCGCTGACGCGGCCAGTTTCCAGGCCAGCGCGTGTTCACGGCCGCCACTGCCAATCACCAGAATCTTGAGGGTAGCGGTCATGGGCGCGGCAGTCCTGAGCGAAAGGGGCGTAAGCGTACCCAAGCGCGGCGCAAACAAAAACCCCGCGCCTGGGCGCGGGGTCGGGGTCGTCGCAACGGCGTCTAGCGGGGAACGATGGTGTTGCCGTCGACACGCACCGCTGAGCCGACCGAAAGCGGACCCAAGGCCGTGACGTTGATCACGCGAGTGCCGCCGGTTTCCATGGCAATCGCGATGTCGTAGGTCACTGTGGAACGCGCGCGCTTCTCGATTTCGTGTCCGGCCATGGCGCCGGCGATCGCGCCGATGGCGGTGGCGACATCCTTGCCGCGACCGCCGCCTACCTGATGGCCCGCGACGCCGCCGGCTACGGCGCCGATCGCAGCACCGGCGCCAGAGCCTTCGCCGCTCTGCTTGACTTCAGTGATGCTGCTGACCGTTCCGCAGTCCGCGCACACCACCGGCTGTGGCGCGCGCGCGACCGGGCGCGGCGCTGCGGCCGCTGGAGGCGGGGCGGCCTGTTCCGTTACGGTCTCGGTAGCCGCTGCCTCTGCTGCCGCTGCCGCCTCCTCAGCCGCCTGCTCCTCGGGAGAGGAGGGGGCGCAGGCCGACAACAACAGTAGCGAAGCGCCGATCAGCGCGGATTTGGATGGTGCGTACATGGGTGAGTCCTCCCTTGGACATATTGGCGAGCAGTCTAGATCGCTTGCCTGAGTCCGTGCTGAACGCCTAGCCGATCAGCAACAGCGAGATGACCAGTGCGCCGGCGTAGAACACCGACACCGCCAGCGCACCGGCAACGCGTGATGCCAACGGTGCGCTGCGTAAATGGCGATAGGCGACCAGTGTCGCCAGGCACAGCAGAACCTCCGGAATCAGGGTGTAGACGGCCAGACCGTCCACCAGCCAGACGTTCTGACCCTGCCACAGCTGCAGCGGACGCGACAGCCACTCGCAGAGCGAGAACAGCAGCAAGCCCAGCACCAGCGCGCTCAGATAAGGGCGCCGCGAGGACTGCGCGATCAGCAGGATCGGGAACAGCAGCATGATCCACAACCCCATGAACACGATCGGCACCGCGCCGCCGATACGTGGCAGGCCGTGATCGGGAAAGGTCAGCGTGCCGGTAACGTCTACCAGCACCCAGTCCGGCACGACCTGCGCTGCGGACAACGGCAGCAGGAACAGCCATAGCCACAGCCATTCGGTGTGACCGCGCATCAGGGCCCAGGCCGGCAGGGTCAGGTTGTAGGCAATCGCCAGCCACAGCTGGGCCTGGCCATAGGCGTTGCCGGTGGTCAGCAGCAACACCGGCGTGGCCACTGCAAAGAACAGGCCGTGAAACAGCAGGGCCTCGCGCACGCCTGTATGCATAGCCGCGTCTCTCCCGGCGCCGCTCCATCATCGGGACGGGGCGCTAATTTATTGAATAATCAGGACTATACGAACCGGCGCGGGCCGCCGCAAGGGCGCGCGCCCGGCGTTCAGGACAGCGCCGAAAGCTTGGCGCTGGTGACCGAGAGGCGATAGATCAGGGTCTCGGTAAACACCTTGTAGAAGCGCAGCTGGCAGTCGGTGGAGACCTGTTCCATCAGCGTTGCATTGACCTTCAGGGCCAGCACCTGATTGATCGCAATCACGCTGGCGGTACGCTTGGCCGCCGTCAGGTAGCCGATCTCGCCAAAGCAGTCGCCTTTCTCCAGCTGATGCAACGTCTTGCCCCCCTTGCGCACTTCAGCGCTGCCGCGGGCGATGATGTAGAACGAGTTGTCGATGCCGCCTTCCTCAATCACGGTCTGCCCCGGCATGAAGGTGGTCATCGTGCTGGCGTTGAGGATCTCCTCGATGTCCTGATCGCTGAAGCCGTTGAAGAAATGCAGCCGATGCAGCGAGTCCCGCGATTCGCGCCGACTGATCTGTGCATCCGACAGCCGCAGCTGCTCGAACAGGCGTGTCAGCGCCGATGCCGGTTCCTGGCCGGATTGGTAGCGCTGGCCGGGGTCCTTGCGCAACAGGCGTTCAACGATGTCGGACACGCCGTCCGGCAGGTCCGGGCGCACGTCCTTGACGCGGGGTGCGGGCTGCAGGCGAATGGCTTTGAACAGCTCCGGAATTTCAGCGTTCGGGAATGGCGGCGAGCCGGTCAGCAGCTGGAACATGACCGCACCCAGCGCATAGAGGTCGCTGGCAGCCGTCAGCGGCTCGCGCTTGATCTGCTCGGGTGACATGTACAGCGGCGAGCCGACCACGGCCTTCTTCTGATCGGAAACGCCGGCCGACATTACCTCGGCAATGGAGAAGTCCATCACCTTGGGTATGCCGTCGCGTGTCAGCATGATGTTGCTGGGTTTGATGTCCCGGTGCAGCACGCCCTTGGCGTGGGCGTAATCCAGTCCCTTGGCGCACTTGAAGATGATGTCGAGGATCTGACTGAGCGGCGGGCGCGGTCCTTTGGGACGACACAGCGGCATCAGCGTTTCGCCGTCAATGTATTCCATGACGATATAGCTGAGGTCGCCTTCGACTCCGGCGTCGTAGAGCGAGACGATGTGTGGGTGCTGCAGCATGCCGGCGGCTCGGGCTTCGGCAAAGAACACGCGCTCGCTGCCGTCGTCTTCGCGAAAGTTGCTGTCGTGCAGCGCTACTTTCAGGGCCACGTCCCGCTGCACAAACGGGTCGAACCCCTTGTAGACCACCCCGCAGGCGCCGCGGCCGATTTCACCGCGCACCTCGTACTTGCCGATCTGCGCAGGAGCGCGGTCCGGAAACTTGCCTTCGCTCTGGTCCTCGGTGACCAGCGTGTCCGTGCCCATGGCGTATTCAGCGTTCTCTCTCGATTAGCCGCTGAGGATAGCCACGGGCGGGGCGGCACGCCACCGCCGACGGTGTCGTCAGCGGCTGCTCAGCTGCATGACAAACTCGAGGAATGCACGCAGCGTGCGTTCCGGCGCCTCCACCTGCGGGTAGTGGCCGATGCCGTCCAGCGACACGACATCCGGCTGCGGCACCAGCTCGCGATAGCGCTCGACCATGTGTGCGCCCGAGACCGGGTCGACCGGGCCGTTGATCAAGCGCAGCGGCACCGAGGTGCCGACCAGCGCGCCGACCCAGCGATCACGCTGCAGGCGGCGCTCGTCGATATAGCGGATCAGCCGGCGCATGGCCGGAAGTCCGCCGTTGCCGGAGACCAGCGTCCAGAAGTCGTGCATCTCGATGGCTCCCGGCCGCGTCTCGGGGGCAAAGACCTCCGAGAATGCGCGCGCGAAACGCCGCTCGTTCATCAAGCGCACCATCAGCCCGCCGAGTGGCCCCCGCAGCAGGCGCTGGCTGAAGGTGGCGCGGTGGGTTTCCGGAAACAGGCCGCCGTTGAGCAAGGTGACCGACAGCAGGTGTGGCGTGCCTGTGCCCCCAGAGGAGGCGCGCTCCTGCTGGCGTGCCAGCAGTTCCTGGGCCACGCTGACGCCGTAGTCGTGCGCCAGAACGTGCACCCGTGGGATATCCAGCTGAGCCAGCAGGGCGACGCAGATGTCGGCCTGCTCGACCAGCGAGTAGCGGTGCCGCGCAGGCTTGTCCGAGTAGCCGAACCCCAGAAGATCGGGCGCTGCGACGCGGCTGAACCGGGCGCCCAGCGAGGGCCAGATGGCCGACCAGTCCCACGAGGAGGTGGGAAAGCCGTGAATCAGCAGCAGCGGCGCCTCGGTGCCGCTGCCGGCCATCTCCTGATAGAAAATCGAATGGCCCTTGAAATCAAAGCGCGAGCCGGTATCCCGCCAGCGCGTCAGGTTCATGCCGGCGCACTCTGCCGATCCAGAAACTTCGCGGCTGCGGTCAGCGCCTGCCCGGCCTCTGGAAGCTTGCCGGCAAACAGCTGCCAGACGTGAAACAGACCGGGCCAGATTTCCAGCGTCGTGGCCACCCCGTCTGCCCGGGCTTTGGCGTCCAGGCGGCGGGCGTCGTCGAGCAGGATTTCGCGATCAGTGGCCTGAATCAGCAGCGGGGGGAGTCCGTGCAGATCGGCAAACAGCGGCGAAGCCAGCGGCTGCAGCGGGTCCTGACCGCCGGCGTAGTCGAGGCCGGCAGCGCGCAACATGCCGACGCTCAGTAGCGGATCGTCGGTCACGCTCACTGCGGAGTCACCGCTCACGCCCAGATCAACCCAGGGCGAGAACAGCACCAGAGCCGCAGGCTGTGGCAGTCCGGCGGCGCGGATGTTGAGTGACGTCGCCAGGCTCAAGCCGCCGCCGGCCGAATCGCCGGCGATGACGATGTCCTCAGGCGGAATGCCCTGCTCCAGCAGGCTGCGGTAGGCGTTCAGGGCATCGTCGGTAGCGGCCGGCAAGGGGTGCTCCGGCGCCAGCCGGTAATCCACCACCGCGACGCGCGCGCGCCACAGATGTGCAATGCGACTGGACAGATCGCGGTACATGCGCGGTGAGCCGACAATGTAGCCGCCGCCGTGCAGATACAGCACGGTACGCAGCGGTTGAACGCAGGAATTGCTGACCCACTCCGCCGGCACGCCACGCAGCGTGGCGGCCTCGATGCGCGTGCCCAGCGGCAGCGGCAGGCGGGAGAGTGCGCCAACGCGTTCCAGGCGCTGCCGACGCCAGGCGGCGGGCTTCTGCCGGGTCAGTACCGAACCCACGAGGTGGCGAACCACTACGCGCATCAGGCGCGCACGTAAAGAGGGCGTTGAGAGAGTCATGCCCGCAAGCATAGCGGCAAGCCCATCGGATTTGCGCCGCGAAGCCGTCGGCTAGACTCTGGCGTCATGAACAGATGCCCCCCCATCCTGACTACGTTGCTGCTGCTGGCAGCCTGCGGCAGTGGCGACAACGGCGCTGGCGACGCTGGCGGCGGCCCACCGCCTGAGCAGGCCCTCTGCGCGCCCGGGCTGTCCCCGCTGGAATTCGCAGGCACGGTGACGGCCGCCGACGCCAAGACGTACCGGCTGTTGCCGTTTGCCGTAGCCGACGGCACCGGCCGCGTGGAGCTGGCCTATCAGTGGGCGGATGCGCCCGGTCTTCCGTCCACGCCGCTGACCGCGACCACGCTGGACCTGGGCCTGTGGGATAACGCGGGCTACCGTACGCCCCGGGGATTTCGCGGCTGGTCGGGTTCGCGACAGGGGCGACTGGATCGCGATCAGGCGCCAGTGTTTGTCGAGGCCACGCGCGCCGAGCGGGGATATGTGCCCGGTGTCATAGAGCCCGGGACCTGGTACGCCGAGCTGGGCATTGCCGCCGTCGCTCCCCAGGGCGCGAGCTACCTGCTGCGCATCGAATGCAAGACCGCCATCGCCGGCAGCGCCGCGGACGACCCGGTCGACCGCGGTCACGTGGCCCGGGTGGTGCCGGGGTGGTATCACGGTGACTTCCACATGCATGGCTACCACTCCCAGCCCAATGGCCCGGATGCCGCGGCATTCGTGGCGCAGGCACGCGCAGCGCAGCTGGATTTCCTGATGGTCACCGATTACGTCACCGGCCAGCACTGGCGTGAACTGGGCGCCATGCAGCGCGCCAACCCTGATCTGCTGATCTGGCCCGGGCGCGAAGTCATCACCTACTTCGGCCACGTCAACACGCATGGAGAGACGCCGTCGGTGCTGGAGTACCGGCATGGATTTGAAGATGTCGACATCGCCGAGATCCAGCGCCTGGCCAGGCAGGACGGTGCCTTGTTCCAGGTCAATCACCCGACGATCTTTCCGCCGCCGCTGTTCTCGAACTTCTGTCGCGGCTGTTATTTCGAATTGGCGGGCCAGATCGACTGGGGCCAGGTCGACACCATCGAGATTCTGACCGGCGCCGTGCTGTCGACGGCCGACGACCTCGGTCAATCCCTGCCGCTGCCGGTGACCATCGAGCAACCGTTCATGAGCACCGCGATACTGCTATGGGAAGATCTGCTGAGACAGGGCTACCGGATCACCGCAGTCAGCGGCTCGGATTCGAAGGGGGTCGAGGCCAGCGAGGCCGAGGTGGCACGCAAGGGCTATGGCTCGTCGGCGACCGCAGTCTATGCCGAAGAGTTGTCGCGTCCGGCGCTGACCGCCGCCATACGTGCGGGCCACGCCTATGTCCGCACCCGCGGCGTGGCGCGCAGCCCGGCACTGACCTTCCACGCGGCCACCGCTGACGGACAGTCGGGCATCTTTGGCGACACGCTGGCGGTAGGCGCCCAGGAAGCGGCGACCCTCACCACCACGGTCAGGGGTGGACAGGGCCAGCTGCTCACCTACTATCGAAACGGCATGCCGATGCTGACAGTGCCGATAACCGGCGATCCATTCACCCATGCGCTTGCGGCGGCAACGCGCGATCCCTTGACCGAGGGCCCGCTGGGGACCTTCTGGCGCATAGAAACGCGGGACCTGCAGTCGCGGACCGCGATCGGCAACCCGGTTTTTCTGCGGCCACGCTGATGGGCCGGCAGCGCATAATGACGGCTCGCGCCCCAGCGTTACGTCCATGACCGTCCTCTATCACGTCACCCCGGAGCACCCCCGGGAACATCTTTACCGCGTCCGCTGCACCGTTTCCGAGCCCGATCCCGCCGGGCAGGTGTTTCACCTGCCGTCATGGATACGCGGCAGCTATCTGGTGCGCGATTTCGCCAAGCATGTGCTGCGCCTCCAGGCCAGCAGCGAAGGGCGCGACGTCGCGGTAGAGCGCCTCGACAAGCGTTCGTTGCGATGCGCCCCGGTCCGCGGCGCCTTGCAGCTGGACTATCAGGTCTATGCCTACGATGAGTCGGTACGCAAGGCCTGGCTGGACATGCGCCGTGGTTTCTTCAACGGCAGCTCGTTGTTCTATTGCCCGGCGGGGCGCGAGGGCGCTGCGTTCGAGCTGGTGCTTGAGCGGCCGCCGGAACCGCAGTTGTCGCCGTGGCGCGTTGCCACCACCTTGCCGGCGCTCGAGGTCGACGAGGCCGGGTTTGGCCGCTACCGCGCTGATGACTACGAAGACCTGATCGATCACCCGGTTGAACTCGGGACTTACCGACAGCTCGATTTCGACGTAGACGGAGTGCCCCATGCCCTGGTGCTGTCCGGTCGGGTCGAGCTTGACGAGGCGCGAGTCCTGAACGATCTGACCCGGATCTGCAGGGTCGAGCGTGAACTGTTCCGGCATGAGCCGAAGCTTGCGCGCTACCTGTTCCTGACCAATGTGGTTGCCAGCGGCTATGGCGGTTTGGAGCACCGCAGCTCGACCGCGCTCATCTGCGCGCGCGGCGACTTCCCCCAGGTCGGTGATGCCCGGTTCAGCCGCGACTACCGAGGCTTTCTCGGACTCTGCAGCCACGAGTATTTCCACCTCTGGAATGTCAAGCGGATTGCCCCGCAACGCTTGCTCGACTCCGATCTTGGCGCAGAGGCCTACACCCGCGATCTGTGGCACTACGAGGGGGTGACGTCGTACTACGACGACCTGTTCCTGTTGCGCGCGGGCATCCTGGCGCCGGACAGCTATCTCGACGTGGTTGCCGAGACCGCGACACGGCTGCAGCGCACACCGGGGCGCACGGTACAGACCCTGGCCGACGCCAGCTTCGAGGCCTGGATCAAGCACTACCAGCCGGATGAGAACACGCCGAATCAGGCGGTCAGCTACTACGTCAAAGGTGCGCTGGTGGCACTGTGTCTGGATCTGCGGTTGCGCCGCGATTCCGCGATCACGCTGGACGACGTGATGCGTGCGCTCTGGCGCGACTACGGCGCCCGCGGGCGCGGCGTTCCCGACGGCACGCTGGAGGCGCTGGCGCAGCAGCTGTCGGGGCTGGACCTGCAAGCGTTCTTCGACCATGCGCTGCGCAGCACGGCGGAGCTGCCGTTGGCCGAGTATCTGGCCGACTTCGGCGTGCAGGCCGTGTGCCGGGTCACCTGCGGCGATACCGATGTCGGCGGGCGCTGCACCGGGCCTGAATCGCGAGTCTCGCTGGGGCTCAAGCTGCGGGCATCGGAGTTGCGCGTGGCGCAGGTCTTCAGCGATGGGCCGGCCGCTCAGGCCGGGCTGGCCGCCGGGGATCAGCTGGTGGCCGTCGACGGGTTGCGCCTGAGCGCGGCGACCTGGGCTGCGCGCCTGCAGTCGTTGACGCCCGGACGCCCCTATTCGCTGCATCTGTTCCGCAATGACGAACTGCTGGAGGTTTCCGTGGTGCCGCAGGCATCGCCCGCCGATACCTGGACGCTGACCCTGGATACAAAGGCCAGTGCCGAGGCCCTGCGGCGCCGTCAGGCGTGGTTGGGATGCTGATGATCGATCTTCTGATCAAGGCGGTCGTTGCCTACGCCCTTGGCACCATCATGGGCGGGCAGATCGTGGGCTTGCTGCGCGGCGGCGTTGATCTGCGCAATCTGGGCAGCGGCAACGTCGGCGCCACCAACGCGCTGCGTACCCAGGGCAAGCTGTTCGCGCTGGGCGTGCTGGTGATCGATGTGCTCAAGGGCGTGCTCGCGGTGCTGGCAGTTCCGCGCCTGCTGGTGCCGGGTGTTGCCCCGGCCGATCCGGAGCTGCTGGCCTATGCCTGCGGCCTGGCGGTGGTGCTGGGTCATTGCTACCCGGCGACCTATGGATTTCGTGGCGGCAAGGGGGTGGCCACGCTGGCCGGGGTCTATGGCGCGGTGCTGCTGCCGGCGCTGCCGTGGCTGCTGGGCGCCTTTGCGCTCAGCATCCTGCTGACGGGGTATGCCAGCCTGGCGACGCTGATGGCGACGCTGGTTGCGGTGCTTTACGTCACCTGCTTCAGCGCCTCCGGACTGTATTCGCTGCTCGGCGGATTCACGCTCGCCATGAGCCTGCTGGTGTGCTGGAAGCATCGCGACAATATCCGCCGGCTGGTGCGCGGCGACGAACACCGTTTCGAGCGGGCACGGGTACTGGGACGATGGCTCAGCCGCTAAGCGACCGCGAGCAGTTGGAGTTGCTGGACCACCTCGCCGACGGCGCGTGGCACTCCGGCGAAGCGCTGGCCTCCGGATTTGGTATCAGTCGGGCGGCCCTGGCCAAGCGTGTGGATCGCCTGGAGGATTGGCAGCTCGCGGTTGAGTCGCGACAGGGCCTGGGGTATCGGCTGCAGCAGCCACTGGAGCGTTTGGACCAGGCGCGGCTGCGCGCAGAGTTGCCCGGCTTGCGCGTGTCGGTGCTGGCGGTGACCGACTCCACCAACAGCCAGCTGCTGGAAGCCGCAGCCGAGCAGGATCCGCAGGCGCTGCTTGCCGAGTTCCAGCGCGCGGGGCGCGGCCGCCGCGGGCGCGACTGGATATCCCCGTTTGGCGCCAATCTCTATCTTTCGCTGGCATGGTCGTTCGTGGCCTGGCCATCACAGCTGACGGCGCTGCCGCTGGCCGTCGGCGTGGCCTGCGCGCGGGCCCTGCAGCGGCTGGGCCTGCAGCGGCTGCGGCTGAAATGGCCTAACGACCTGATGGTGGAGGGCCGCAAGCTGGGGGGTATCCTGCTGGAGCATCGCGGTGAAGGCGGCGGTGGCTGCCGGGTGGTGATAGGCGTCGGGCTCAATGTGCGCATGCAGGCTTCGCAAGCGCAGGGGGTGAATCAGGCCTGGATCAATCTCGATGAGGCGCTGGGGGCGGCGGCATCGCGCAATGAGCTGGCTGTCGCGCTGCTGGAGGAATTGCAGACCATGCTGCGCAGCTACGCGCAGCTGGGGTTTTCCACGCTACTGTCGGAATGGCAGGCGCTGGATCTGGTGCACGAGCGCCCGGTGCGGGTGCTGATGGGCGAGCGGGTTCTTGAGGGCATTGCGCGCGGCGTTGACGAGCACGGCGCGCTGATCGTCGATGCAGCCGGCCAGCGGCACCATCTCAATGGTGGCGAAGTGTCGCTCAGGGCCCTATGAAGCTGCTGATCGATGTCGGCAACACACGCCTTAAATGGGCGCTGGGCCAGGGTGCGACGGTGTCGGAGCCCGGGGTGCGGAGTCACGGCGGCGAGCCGGCCGGCTGCATCTCCGCGCTCCCGGTCACGGCGGTAGATGAGGTCTGGATTGCGCAGGTCGCTGGCGCGCAGCATGCCCAGGCGCTTACGGATGCGGTACGCAGCAGGTTCGGCGTACCCGCCCGATTCGCCCACAGCACCAGCACATGGCGGGGCTTGCACAGCGCCTACCGCGAGCCCGAGCGCCTCGGTGTGGATCGATGGCTGGCGCTGATGGCGGCCTGGTCGCAGGACCCGACCGCCTGTTGCGTGATTGATGCCGGTACGGCGCTGACGGCGGACTGTGTCGATGCCGGCGGCCGGCATCTTGGCGGCTATATCGCCGCAGGGCTGGAGACCCAGCAGCGTGCGGTGCTGGGGGCCACGCGCTTTGCGACGCGCGATGCGGCTGCCGAGTACAGCGCGGGTCTGGGCCGTGATACCGAGGCCTGCGTGCGGCAGGGTGCGATGCTTGCGTGTCTGGGGGCCATCGATCGCGCTGCCGCACTGGCCGGCACCGGGGCCCGCTGTCTGATCACTGGCGGCGATGCCGTTCACCTGCATCCGCATTTGGGGCGGCACTGGATCTGGCGACCTCAGCTGGTGCTCGAGGGACTGCTGGCCTTCGCAGAGGATCCGCCGAAGCCGGAGTGAACCCGCCGGCCGCGGTTCGTCGGCCCACCGCCTCCGCTGGACGGGCATCACCGCCCGGGGCGGACGGTGCCGGCCAAGCTGGCCGGACTACTTCGGGGTTTGGTCATGGATCGTCGCTCACATCGCCGCAGTCCGCGCGCACAGCGAGGTGCCGCAGCGGTGTTTGCCGCAGTCGCAATGCTGGCGATGGTGGTCGCCGCGATGCTGGCGGTCGAGATCGGCCGCATGTACACCTCGCATCGTCACCTGAAGAAGATCGCGGTGGTCGCCGCGCTGGATGCGGTGCGGATTGCATCGGGTTGTGATCGCGACATCGATGGGCCGCAGCCGGCGCAGAGCGATATAGAGGCCGCAGTGCTCAGTTCGCTGACCCAGCAGGGCTATGGCGATCTGTTTGCCGGCGCCCAGGTGGAGCCGGGGGTCGTGCGGCTCTCCTCTGCGGGTTACGACCGGCAGCTGGAGGCGGCTGACGTGGCGGAAGCCCAGGCTGTGCGGGTGACCCTGACACGACCGTTCCCTGCGCCCTTCTTGCCGTTCTTTCCGACGAGTGGGCGGGTGATGACCACCAGCGTGACCGCAGAGCGCACCGCGCTGGGGAGTCTGCAGGTCGGTAGTGGTCTGCTGAGCGTCAGCACTGCGCAGGCGGCCCTGCTCAACCCGCTGCTGTCGGGCTTGCTGGGGGGCGCCGTCAACCTGTCGGTGATCGACTACAACGGGCTGGCGTCGGCGCAGGTCACCCTGGCGCAGGTCGCAAGCGCCATTGGCCTGGACGTGATCGACCTGTCCGATCCCCTGGTGCTGAGTACCGAGACGCCGGCCCTGTCGCCGCTGCTGAACGGCCTGGCTGACGCCCTTGGCGGCACCGTCAGCAGCTCCGTGACCACCGCGCTCGGATCGCTGGCCAATGCCGCTGCGAGCAGCGGCAGCAGGGTTCCGCTGGGGCAGCTCATGGGGGCGGTCGACGATGCCGGGGCCGATGCGCCGTTTTCCAGTGTGCTCGACCTCGTCGTCGCGCTCGGCGCCGCGGCCCAGGCAAACTCAAGCGGCGCCAATCCGATTGCGTTGCCCGTCAACCTGAGTGTTCCGGGGGTGGCGACGGTCAATGTGTTTCTTCGGGTATTGGAGCCACCGCAGTACAGCGGCATGGGCCGTCCAGGGCAAACCGAGGCCAGGACGGCGCAGCTAGGGCTGGGCGTGCGGATCGTGGCGGGGCAGGTGCTCTCTGGACTGGCGACCGCCATCCAGGGGCTGATCAACTCGACCCTGGGGCTGCTCAATCTGGTGGGTATCACCTCGAGCGTGACGGTGCCGTCGACGCTGAATCTCGGTATCGATCTGGAGCTGGCGGCGGCACGCGCCACGCTGGATCAGTTGCAGTGTCCTACGCGAGCACATCCTGATCCGGCTGCTCGGCTGAGCGCGCAATCGGCGCCGGTCTCGGTGGCGGTCGGTACCTTCACCGGCACGGGCGCCAGCATGCCGCCGTTGAGTGCATATCAGAATGCGTTTCCGGTAGCGCGGGTAGTGGTCAATGCCTCCGACGGCTGCATTGGCGTCAAGCTGGGCAACGCGTGCATCGGCGTGCCGGTCAATCTGGGCAGTACGGATCTGAACATCGCGCTGGCCCTGACCTCGCTAGGCGTGGGCAGCCAATCGCGCCAGCTCGATGATGTCACCGAGTTCACCGCCCTGGCGGGTGACGAGGCGCCCGCCGTGTTTCTGGCCAACGGCGCCCCGGGGGCGCCGCCTGCCTATCCGGCTTCGTCCAACCCGCAGCAGATCAGCTCGCCGGTCGCCTTGTCGCTGAACCTGGGGGTGACCAGCCAGCAGACCGGAAGCGGCCTGGTCGGCATACTCGGCGGCCTCGTCAGCAATGTCGTCGGGCTCGTGACCTCGACCGTGCAGCCGTTGCTGAATCTGGTGAATGGTCTGGCCGCAAGCTTGATTGAGCCGCTGTTGCAGCTATTGGGCATACAGTTCGGCACCGCTACCGTGACGATGATGGCGACCACCATGGATCAGCCGCATGTGGTCTCGATGGAGGCTGTCGCGGCCGACTGATTCCGGCGCGGTGCCTGCGTCAACGCTTAAACTCTGCGGCCGCAGCCGTTGCCCTGAGTCGCTTTCCCGCAGATGACCTCCTTGCCCCTGCCGCAACTGCCTGTCGTCGAGGCGCTGCCCGCGCTGCGCGCGGCGCTGGCGGCCGGCGGCAGTGCGGTATTGGCGGCCCCCCCCGGCTCCGGCAAGACCACGCTGATCCCGCTGGCTTTGCTGGACGAGTCCTGGCTGGGCCGGCAGCGGATACTGATGCTCGAGCCGCGGCGCATCGCCGCGCGCGCTGCGGCGCAGCGCATGGCCAGTCTGCTCGGCGAGACCGTGGGCGAGACCGTGGGCTATCAGATCCGTTTCGAACGCAAGGTCTCGGCGCGCACGCGCATCGAAGTGGTGACCGAGGGGTTGCTGGCGCGCCGTATACAGGCCGACCCGGAGCTGCCCGGCGTGGGTTTGGTGATCTTTGACGAGTTTCACGAGCGCGCGCTGTCGGCCGATCTGGCCCTGGCGCTGACCTTGGATGCGCGCGCGGCGTTGAGTCCCCAGCTGCGTGTGCTGGTGATGTCGGCGACGCTGGACACGGCGCGGGTCTCGAGACTGCTGGGAAACGCGCCACTGATCGAGAGCGGCGGACGCCTGTTCGACGTCGATGTCCGCCATGCAGCACCCCGCGCAGCGATCGAGCAGGGCGAGGCCGTGGCTCAGGGCGTGTGGCAGGCGCTACAGGAAACGCAGGGAGACGTCCTCGCGTTTCTTCCGGGCGCGCGCGAGATACGGCGCGCGCAGTCAGCGCTGCAGGCGCGTAGCGGCACCGAGCTGGCGGTCTATCCGCTATACGGAGAGCTGTCGTCGGCGGAGCAGGACGCGGCGCTGCGCCCGGATCCGCAGGGGCGACGCAAGGTCATTCTGGCGACCAATATCGCGCAGACCAGCCTGACGGTAGAGGGCGTCTCTACCGTAGTGGATGGGGGGTGGGTGCGGGTGGCGCGGTTCGATCTCGGCGCAGGCGCCGACCGTCTGGACACCGAGCGTGTATCGCGCGCGTCCGCCGACCAGCGCGCCGGTCGTGCCGGGCGGCTGGGCCCGGGGGTCTGCTATCGGCTATGGAGCCGCGAGCAGCATGCCAGTCTGGCGGCCCACGACACGCCTGAGATGCTGGCGGTGGACCTGACCCGCTTTGCGCTGGAACTGAGCGCCTGGGGGGTCAAGGATCCCGCCCAGCTGGCCCTGCTCGATCTGCCACCGCCCAGCTTGTGGGCGTATGCGTGCGAGCGCTTGTGCGAACTGGGCGCGGTCGACAGGGACGGGCGGATTACCGGGCATGGCCGTGCGCTGGTGCGTCTGCCGTTGCCGCCACGGCGGGGCCACATGCTGCTGCGGGCCGCCGAGCAGGGGCTGGGCGGACTGGCGACCTGGCTGGCCGCAGTGCTGGACGAGCGCCCGCGTGGCGGCAACGATCTGGCGCAGCTGGTACTGGGCTTCATGCGTGGCGGCGCCGAGCCGGCAGCCCAGCGCAGAGTTCGCGAAACCGTGCGCCAGTTGGCCCGCCTGGTAGCGGCCGACGAGCCCCCAGGCGCGTCGGAAGCGGACCTGGCGCGCGTCGTCGCCTGGGGATATCCGGAGCGGGTTGCGCTGCGCCGCAGCGGCGTGCGTGGTGTGCGCGAAGTGGCATATCTGTGCGCGGACGGTGGCGAGGCGCGATTGCTGGAAAGCGATCCGCTGGCACAAGCCGAGTGCCTGGCGATTGCGCATTGGGAGCCGGGTCCACCGCGGCGGATCTCTCTTGCGGTGCCACTGGCTGAGGCCGATCTGCGGCGCGATCATGCCGACTTCATTGCCACTGTGGATGAGGTTCGCTGGGATGCGGCGACGGAGGCGGTGATTGCCGAACGGCAGACCCGGTATGGCGCCCTGATCCTCGATCGCAAGCCGCATCGCAGTGACGGCGAGGCAATTGCACGCGCGATGCTGGACGGTGTGCGTGCCCTGGGCCTGCAGGCCCTGCCGTGGAATGACTCGGCCCAGCAGTGGCGGGCGCGCGTCATGTCGCTGCGGCTCTGGCGGCCGCGGGAGGGCTGGCCGGATCTCAGCGACGAGGGCCTGCTGGCGGATCTCGAGCGCTGGCTGCTGCCGCATCTGGCGGGCTGCACGCGCCGCGAGCATCTCGGGCGGCTGAATCTGATCGCCATCCTGCAGGGACTGCTGGACTACGCCGCGCAGCAGCGGCTCAATCGGCTGGCACCGACCCACATCGAGGTGCCGACTGGTTCACGAATCGCCCTGCAGTATCACCCGCCGCTGCCGCCAACGCTGGCCGTGAAGTTGCAGGAGATGTTTGGTTGCGCGACGACACCAACGGTTGATGAAGGCCGCCTGGCAGTGCAGCTGCATCTGCTGTCCCCGGCACAGCGTCCCTTGGCCGTCACCCGGGATCTGGCGGGGTTCTGGGCGCGTGGCTATGCCGACGTCAAGAAGGACGGCAAGGGCCGCTATCCGCGGCATCCGTGGCCGGACGACCCGCTTGCAGCCCCGCCCAGTCGGCGCGCAAAGCCGCGCGGAACCTAGGCAAATGCAAATAAATGTCCGGAAATGGCTGATTCGGCTTGACGGGGATGGCGCTGGCGAAGAGAATGCGCGGCTCCGTTTGGCCCCCCGGGTCGCGGGTTTTGTTGGAGGGATACTCAAGCGGCCAACGAGGGCAGACTGTAAATCTGCTGACTAACGTCTACGGTGGTTCGAAT
>JBFJJW010000033.1:0-18929 GCA_041612095.1 Solimonas sp. | reverse complement strand
GGCCTTCATTTCGTTGGTGCTGACGGATGCCATAGAAATCTCTAGATAGTGACAAGTTGCCGCCGTGCTCTACTGCGGCCAGAATGCGGCGCGCATGATACCGAAAGCCCACGTACCGCGACAGCAGGCCCCCGAATGGCAGCATGCGCTACGCGAGGCGTACAACTCGCCTGAGGCCTTGCTGGCCGCGCTTGAGCTTCCCCCTGAGCTACCCGCCCTGCGCTCAGGCGCCCTGCGCGGGTTTCCGCTGCGCGTACCGCGCGGCTATGCCGGCCGCATGCGTCGCGGCGACCCGGACGACCCCCTGTTTCTGCAGGTCTGGCCGGCACCCGCGGAAGACGAAGCCGCGCCTGGCTATACGCTGGATGCGGTTGGCGACCTGCACAAGACCCGCGGCGGTGGACTTATCCACAAGTACCATGGCCGCGTTCTGGTCATTGCCACCGGGGCCTGCGCAGTCCATTGCCGCTACTGCTTCCGTAGGCATTTCCCCTACAGCGAGCAACTCGCCGCCCGCAATCACTGGGGCGAAGCTCTAGCCACCATCGCTCAAGACCCCTCGCTGGAAGAAGTCATACTCTCGGGCGGTGACCCCCTGTCGCTGTCCGACGACAAGCTGGCCGAATTCGTTCAGGGCCTTGAGCACATTCCTCATGTAAGACGGCTGCGCCTGCATACCCGCCAGCCGATCGTGTTGCCGGAACGCGTGGACGACCGCCTGCTGGCCTGGCTGGATCAGAGCCGGCTGCAGAAGGTATTCGTGCTGCACGTCAATCACGCCAACGAACTGGACGATACGGTAAAGGCGGCCCTGCAACCGCTGCGCGACCGCAACATCACCCTGCTGAACCAGTCGGTGCTGCTGCGCAGGGTCAACGACTCGGCCACCGTCCTGAGCGAGCTTTCGGAAAGGCTGTTGGAATGCGGCATCCTTCCGTACTATCTACACTTGCTTGACCGGGTTGCCGGCGCCGCGCACTTCGAAGTGGCGGCCCCTCGTGCAATGGAGCTGATGCGTGAGCTTGCGGCGCGCCTGCCCGGATATCTGATACCGCGCCTGGTGCAAGAGGAGGCCGGCGCAACGTCGAAGACATGGATCAAATGGTAGCCACCGCAGAAGCACCGAGTGCCGCAGCACATGCCGCCGCCAGCAGCGTGGTGCTGGTCATTGCCGAATCAGAGAGCATTGCCAAACGCATCGAAAGCTATTTGCGCAACGCCGGCCATCCGATCCGCTGCGCTTGGGTTACGGATATCGAAGATACCGAGGAAGCGCTGCGTCGCGGCGCGCCGGATCTGCTGCTATGCGCCGACAATCTGCAGCAGGCTCCGCTAAAGGACGTCGTGGATTTGTGCCACCGACTCGCGCCAGACCTTCCGGTGCTGCTGCTCAGTACCCGATTTGCACCGGAAGACACGGTCGCCGCCCTGGCTGCCGGCGCGTCGGACCACGTCTCTTATGAAGATCTTCGCCACCTGCGACATCTCGAACTGGTACTGCAGCGCGAGTTTGCCAACCATCGGCACAAGCGCGAGCTGCGGTCCACCCGCAAACGTCTTGATGGCTTCGAGTCGCGCCATCAGCAGCTGCTGGCCGGCACCAACGACGCCGTAGCCCACGTGCAGGAAGGCATTCTGTCGGGCGCCAATCCGGCGTTCGCGCAACTGCTCGGCTACGAGGACTCCGATGAACTTGACGGGCTGCCGCTGATGGACGTGGTGGCGCAGGATCACATGCCCAAGGTCAAGGAATATCTGAAGCTGTTGCTGAAGGGCAAGCAGGACGGCAAGCCGCTGGAATGCTGCCTGATGCACCGCGACGGGCGACGCGTCAGCATCAGCTCACGACTTACGGTCAGCGAGGCCGACGGCGAACCGCTGGTGGAGATGCTGATCCGCTCCGAGGCCGGCAACGCCGAAGTAGCGGCAGTCAGCCAGGGGCAGCCCGCCAACGGGCGTCTTGCGTTCTTTGAGGCCCTGGCGGCATCGATTGCCGGCGCCGGGCAGCAAAAGGCCAAGCGCGCAGCGATGCTGGTTGCGATTGACGACTTCCCTGGCGCAGAGGAACGACTGGGTCTGCACGATGCAGAGCAGGCGGTGGATGCGGTCATCGAATGGCTGCGCGCACAAATGCAGCCCAGCGATCAGATCTTCCGCTTCTCCAGCGGCGAAGTGGCGCTGCTGGTTTCACGCCCGGGTGCCGAAGACATTTCCGCGCTTGGGGAGCGGCTGGCTGTTGAAGCACCCAAGCAGATTTTCAGCACTTCCGGCCACGAAGCGCACCTCACCGCGACAGTGACGGCCTACCCGTACACCGGCAGCGAACAGGCGAGCACGATCACGTCCGAGCTGGTGCGTGAAGCGCGCAAGCTGTCGGCCAAGGGTGGCAAGCAGTTTGCGAACCTCGGGCCGACGGCAAAGAGCTCGCAGCTGGAGCTGGAGGAAAAGCGCGTGGCGGCGCTGGTCAAGAAGGCAATCGAGGAAGGCCGCCTGAAGCTGGCCTACCAGTCGATCGCCAGCCTCGAAGGAGATACCCGACAGCACTTTGACGTGCTGGTA
This sequence comes from Solimonas sp., assembly GCA_041612095.1. Classification (GTDB taxonomy): domain Bacteria; phylum Pseudomonadota; class Gammaproteobacteria; order Nevskiales; family Nevskiaceae; genus Solimonas. The sequence goes on along the minus strand of JBFJJW010000033.1, from coordinate 16,370 downwards.
CGCGTCATCGACGAGGATGGCAAGGAGTTGCATGCGTCCGAATTTATTCGCGCTGCCGAGAAGCAGGGGCTGCTGATTGCGATCGACCGCTGGGTTACCGCACGCGCACTACGCGTACAGGCCAAGCGTGACAGCGCGCAGGAGTCCTCCAGCCTGTTCGTCAAGCTGTCGGAAGACACGCTCAAGGATGCAGACGCCTTCATCCCGTGGCTGCTTGAGCAACTCAAGCCACGCCCGCTGCGTCCTGGTGAAATCGTGTTCCAGCTGCAGGAAGCCGTGCTGGAGAAGCATGTCCGCAAAGCCAAGCTGCTGACCAAGGCGCTGAGCGAAGCCGGAGCACAGATCGCCATCGAACATTTCGGTATTGGCGGCAACTCCGAGCAGGTCATGGAGCACATGCCGATGCAGTTCGTGAAGTTCCACTACAGCTTCACCAAGAACTTCAGCGACAAGCTGATGCAAAAGCGCATGACCACACTGATGGAAGTCGCCAAGCACAAGCGCATCAAGGTCATTGTCTCGCACGTGGAGGATGCCAATGTGATGGCACGCCTGTGGCAGATGGGCGTGAACTTCAGCCAGGGCTACCACGTACAGGAACCGGAAGTTGTGCTGCTGTCGGCCGAGGTCGGCCGCAGCAACTGAAGTCAGCGCCACGCGCACGACAAAAAAAGGCGGCCCTTCGGCCGCCTTTTTTCTGAAGCTCGGTCTGCTGTTCTAGCTCTGAGCTGCCTGCTGCAGGCGGGCGACCCGCTCCTCCAGCGGCGGGTGCGTCGAGAACAGCTTGGCAACACCACCGCTGATGCCAAAGGCCGACATCTGCTGCGGCAACGTCGACTGGCCATGAGCCATCTTCAGTCGCTCCAGCGCCGCAATCATCTTGCGTCTACCCGCCAGATGCGCACCGGCAGCATCGGCCCTGAATTCGCGTTGGCGAGAGAACCACGCCGCAATCGCCTGGGCCAGAAACCCGAGCACCACCTGCAGCACGATGACCGTCAGGAAGTACCCCGGCCCGGTGCCCGAACTGCCGTCGCGCCGGAACAGCGCCTGATCGACAATCGCGCCGATGACCCGCGAGAGATAAATCACAAACGTGTTCAAGACACCCTGAATCAGCGCCAGCGTCACCATGTCGCCGTTGGCGACATGGCCAATCTCATGGCCAAGCACGGCTTCGACTTCGTCCTGCCCCATATGCCGCAGCAGGCCGGTCGACACGGCGACCAGGGCGCTGTTCTTGCTCATGCCGGTAGCAAACGCATTCGGCTCCGGCGCTTCATAGACCGCAACCTCGGGCATGCCGATGCCCGCAGCCCGCGCCTGCCGCTCCACGGTCTGCAGCAGCCACATCTCGGTGGAACTGCGGGGTTGGTCAATGACCCGGGCTCCGGTCATGCGCTTGGCCATCCACTTCGACATGGCCAGGGAAATGAACGAGCCGCCAAAGCCCATGATCGCTGCCAGCAGCAGCAAGGGCGTCTGCTGATTCACGCCCAACAGCGTGGTCACCACGGTCAGCACCGCAATGACAGCAATATTGGTCAACGCAAGGTAGAAAAACGCGCGCATCGAACATCCTCAGGAAGGGGAGCCATGGAGCACAATCTAGGGGTGAGGTCTCAATACTCAAGACCCGGTCTTTGCTGAAATCTCCGCCGTCAGGCTGTCCACCCGCTGGAAGCCACGCGGCAGGTGCCCGCCGCGGCTGGCGCGTGAGCCGCTGTAACTCTCCAGATCGGACGGCTTGAGGGTAAGCGTGCGCTTGCCGCAGTTCAGGGTCAGGCTGGCACCCGCCGGCAGCACAGTCGCGGCCAGTATGCGGTCTTCGCCCTTCAACGCCACCAGCTTGTTGCCCTTGCCCTTGGCCAGTTCCGGCAGCTCCGCCAGCGGAAACACCAGCAGGCGGCCTTCAGCGGTGACCAGGGCGTACCGATCGCGGCTGGCATCGGCCACACGCGAGGGCGGCAGCACGGTCGCGCTGGTGCCGACGTTCACGACTGCCTTGCCGGCGCGCAGGCGCGACTCCATATCTCCAAGTCGGGCAACGAAGCCATAGCCTTCGTCGCTTCCGAGCACCAGCTTGTCGGCAGCCTCGCCCATCAGCAGTCCGACGATACGCGCGCCATCCTGCAGATCCAGCTTGGTCGTCACCGGCTCGCCCTGCGAACGCGCGGAGGGCAGCTCGCGAGGGTTGAGGGTATAGCAACGGCCCCGCTGGTCCAGCAGCACCAGCAGCTGATTGGTCTTGCCCTGAGCCGCGGTCAGGAACTCATCTCCGGCCTTGAAGCTCAACGCGGTAGGGTCAAGTTCGTGACCCTTGCCGGCGCGTATCCACCCGGCCTTGGACAGCACCACCGTAATCGGTTCTGCCGGCACGATCTCGGTCGCCTCCAGCGCTTGCGCGACCGGCTTGGCATTGATCGGGCAGCGACGCTCATCACCATACTTCTTGGCATCCTCCTTGAGCTCGTCACCGATCAGCTTCTTGAGCTTGTCGTCGTCGCCCAGCAGCGCTTCCAGAGTCGCGCGCTCCGCGGCCAGCTCGTCCTGCTCACCCTTGATCTTCATCTCCTCGATCTTCTGCAAATTGCGCAGCTTCAGATCGAGGATGTAGTCGGCCTGCACCTCGGTAAGACCAAAGGCGGTCATCAACTTGGCCTTCGGATCATCCGCGGTGCGAATGATGTGGATGACCTCGTCGATATTGAGGTAGGCAATCAGCAGGCCTTCCAGCAAATGCAGTCGGTCGTTGACCTTGCCCAGCCGATGATTGAGACGGCGGGTGACGGTGGCGTAGCGATACTCGAGCCATTCGCCGAGTATGTCCTTCAGATTCTTGACCCGCGGCCGACCATCCAGGCCAATCATGTTGAGATTGACGCGGTAGCTGCGCTCCAGATCGGTGGTCGCGAACAGATGCGTCATCAGGGCTTCCGCATCCACTCGGTTGGAGCGCGGCACAATGACCAGCCGAGTCGGATTCTCGTGATCGGATTCGTCGCGCAAATCCTCGACCAGCGGCAGCTTCTTGGCCCGCATCTGATCGGCGATCTGCTCCAGCACCTTCGCCGGGGACACCTGGAACGGCAGATGGGTGACCACCAGATTGCCGTCGTCCTCCCGCTCCCAGCGCGCACGCGCTCTTACCTGGCCGTTGCCGGTCTGGTAGATCTTCAGCAGATCATGCGGCTCGGAAACAATTTCGCAGGACGTCGGAAAGTCAGGCCCTGGCACAAATTCGCAGAGCTTCTCGATATGGGCGTTCGGATGCTTCAGCAGATGCAGGCAGGCCTGCACCAGCTCCCGGATATTGTGCGGCGGAATATCAGTCGCCATGCCCACGGCGATGCCAGTCGTGCCATTGATCAGAATGTTCGGCAGCCGCGCCGGCAGCAGCTTGGGCTCCTGCAGCGTGCCGTCGAAATTCGGCGCCCAATCAACCGTGCCCTGCTCCAGCTCGTTGAGCAACGTCGCCGCATAGGGGGTCAGACGCGACTCCGTATACCGCATGGCCGCGAAGGATTTGGGATCGTCTGAGGATCCCCAGTTGCCCTGCCCGTCCACCAGCGGATAGCGATAGTTGAACGGCTGCGCCATCGTCACCATGGCTTCGTAGCAGGCCGAGTCGCCGTGCGGATGGAACTTGCCGATGACGTCGCCAACGGTGCGCGCAGACTTCTTGTGCTTCTGCCCGGCCGACAGCCCCAGCTCGGACATCGCATAGATGATGCGCCGCTGTACGGGCTTGAGGCCGTCGGCGATATTCGGCAGCGCACGATCGAGTACCACGTACATCGAATAATCGAGGTAGGCCTTCTCGGCAAAGACACGGAGCGGCAGGCGTTCGGTTTCGGCTATATCCATCGTCATAGGGGTTCATCCATAGCGCTCAAACACTAGAAGCCAGCCGCAGGGCTACCTCATGTGTCTGGCGTGTTGTTCGCATGATTTGGGAGCGGGGGCGTTCTGCGCTCAGACCTCGGCGCGATTGCCTTCGCGCTCGAGCCAGTCCTTGCGATCGCCCGCGCGCTTCTTGGCGAGCAGCATGTCCATGATCAGTTCGGCAGGCGTGTCATCCAGCGTCAGCCGCACCAGGCGGCGCGTATCGCGTGACATCGTGGTTTCACGCAGCTGCAGGGGATTCATCTCACCCAGGCCCTTGAAGCGGGTGACCTGGATCCTGGACTTGTTGCCCTCCGCCGACAGGCGGTCGAGTACGCCCTGCTTCTCCGCCTCGTCCAGCGCGTAGAACACCTGCTTGCCGGCATCGATACGGAACAGTGGGGGCATCGCGATGCAGATGTGCCCAGCCTCGACCAGAGGCCGGTAGTGTTTCAGGAACAAGGCGCATAGCAGGGTCGCGATGTGCAGGCCGTCGGAGTCGGCGTCGGCGAGCACGCAAATCTTGCCGTAGCGCAGCCCCGATATGTCGGCGCTGCCCGGATCAACGCCGATCGCAACGCTGATATTGTGAATTTCGTCGGAACCCAGCGCCTCGTTACTGTCGACTTCCCAGGTGTTGAGGATCTTCCCGCGCAGCGGCATGACCGCCTGATACTCACGGTCGCGGGCCTGCTTGGCAGAGCCGCCGGCGGAATCGCCCTCGACCAGGAACAGCTCGGTCACGGCCTGATCCGAGGACACGCAATCCGCAAGCTTGCCCGGCAGCGCCGGGCCCGAGGTGATTTTCTTGCGCACCACCTGCTTGGATTGCTTCATCCGTGCGGTGGCATTGGCAATGACCAGTTGCGCGATCTGTTCGCCGGCCTCCGGGTGCTGGTTCAGCCACACCCCCAGGGAATCATGCACCACACCCTGGACAAAAGCCGCTGTTTCACGGGACGACAGGCGCTCCTTGGTCTGCCCGGCAAACTGGGGGTCCTGCATCTTGACGCTGAGCACATAGACGCACCCCTGCCAGACATCCTCGGGTGTCAGCTTCATGCCGCGCGGCAACAGGCTGCGAAACTCGCAGAACTCGCGGATCGCCTCGGTCAGGCCGGTGCGCAGGCCGTTCACGTGGGTGCCGCCTTGCGGCGTGGGAATCAGGTTGACATACGACTCCGCCACCGGCTCCACCTTGCCGCCTTCCTGGTTCAGCCACAGCAGGGCCCATTCCGCCTCCTCGCGCTGGGCCTTGAACTGCCCCACGAACGGCTCGGCCGGCAGCGTTTCGGCACCGTTCAAGGTGTCCTTCAGATAATCGGAGAGTCCATTGGCGTACTGCCAGACCGACTCCTCCTTGTTGATCTGATCCTTCAGCGTCACCTTCAGATTCGGGCACAGCACCGCCTTGGCGCGCAGGACCTGCTTGAGGCGCGGCATCGAGTACTTCGGGCTGTCGAAGTACTTGCCGTCCGCCCAGAACCGCACCGTGGTGCCGGTGCGGTTCTTGGCCACCGTCCCCACCTGCTTCAGCGGCTGCGAACGCTCGCCGTCGCGAAACTCGATCAGATACTCCATGCCACCACGAAATACCCTGACCTCCAGCTTGCTGGACAGGGCATTGACCACGGACACCCCGACGCCGTGCAGGCCACCGGAATACTGGTACTGCTTGTTGGAGAACTTGGCACCGGAATGGAGCTTGGTCAGGATCAGCTCGACGCCGGTGACCTTGTGCACCGGATGCACATCGACCGGCATGCCGCGACCATCATCGGACACCTCGACCGAGCCATCGTCATGCACGGTCACGGTCACGGCGGAGCAGTGACCGGCCAGCGCCTCATCCACGGCGTTGTCGATCACCTCCTGCGCCAGATGATTGGGTCGGCTGGTATCGGTGTACATGCCCGGACGCTTGCGTACCGGGTCCAAGCCCTGAAGGACTTCGATTGCTTCTGCGCTGTAATTGCTTGCGGCTGCCATGTTCGGGGTCGATAGAAAGCGCGGCGACGTTAACGGAAGCGCCGGGGCCGGGCAACCGGGCTAAACTGCCCGACTGCGCACAGGCGAGCGTTTATTTTACGTCGCTACAAAATTTTTTATTCAATATTATATCACTCAAGGAGTGCTGCCGATGGCACGCAAACCTGAAACTGTTGACGCGGATCCCGTCGGCCGCTTCGAAGAGGCAATGGCGGAGCTGGAACGCATCGTACAGCGCCTTGAAGCCGGCGAACTCCGCCTCGACGAGTCGCTGAAGCTGTTCGAGCGCGGCACCGAGTTGACCCGCCACTGCCGGCAAGCGCTGGACACTGCCGAGCTCAAGGTCAAGAACCTGCTGGATGCCCCGGACACGGAGGACCCGTCCGCTTGATCCTGCCGCCCTTCGAAACCCGCGTCGCAGACTACCAGCAGCGCCTGCAACAGGTGCTGCTGCGGTGGCTGCCCAGTTCAGACCACTACCCTGCGCGGCTGCATGAAGCCATGCGCTATGCCTGTGCAGGCGGCAAGCGGCTGCGGCCCTTGCTGGTGTATGCCGCCGGCGAGGCCTTGGGCCTGCCGGCGCGCAGCCTCGACGCCCCGGCCTGTGCGATCGAGTTGATACACGCGTATTCGCTGGTCCATGACGACCTGCCGGCCATGGATGACGATGACCTGCGTCGCGGTCGGCCCACCGTACACAGGGCCTACGACGAAGCCACCGCGATCCTGGTCGGTGACGGGTTGCAGACGCTCGCGTTCTACGTGCTGTCGCACGACCTGGACGCCGGCCTCGAGCCGATGCAACGGCTGACGATGATCGAGGTGTTGGCCGAGGCGGCCGGCAGCCGCGGCATGGTGGGAGGACAGGCAGTAGACCTGGCCTCCGCGCGGCAGTCGCTGAATCTGGCGGAGCTGGAAGCCCTGCATATCCACAAGACCGGGGCCTTGATCCGCGCCTGCCTGCGCATGGCCTGTCATGCCAAGGTGCCGCTGGATGCCGCCCACCTGGAGGCCCTGGACCGGTACGGCAAATGCATCGGCCTCGCCTTCCAGATCCAGGACGATATTCTCGACGTGGAATCCAATAGCGCGACGCTCGGCAAGACTGCGGGCAAGGACCAGGCCAGCAGCAAGTCGACCTATCCAGCGGTGATGGGCCTGCCGGCAGCCAAAACCCGCGCCAGCGAACTTTTTGCGACCGCCAGGGCGGCGCTTGACTGCCTTGGCGGCAGGGCCGAACCCCTGCTGTGGCTGGCGGATCATATCCAGGGGCGCCAACACTAGATTGCTGCGATGCAGCATAAGCTCGATAATGTTCGCCTTCCGCCACGAAGAGGCGCCATTTCGGCGCATCAAGTCCGTCATAATCCCGCCATGAGTGAAATTCCGGGTTACTCCCTGCTGGGCCGCGTCAATACGCCCAAGGACTTGCGCAAGCTGGCGGCGGAGGACTTGCCGCACCTGGCCGTCGAGTTACGCCGCTTTCTGATCGAGACGCTTGGCCGTATCGGCGGACATTTCGCCGCCAATCTGGGCACCGTTGAACTCAGCATTGCGCTGCATCGCTGCTTCGACACGCCTCACGACCGCCTGGTGTGGGACGTCGGCCATCAGGCCTATCCACACAAGATTCTGACGGGGCGTCGCGCACAGCTGGAAACCATTCGCCGCCTGAACGGTCTGGCCCCGTTCTGCCATCGCAGCGAAAGCGAATTCGATACCTTTGGCGTGGGGCACTCGTCGACCTCGATTTCTGCGGCCGCCGGCATGGCCGCTGCGGCGCGGCTGAAGGGTGAGAAGCGTCGCGTTGTTGCCGTGATCGGTGACGGCGGCATGACCGCCGGCATGGCCTACGAGGCGCTGAATCATGCCGGTCACCTGAAGCTGGACCTGCTGGTGATCTACAACGACAACGACATGTCGATCTCCGAGAACGTCGGCGCCCTGCGCGACCACTCGGCGCGCTTGTTGAAGAAGCTCGGTCTGAACACACCGCAGCGCCTGCAGCCGGCGGCGGAAGAACACAACGAAGCGCATCTCGATAATCCGGGTGCGCTGTTTGCGACCCTGGGCTTTGGTTATCACGGCCCGATTGACGGCCATGATCTCGATGCGCTGGTCGCCAGGCTGGATCAACTCAAAGGCACCTCCGGCCCTCATTTGCTGCACATCATCACCACCAAGGGCAAGGGCTTCGAGCCGGCGGAGGCTGATCCGATCAAGTATCACGGCGTCACCCAATTTGACCCTGTGACGGGTGCGTTTCCGACCAAGCGCGCAGCCACCGCCCCCAGCTATACACAGGTGTTCGGCGACTGGCTGTGCGAGGCCGCCAGCCGCGATCCGCGGGTGGTCGGTGTCACACCGGCGATGCGCGAGGGCTCGGGTCTGGTGGAGTTCTCGCAGCGCTTTCCGGAGCGCTATTACGATGTCGGCATCGCCGAGCAACACGCGGTAACGCTGTCTGCCGGCCTCGCCTGCGAAGGCCTAAGACCGGTCTGCGCCATCTATTCGACGTTCCTGCAGCGTGGCTACGATCAACTGATTCATGACGTGGCCATCCAGAACCTGCCGGTGTTGTTCGCCATCGATCGTGGCGGCCTGGTCGGCGCTGACGGCGCCACACACCACGGGGTGTTTGACCTTTCGTTCCTGCGTTGCATTCCGAATCTGGTGGTGATGGCGCCGTCTGACGAGCATGAATGCCGACGCATGCTCACCACCGGCATTGAGCTCAAACAGCCCAGCGCAGTGCGCTACCCACGCGGCAACGGTCTGGGCTTGGCGGCGGACGGCGATGTCAAACCGCTGGTCGTTGGCAAGGGACGCATTGTGCGTGAGGCTCACGGCCGCCGCCGCCCGCGGGTCGCCCTGCTCGCCTTCGGCGTCATGGTCCAACCCGCTCTCGAAGCCGCAGAAATCCTGGACGCTGTGGTTGCCGACATGCGCTTCGTCAAACCGCTCGACACCGAGCTGATTCTGGAACTTGCCAACGAAAACGATCTGCTGGTGACGCTGGAAGACAATGCCCGCCTGGGCGGCGCCGGATCAGGCGTCAATGAAGTGCTGGTGGCGCAACACCACACGGTGCCGGTGCTCAATCTCGGCTTGCCCGATCACTTTGTCGAGCACGGCACCCGTGAGGAACTGCTGGCTCAATGTGGCCTGGATACCGCCAGCATCCTGCGTGCCGTGCAGAAGCGCCTCCGCGCGCGCGACCTGGACCGGCCGAGCGCAGCGCAGTCAGCCTAGCGCGCATCAAACCCCGGCTCAGGTGCTGACGGCCAGCCGTTCGCTGCGGTAAAGGTGGACGGCGAGCAGGGCGAACAGCGCCGAAACCAGCACCGTGCTCAGACTGCAGGCCGCGATCAGCAGCATCGGAACCGCCTCGCCACGCACCAGCTCGCTGATCAGCGCGCTTTGGCCGAACAGCGGCGTCAGATACATCCAGAGCTCGGGCTTCATTGGATGGAGCACCAGCACGAGGCTCGGCACGGCCGGCACCAGGATCAGGAACTGCAGGTAGGTCTGGGCTTCGCGGAACGACTTGGCCATGGCCGCCACCACGGTCTGCGTTGCGGCTGCGAGCAGCGCAATCGGCAGCACCGTAAGCAGGATCAGTCCAGCGTTTGCCAGCGGCAGCTGCAGACTAAAGCCAGCCACATCCGCCGGGATCTGACCCAGACAGATGACGAAGGCCAGAACGCAGATCAGCAGCGAAGCCGCAGCATAGGCGCTGGTCGCCAGCAACTTGCCCCACATGATCTGCGCACGCGAGACGGGCATGATCAGCAGCGGCTCGAGCGATTGACGTTCGCGCTCTCCGGAGGTGGTATCGATCGCCAGATACATACCGCCAACGAAGGCCGACAGAATCAGGAAGTACGGCAGCATCGCCATCACCATGCCGCTGCGACTCTGCGGGGTCGACAGGTCGCGCTCGACCACCGCGACCGGCGCGATCACTTGTGGCGCAATGCCACGCACCTGCAGGCGAAGCGTTGCCACCGTGCTGCCGTATTGCTGCAGCAGCGCCCGCGTGCGTTCTACTGCCGGCAACGTATGCGCCCGGCTGCTGTCGTAGAGCAAGTCGAGTGGCGCCGGTTTGCCTTCTAGCCAATGCGCGGGATATTGCGGGCCGATGCGCAGCACGACGTCCTCCACCTGCTCGCGTACTGCGAGCGGCGCGTCTGTCGGCCCGGGCAGGATGACAACCCCTTGCTGGGACAAGTATGCAACGAGATTGGGGGCATGCTCGGCACCGACCACCGGCAACTCCAGCGGCCGCTCGAACTTGTCGCGCTGCTGCATGAACATGAAGCTGATCAGTACGGTAAAGAGTACCGGCCCGAGCAGCGGGCCGTACAGCAGCGCCGAAGCCAGCGTCCGGCGGTCGCGTGCGTTCTCGCGCACTTCCTTTGCGAACACGGTCCACCACGCGCTCACCGGACCACCTCCATGCTCGTCGTGCTTAGTGCGCCTGATCTCGAACTCGGCTGCGGCACCGAACCCAAGACTACGAGTACCTCAGCACGCCAAGCCCGTGCAGTTGCCGTTGCAGCTGTTCGCTTGCTCATGCCAATAGCCCCTCTGCCGAACCAATGACACTGACAAATGCATCCTCCAGAGTCGTCGCACCCGTTGCCTGCAACAAGTCGTCAGCACTGCCACTGGCGACAACGCGGCCGTGTGCGATGACGACGATGTGATCGCACAGCGCGGCCACCTCCTGCATGATGTGGCTCGACAGCACCACGCAGCGGCCATCATTGCGCAATCTCCGCAGGTACTCGCGCAGACTGCGCGTGGCCATCACGTCGAGGCCGTTGGTGGGCTCGTCGAGCACGATGTTGCGGGGATCGTGCACCAGGGCGCGCGCAATCGCAGTCTTTACGCGCTGGCCCTGGGAAAAGCCTTCCGTGCGTCGGTGCTCGATCTCGTGCATGTCCAGTTGCTCGATCAGCGCATCCGTACGCCGGCGCAGCGTCTCGCTATCCAGTCCCTGCAGGCGGCCAAAGTATTCGATGTTCTCGCGCGCGCTAAAGCGCTTGTAGAGGCCGCGTGCATCGGGGAGCACCCCTAGCCGCCGGCGCGCACCGATCGGATCGGCCAGCGCATCGCTGCCATCGATGTGGATCGCACCGGAGTCGGGCTGCAGCAGCGTGTAGAGCATGCGCAGCGTTGTCGTTTTACCCGCCCCGTTGGGGCCGAGCAGTCCGGTGATGCGGCCATCCACCGCGTTGAACGACACCCCGTCCACGGCTTGCACTGCGCCGAATCGGCGTCGCAGGTTCGTGATCTCGATCATGGTGTGAACCCGTTGTAATCAAGAACAAACGGCATTGCGCCCAAGCGATCAACGCAGCTGGCATCAAGCGCGCCGGGATCGGGGGTGCCAATGAACTCGGCAATCAGGCGCGGCAGGCAGCCAAGCGTCATCACGATGTGCCCCTGACCCGGGGCGATCAGGTGACGGCTGTTGCTCAGGGACTGCGCAATCTCGTCGCCGTAGCGCGGCGGCGTGACCGGATCGAGTTCACCCGACAGGATCAACACCGGCTTGTCCGAGCGCAACGGGCGCTTGAAATCGTCCGGCAAGCGTCCGTGCGGCCAGACCGCGCACTGGGCAATCAGCACTTCGGTCAGCGTCGGACCGAGCAGGGTCTGCGCGTCCTCCGCCCTCGGCGCGAGGAACGGCACATCTTCGGTACAGGTGACCGAGAGCTCCATGCCGTGCGCGAGTTGATCGCCAATCGAACGCTTCAACAATTCAAGCTGTGCGAGCAAGGGCTGCGGCCGACCCTGTGCCGCCTCCGCCAGCAACAGCGGCAGCAGCGCAGCCGACTCGGACTGGTAGGAGAACAGGCGCACGACGACGGCCAAGGCTTCGCGGCTCAGCTCTCCGGCCTGCGGCCTGTGGTCGACTGGATCGGCGAAGTCCGCAGCTACCGGCGCACGCGCAACCGTCGCGCGTAGTTGTTGCAGCAATTGCTCGGGCCGTCCAAAGCGCTCACGGCAGGCCGCGTCCTCAGCGCAGCGCGCGAATTGCGCCGCGAGTGCCTCGTCGAGATTGCGCGCATGATCCCGCGTCAGTGCCAGCGTCGGCGGCACCACGCCATCCACCACGACCGTGCGGATCGCGTCCGGATGCCGGCGCAGGTACTCCAGCGCCACGCGCGTGCCGTAGGAGCCGCCAATCAGATTGAACTGCGGACCGCCGAGCGCCGCACGCACACGCTCAAGATCGAGGATGTAGTCAGATGTCGTGTAGTAGCGCACGTCGGCACGATCGCCAATCTCGTCGAGGCATTCGAGCGCCAGTCGCCGCAGTTCGGCCGGATCAGGCGCGATCGTGCTGTCCAGGTCCGGCAGACCGCAGGCCAGCCGATTGGAGCCGCCGGTGCCGCGCTGATCCACCAGCAGGACATCGCGCGTGCGGTTGAGCTTTGAAAATGCACCGCGTGCAGCGAGATAGGCGCCAACGGCCGACTGCCCCGGTCCACCGGCAAGCAGCACCACCGGGTCGGCGTCACCGCCCTCTTGGCGCGCCTCGATCCGCGCAACGTGCAGTGTGATCGAGCGACCTTCGGGATCGTCGTGATTTTCTGGCACTGCAAACCGCGCACATTGCGCCTCTGCGCGCGGCACCCCGAGCGCATCGCGCAGATCGCAGTCCGCGAAGAGCAGCGGCGCCGCTGGCACCGGCAGCGATACGAGCAGCAGTAAGCCCGCCGCAGCGCAGGCACGCGGTTTCAAGACTGTCGCTCCGGCGACTCCAGGCGCTTGCGGATGGCCAACTCAATCAGCGGCCAGACCTTTTCGAAGAACAGTTGAGTGAACTGTCCGCACAGTACGGCGATAACGATGAGTGCAGTAAACAGAATGTCGTTCATGGGTCTCGCTCAATAGTCACGAAGGTTCGAACAGATCCTCGATGCGGCACTGGAACTGCGCCGCCAGGGCGAAGGCCAGCGGCAAGCTCGGATCGTATTTGCCGGTCTCGATCGCGTTGACGGTCTGCCGCGACACCCCCAGCCGATGTGCCAGATCCTGCTGGGTCCAGTCATTGCGCTGCCGCCGTTCGCGTACGCTGTTCTTCATCGATACCGGCGGATCGCGTTCAGATAACCGCCACCAAAGCCAATGCCCGTCCCCAGCAGGATCCAGAGCGGCGCCAGGGGCGGCGTGCCGGCAAAGACCTCAAGCAATGCCGTGGTCGCCAGGATCGCCATCGCGGTCCAGAATCCGGCCAATGAGGCCTCCAGATAGACCGCGCGCTGCATCTCATCGAAGCGGCGCACCTGGCGCAGCTCGGCCCACAAACCCGACAACGCCACCGCGCAGACCGGAAGGGTGGCGACAAGGCGCCAGGCGCCGTCCTCCGGCAGGCGCTTGACCACGGCCGAGGTCAGCAGGATCAAGACGAAGTAGGCAAGGAACCAGATGCCCCACTCTCGCCAATAACGTCGGTCGTACATTGCAAAAGCCTGTAAAGTTACCTTGACATGCATGTTCCATCGCCACCGATGCGATGTCAAGTCTCCTTTACGTCACCTTCGCATCCAGGTGTCTGGTGCTTGCGCCGGCACAGCCTCCTGTGAGGCGCATCGTCAGACGTTGCGGCGACCGACCACAGGCTGGCCCCGGACGTGCCCCTTTGACGAACGCATTGTTCTGGGCGATGCCGCTCTGAGCCCAAGCAAGCGAGGAGCTGCGGACTCAATGAACCCGTGGATAGCGCCAGCATCCTGCGCGCCGTGCGGCAACGCCTGCGTGCCAAGAATCCGGACGAGCGCGTTCCCGGGCTGAAGGCTGTCGAACTAGGTCTTGTCGCTGCTGCCAGCAACCGGCGGAACTGGGGTCGCGGACTCCGCGGACTGGCCCGCGAACCAGTTCAGGCGATCCCGCAGCCCGACAACCTGACCGACGATGACCAGGCTGGGGCCAGCGTCGATCTGCTGACCGACTCGCCCCGGCAGTTCCGCCAGCGTCGCTACGATCACGCGCTGGTCGGAGCGGGTGCCGTTTTCCACTACCGCCGCAGGCCAGTCGGCCGGCAGGCCATGTGCGATCAGCTCCGCGCACAGCTGCGGCAACGCGGTCAGCCCCATGTAGATCACAACCGTCTGGCCGCGGCGGGTCAGCATGTCCCAGTGCAGATTCAGCGTGCCATCAGCCTGCGGATGCCCGGTCACGAAAACGCAGGCCTGCGCATGATCGCGGTGGGTCAGCGGTATCCCGGCGTAGGCCGCACAACCGCTGGCCGCGGTGATGCCGGGGACCACCTGGAACGGGATGCCGGCGGCAGCCAAGCGCTCTATCTCCTCGCCGCCTCGACCGAACACGAAGGGGTCGCCTCCCTTGAGCCGCAGCACCCGCTGCCCCGCACGCGCGCGGCGCACCAGTTCATCGTTGATCTGCTCCTGCGGCAAGGTGTGCTTGGCGCGCCGCTTGCCGACATGCACGCGCTCCGCATCGCGCCGCACCAGCTCGAGTATGGCCGGCGAAATCAGCGCGTCGTACAACACCACGTCGCACTGCTGCATCAGGCGCAGGGCGCGAAACGTCAGCAACTCGGGATCCCCGGGCCCCGCCCCGACCAGATATACCTCGCCCGACGGCGCCTCTCCGCTCAGCAATGCGGCCAACGCCGCATCGGCGCCAGCCTCGTTGCCGCTGAGCACCTGCTCGGCGCCGGCGCCATCCAGAAACCGCTCCCAGATGCGCCGCGCTCCGCCACCGGCAGCGCGCTGTACCCGCCGCCGCTGTGCCTGCATCCAGTTCGCCACCCGCCCGTAGGCTGCCGGCAACTGGGTTTCGAAGCGCTCGCGCAGCCTGCGCACCAGGACCGGCGCCGAGCCGGCAGATGAGATCGCCAGCAACAGCGGTGCCCGGTCGACGATCGCCGGCGTGATAAAGCTGCTCAGCTCAGGATCGTCGACGACATTGACGGGCACTCCCGCGCGCTGCGCGGCGGCGGCCACGGCCGCGTTCAGGTCTGCGTCATCGGTCGCCGCCACAACCAGCCGGCAGCCCTGCACCAGGGTCGCGTCGAAATCGTTCGCGATGTGCCGAGCCGCGCCGTCTGCGATCGCCGACATGACTTCGTCATTGAGTTCGCGCGCCACAACCTCGATGGCCGGTTGCGCACGCCGCAGCAGCCGCAGCTTGCGCGCGGCAATCTCGCCACCGCCCACGAGCAAGACCCGCGAACCCCGCAGGCGCAGGAATACCGGAAAATAAGGCCATGGCGTCGTCATCGGCGGCAGCTTAGCTCAGGCGAACGCGCCTGCGGCCTTGGCCACCATGGTCAGTCCGATAAATACCAGAAAGCCGGCGATCAGCCGCTTCAACGGCGCCGGTGACAACCGAAAGCCAATGCGCGTGCCCAACCAGATGCCCGGTATGGCACCAATGAGCAGGAAAGCCAACATGCGATAGTCCACCGTGCCAAGGCCGGCATGCCCCAGCCCGGCGATACCGGTGATCAGCACGGCGTGTGCCAAGTCTGATCCCACCAGCTTGATCGGCTCATGGCGCGGGTACAGCAGCAACAGCATCATCATGCCGATGACGCCGGCGCCTACGGATGAGATCGTCACCAGCGCCCCGATCAACACGCCAGCGAGCACGGTCAGCGGTCGTTGCGCGCGCTCCAAAGCGCCGCCCGGCAATACCCAGCCACGGCGACGGGCAAATTGCGCCAACGGTTCCTGCAGCAGGGCGAAGCTCGCCGTCAGCACGATGGCCACCGCCAGCACCAGCTTGATCACCTTGTCCATCGACGGACCGGGCTCGATCTGGCTCAACACGATCAGGGTCAGCGCCGTGGCAGGCAGACTGCCGGCCGCCATCCAACCCACGATCTTCCAGTCCACCGAGCCGTTGCGGCCGTGCAAGGTGACACCAAACGCCTTGCTGATGCTGGCATAGAGCAGGTCGGTGCCGACCGCGACCGCCGGCTGCACGCCGTAGAACAGAATCAGGATCGGGGTCATCAGCGACCCGCCACCGACGCCGGTTGCTCCGACGGCGATACCGACCACCAGACCCGCCACGCTAAAGCCCCACTGTTCCATGTTTCGCTCGCGATTCTCGAGCGCGCACCCTAGCAGCCGGCTTGCATGGACCGTAAGGAATGCTTGTCTATACTTTTATTCCTCAGAAGAATATCGTTTCACCATGAAACTGCGTCAACTGCACTACATCCATGAGGTCGCCCAGCGCGGATTGAATGTCACCGCCGCGGCCGATGCCCTGTTTACCTCGCAACCGGGCGTGAGCAAGCAGATACGCCTGCTGGAGGAAGAGCTGGGGGTCGATATCTTCGTGCGCAATGGCAAGCACCTGTCGGAGATCACCCCGGCGGGACAGCGCATCCTCGAGTGCACGCAACGCCTGCTGTACGAAGTCGAGAACATCAAGCACGTCGCAGACGAGTTTCACGATTCCGATCGCGGGGACCTGTCGATCGCAACGACCCACACCCAGGCACG
>JBFJJW010000032.1:0-19232 GCA_041612095.1 Solimonas sp. | reverse complement strand
GTGGCAGCCAGCCCCGGCCCGGCGAGATTACCCTTGCCCACCAAGGCGTCCTGTTCCTTGACGAGCTGCCGGAGTTTGACCGGCGCGTACTGGAGGCCTTGCGCGAGCCCTTGGAGAACGGCGTGATCACGGTGTCGCGCGCTGCCCGGCAGGCGGACTTTCCCGCGCGCTTCCAGCTCATCGCTGCAATGAATCCCTGTCCCTGCGGCTATCTGGGGGATCGTTCCGATCGGTGCCGCTGCACGCCGGATCAGGTGCTGCGCTATCGCGGCCGCATCTCGGGCCCCCTGCTGGATCGCATTGATCTGCAGCTATTCGTGCCGCGCATCGAGCGGCAGCAGCTGTTGAAGCCCGATGCAGAAGGCGAGTCCAGCGCCGTGGTGCGTCAGCGGGTCGCGGCAGCGCGCAGCCGGCAACTGCAGCGGCAGAACAAGGCCAATGCCATGCTGGCTCCGCGTGAGCTGGATCGCTACTGCGCGTTGGACGCAGCGAGCCGCACGCTGCTCGAACAGGCAATGGCGCGACTGCACCTCTCAGCCCGGGCGGCCCACCGGGTGTTGCGGGTTGCGCGCAGCATTGCGGATCTGGCGGGCGATGGGCCGTTGGCGACAGTGCATATCGCCGAGGCGCTGCGCTATCGGGAGCTGGAGCGCGGCGCGCTCTGAGGGCCCGGCCGGCTGGAGCCGCCGGCGGAAATGAGAAAGGGCTGCCGTAGCAGCCCTTTCTTGAAGCACAACCGCTGCGATCGAGCTTACAGGCCGAACGAGTAGCCGCCGCTGATGACAAACTTCGGATCGTCGTCGCTGATGTCGGTGGCGACAAAGGCAAAGCTGGCGGAGAAGCCGGATTCCATTTCGGTGGACAGGCCGATGCTGTAGTCGACGACATCGTCGATGCCGTCTTCTTCGAAGGTCTGCTGACCCACATGCAGGTCAAGGCTCAGCTTCTCGGAAACCGGGAAGGAGAGGTCCAGGTACGGATACATGACGCCTTCGTCGCTGACCGCGAAATAGTCGGCGAGGCTGTAGTTCAGGCCGACGGTGGCCGGGCCGAACGACAGTGAGCCGTAGACTTCAAAGGTGTTGTTGGACGGGTCCGGCGAGGCGCCGCCCTCTTCTTCTTCCGAGTACCAGTAGTAGATGGCGCCGACGTCGTAACCGACCGAACCCATCTCGCCGCCGAAGCCGGCGTAGAAGTCGACTTCCGCCGCTGAGCCGGTCGCGCCCGCAAAGTTGATGGTTGACGCCCAGGTGCCGGCATAGAAGCCCGACTCGCTGGAATAATCAAGGCCGCCCTGAACGGCAGCGCCGCCGCTCTGTGCGATGCCGCGGAACAGGTATTCGCTGGTTACACCCACGTTTCCGCTCAACTCGGCGAAAGCCGGGGCCGATAGCGAAGCTGCGCCAACTGCTGCTGCGATTGCCAAACGCTTGAAGTTCATCTGTTAGCCTCTTGCACGAATTAAATGATTCCGCGGCGCAGTCGCTTCCCCCGCGGCCCGTAACCTAGTCAGCAAGCCGCGTGCCAAGTTCTGGGGGTTCGCCCTCAGCCTGGGCGTGTGGCACAGGGTCCCGGCGCAAGGCGGATGACGGTTTGATGACATTCCCGCGCAGCCAGGGTGGCGGGAGTGCAGGCCGCCGGAGCGGGCCGCTTGCAGCGCCGAGTTGGCGCACCGAGCCGGCCAATGCGCTACATGAGTGCGCCGCGCACCAACAAAAAGGCCGGGTTGCCCCGGCCTAGTGCGCATCGAGGGATCAATCCAATCAGTTCAGATCGAGGTCGAAGGTGTAGCTGGCGCCCAGTGCCACTGCGCTGGTATCGCTGGGCTGCGCCGAGTCGTTATCGCGCTCGACCATGCGGCCGGCCAGATAAACATTCAGATTGGGCAGCAGCGTGTAGGACGCGCCGAGCGTGTACGCGTTGCCCTCAAACGGCGTGTCCTCGGTATTGCCGTAGGCCGCGGCGATGCGCAGCTTGTCGGTCAGGCCGTACCAGCCGGAGATGAAGCCGTAGCCGCGGTCCGGCAGCCCGGCCTTCAGGTCGAGGCGCTCGTAAGACGCGCCGACGCCCCAGTCCTCACGCGCATAGGCACCGTAGTACCGCACCGCGTTGACCTCGTTGGCAGCGCCGGTCAGCCCGATACTCGAGAAATTGGCGACGCTACCGGCGACGGATCCGGACTTGATGCCCAGTGACTGTATGCCGAGGGTGATGCCGTCGGCCGAGTATTCCGCGCCCAGCGCGTAATCATGCTCTTCGGCATCGCCAGCGGCGTCGTCGACAAATACCGCGGCGTTGACGGTCACGCCGTAAAGCGTGGGCGAGACATAGGCGATCTGGTTGTTGATGAAGCCGCTGCCGACACTGTCGTTGGTCAGGGCCGACTGGCCGTACGAGGTGCCATTGATGGTGCCGACTGCGCCGCTGATGCCGGCGACGGAGGTGTTGTAGAACGGGTCCAGCTTCTGGCCCGCCAGCTTGTAGGCCGTTGCCTGGCGTCCGTAACCGAGCGTGCCGTAGCTGCTGACGATGCCGCCGAAGAACTGGCGGGTGACCTCGCCATTGGCCGTGCCGTCGTCATTGTCGAGCAGGCGCTCGTACTGAACGAACGCGGCGATGTCCCCTTCGCGGACCAGCAGACGCAGGCCGCCGTGCGAATTGTTGTTGTCGATATCGGTGTCGTCGCCGCTCGCATCGGAGTCGAAATACCCCAGCGACAGCCGGAAATCACCGTACAGGTTGGCATCGGCTTCCAGCGCGTGCGCGGGAACGCTGAGCACAGCGGTAAAAGCAGACACAGCGATAGCAACGGCAGTCTTCTTCATTGAAGCTCCCCCTTCTCTTCCGTGGATAAAGCGAGTTGCCCGGTACTACGGCCCGCTCGGGCGATCAGACGCCTGCGGCCTTCAGAATCACTTCAACCGCGGCCTTGACCTCGTCTTCAGTCAGGCTCGGGTCGCCGCCTTTGGCGGGCATGGCGTTCTTGCCTTTGATGGCCGAAGCCACTAGGCCGGCAACACCGCCGGCCGCGGCCTTGCGTGCCGCCCAGTCGGCCTTGTCGTTCTCCTTGGGGGCGCCCATCACGCCGGCGAGATGACAGCCGGCGCACAGCTTCTGGTTGACCTGCTCGCCGGTCAGCGGCTCGCGCTTGGGTGCCGCGGCAGCCAGCTGCTGCAGGGCGGCGGCATCGGTAATCACCGAGCCCACAGGCTTGATGCGGGCTTCGATACGCGCATCTGCCGCTGGATCAGCATGAATCTCGCCGGTGTCGATCAGGCGGGCTGCAACAATGCAAATAAAGAAAATGGCGAACAAGCCGCCCATGACCATGCCGAAATTGACAAAAAAAACCTTGTCGTGGTTCTGGTGATCCACTTCAGAAACTCCCAAGTACGCGCGGAATATTAGCTGCCGGAGTATAGCGGTCGGGCCTTGCAGCGACTAGGCGGTATCGGCATCGGCGAGCGCCCGGCAGGCGGCGGAGCGCCTCGGCCCGGCATAATCCGGCTCAGGGCGCTCGGGGCGCCCCAGGATCCTCCGGGCATCAATGGACTTCATCAACCAGATCATCTTTCTCGCGGGCCTGCTGTTTCTGGTCAGCATTCTTGCTACGGTGATCACGCCGCGGCTGGGCATGCCGCTGTTGCTGGTGTTCCTGATCGTCGGCATGCTGGCCGGCGAGGACGGTCCGGGCGGAATCCAGTTCCAGAACTATGCGCTGGCCAATCTGGCAGCCACCGCCGCATTGGCAGTGGTGCTGTTCGACGGCGGCTTGCGCACCCGGATACAGAGTTTTCGCGTTGCGCTGCGGCCAGCGCTGAGCCTGGCCACGCTCGGCGTGCTGATGACGGCCGGCCTGACGGGGCTGTTTGCGGCCTGGTTGATGGACCTCTCCTGGGCGGAGGGGCTGCTGATTGGTGCCATCATCGGCTCCACCGACGCCGCCGCCGTGTTCTCGCTGCTGCATACGCAGGCCGTATCACTCAACCAGCGCGTGGCGTCGGCGCTGGAGATCGAATCCGGCACCAACGATCCGATGGCGGTGTTTCTGACGTTGGCTGTCATCGGCTATCTGCAGGCGCCGACCGAGTTCGGCCTGGCGCAAGCCGGCATTTTTCTCCTGAAGCAGATGAGCTTGGGCGTCGGCGTTGGTTTGGCCGGCGGCTGGTTGCTGGTGCGCGCGCTGGATCGGCTGGAGTTGGGCGATGCGCTGTATCCGTTGCTGGCCTTGTTCGGCGGGCTGCTGATATTCGGTCTGACCGCGGTGCTGGGCGGCAGCGGCTTTCTCGCGGTCTATCTGGCCGGCCTGTTCGTGGGCAACCGACCCATACATGCGGCGGCCAGCATTCGCCGCTTTCACGATGGCATTGCCTGGATGAGCCAGATCGGCATGTTCGTGATTCTCGGCTTGCTGGTCTCGCCACGCGACCTGCTGTCGCTGCTGATTCCCGGCCTGCTGATTTCGCTGGTGCTGATCCTGGTGGCGCGACCGGTGGCCGTGCTGCTGAGTCTGGCGCCGTTTCGCTTTCCCTGGCGCGAGCAGCTGTATATCTCATGGGTAGGCCTGCGCGGGTCGGTGCCGATTGTGCTGGCCACCTATCCCTGGCTGGCGGGCCTGGAGAACGCGGCCCTGTTCTTCAATATCGCCTTCTTCATCGTGCTGGTATCGCTGATCGTGCAGGGCTCGACGGTTGCCGCCGCGGCGCGGCTGCTCGGACTGCAGGTGCCGAAAACCTCGGCGCGGATACATCGCGTCGACATCGATCTGCCTGGCCAGCGGGGCTACGAGGTCGTCAGCTATCGGCTGGCTTCAAACAGCCGTCTGGTTGGCATGCGACCCAAGGATCTGCCGATTCCGGATGTCTCGCGCGTCATCTGCGTGGCGCGCAGCGGCCAGGTCCTGCACTACCGCGACTGGGGAACCCTGAAGGCCGGCGACTACATCTCGCTATTGGCCGAGCAGGCGGAGTTGCCGGTGCTCGACCAGACCTTCGAGTCGGTGCAGGGCAAGACCGCGCCGGCAGTGCTCCGCTACTTCGGCGAGTTCAACGTCGAGCCGACGGCGCGAGTCAGCGACCTGTGCGAGGCTTATGGTCTGACGCCACCCGAGAACGCGAGCGAGCTGAGCGTGGCCGATCTGCTGGCGCGGCATCTGCCGCATCCGGTGGTCGGTGATCGCCTGCGGCTCGGCGAGATTCAGCTGGTCATCAAGCGCACCGACGGCGATCGTGCGGCGGAAGTGGGTCTGCGGCTACCGCACTGACGGTGGCCGACGGTAGCGTCGGCCTCAAAGGACTTCGCCCGGCACGCGTACCCAGCCTTCCATCAGCACGCGCGTGCTGCGGCTCATGATCGCTTTCTTCACCACCCACTCGCCGTTCTCCTGAACGGCTTCGGCGCCCACGCGCAAGGTGCCGGAGGGATGTCCAAACCGCACCGCGGTGCGTGCACCACCGCCCGCGGCCTGATTGACCAAGGTGCCCGGAATCGACGCCGCGGTACCGATCGCGACGGCGGCCGTGCCCATCATCGCGTGATGCAGCTTGCCCATCGACAGCGCGCGCACCAGCAGGTCGATGCTGGAGGCCTCCACGCGCTTGCCGCTGGAGGCGGTGTAGTCGGCGGCAGGCGCGACGAAGGCCACCTTCGGCGTGTGCTGGCGCTTGGCGGCCTCGCTGACATCCTTGATCAGGCCCATGCGCACGGCCCCATGCGCGCGGATCGTCTCGAACATCGCCAGCGCCTTGCTGTCGCCATTGATCGCGTCCTGCAGCTCGCGACCGGTGTAGCCGATGGCTTCTGCATTGACGAAGATCGTGGGGATGCCGGCATTGATCATCGTGACCTTGAGCGTGCCCACCCCCGGTACTTCGAGGTCATCCACCAGATTGCCGGTCGGGAACATCGCCCCGCCACCCTCACCCTCGTCTGCGGGATCGAGGAACTCCAGCACGGTCTCCGCGGACGGGAAGGTCACGCCATCGAGTTCGAAATCGCCGGTCTCCTGCACCTGCCCGTCGCTGATCGGCACATGGACGACGATGGTCTTGCCGATGTTGGCCTGCCATACCCGCACCGGAAACGCGCCATCGCGCGGCAGCCGGCTGAGTTCGATGTAGCCGTTGGCGATCGCAAACGCACCGACCGCCGTGCTCAGATTGCCGCAGTTGCCACTCCAGTCGACAAACGCGCTGTCGATCGCGACCTGGCCATACAGGTAGTCGACATCGTGTCCGGGCTGCGCGCTCCTGGAGATGATCACGCACTTGCTGGTGCTGGAGGTGGCGCCGCCCATGCCGTCCGTGTGCTTGCCGTAGGGATCCGGGCTGCCGATGACGCGCATCAGCAGCGCGTCGCGGGCGGCGCCGGGGACCTGTGCGGTGGCGGGCAGGTCCTCGAGGCGGAAGAACACGCCCTTGCTGGTGCCTCCACGCATGTAGGTGGCGGGAATCTTGAGCTGGGGAAGGTGTTTCATGGTCGGGTGTCGTGTCAGGGGGAATCCGGGATCTCGGGCTCAACCAGCAGCGCAAAAAGCGTGAGCGATTCCTGCCAGCCCAAGTAACAGAACTCGGTGGGAATCATGTCGGGTATGCCGGACTGAACGATCTCCAGCTCGGTTCCGCAGGCCACCGCGCGCAGCGAGATCTCGACCTGCATCTCGCCCGGCATGCCGGGATCATCGAAGCGATCGGTGTGCCGAATGCGCTGGTTCGGGATCAGTTCGACATAGGTGACACTGAACGAATGGCTCTTGCCGGTGCCCAAATTGGTGAACGACATCCGATAGCCGCCGCCCACCTTGGCGTCCATCGAATGCATCTTGGCGGTGAAGCCGTGCGGCGGCAGCCACTTGCACAGGGCGTCTGCATCAAGGAAGGCCTTGTAGACGCGCGCGGGCGGTGCGTTCAGAACGCGGTGCAGTTTGACGGTGCCGGGCATTTTCAGTTCCTCCGTTTCATTTCGTGTGATGCGGTGAGCGTCAATCGCGATCCGGTGCGCCCAAGGGAAACAGCGCCCGGTACGGCCGCGCTTCCTCCACCGCCCGTGCGAACGACGGGCGGTCCAGCAGACGCGCGCGGTACGCGCGTAGGCCGGAATAGTTCTCGGGAATCCGGTGCACCCAGTCCGCATAGAACAGCGAAGGCGCGGCGGCGCAGTCCGCCAGCGTGAAGTCCGCGCCGGTGGCCCAGGTCTTTCCGGCGAGCCGTCCTTCGAGCCAGGCGTAGGCGCGCTCCAGCCGTTCTGTGGCGATGCGCACGCCTTCCTCACGCTCGATCGGGAGGCGCTTGAGTGCGCATTCCACCGCAAACTGCACCGCATCCATTACGTGCAGATCAAACAGACGGTCGAGAAAGCGCACGTCCAGTGCCGCCATCGGGTCGGCGGGAATCAGGCGCATCGGCCCCGGATGCGCCAGCTGCAGGTACTCGATGAGGACGCTGGTTTCGACCACTTGGCGCTCGCCATCGACCAGCAGCGGAAACTTGCTCAGTGGCCAGCGCCGCATCCACTCGGCTGCATGCTGCGGCGTCTCCGGCCCGATGCAGCGGAACTCGAAGGGCGTGCCGTTCTCGTACAGCGCAATGAGCGCCTTCTGCGTGTAGGAAGAAAACGGATGACCGTAGAGCGCTAGCGACATGACGTGGTCTCCTCGTTACGGGGTCAATGGGCGGCACGAATATGCCGCCCTCTGACAACTAATCGAATGAGACCGCACGGATTCGACATCGCGTGCCATTTTTTCTCATGCCGCCATGGACGAGGCCAAAAAGTCCTGGGCAAAACGCTGCAGTACGCCACCGGCTTCATAGATCGAGACTTCCTCGGCGGTATCGAGCCGGCAGGTCATCGGTACATCCACACGCTCACCGCTGCGGCGGTGAATCACCAACGTGAGGTCGGCGCGCGGCTTGCGCTCGCCGATCACGTCATAGGTCTCGGTGCCGTCGATCTTCAGCGTCAGGCGGTTGGTGCCGGGCTTGAACTCCAGCGGTAGCACGCCCATGCCGATCAGGTTCGTGCGATGGATGCGCTCGAAGCCCTCGGCGGCAATCGCTTCCACGCCGGCCAGACGCACGCCCTTGGCGGCCCAGTCACGTGAGCTGCCCTGCCCGTAGTCGGCACCGGCGATGATGATCAGCGGCTGCTTGCGTGCCATGTAGGTTTCGATGGCCTCCCACATGCGCGTGACGACCCCGTCCGGCTCGATGCGGGTCAGCGATCCCTGCTTGACCTTGCCGTCCACCACCGCCATCTCGTTGATCAGCTTCGGGTTGGCGAAAGTCGCGCGTTGTGCGGTGAGGTGATCGCCGCGATGCGTGGCATAGGAATTGAAGTCCTCTTCCGGCAGGCCCATCTTCGCCAGATAGGCGCCGGCAGCGCTGTCCAGCATGATGGCGTTGGAAGGCGACAGATGATCGGTGGTGATGTTGTCCGGCAACACCGCCAGCGGGCGCATGCCCTTCATCGTGCGCTCGCCAGCCAGCGCGCCTTCCCAGTACGGCGGGCGACGGATGTAGGTGCTCTGCGCGCGCCAATCGTACAGCGGGCTGATCTTCTCGCCGCTGTCGGCGACCACGCGAAACATCGGCTCATAGACCGCGCGGAACTGGGTGGGATTGACGCTGCTGGCAACCACCGCGTCGATCTCCTCGTCGGACGGCCAGATGTCCTTGAGGGTGACGGGATTGCCATCCTTGTCCATGCCCAGTACATCCTTTTCGATGTCGAAGCGGATGGTGCCGGCAATCGCGTAGGCCACCACCAGCGGCGGTGAGGCCAGAAACGCCTGCTTGGCGTAGGGGTGGATACGACCGTCGAAGTTGCGATTGCCGGAAAGCACGGCAGTGGCGTACAGGTCGCGGTCGATGACTTCCTGCTGTATCGCCGGGTCCAGCGCACCGCTCATGCCATTGCAGGTGGTGCAGGCAAACGCGACGATGCCAAAGCCCAGCTGTTCCAGTTCCGCCAGCAGCTTGGCCTCGCGCAGGTAGCTTTCAACGACCTTGGAGCCGGGCGCCAGCGAGGACTTCACCCAGGGCTTGCGCTTCAGGCCGCGGGCGTTGGCGTTGCGTGCCAGCAGGCCCGCCGCAATTACGTTGCGCGGATTGCTGGTGTTGGTGCAGCTGGTGATGGCGGCGATGATGACCGCGCCATCCGGCATCTGCCCGGGCGTGTCCTGCCAGGCAGCGGCGATGCCGCGCGCCGCCAGATCGGTGGTGGCGACGCGCTTGTGCGGGTTCGAGGGCCCGGCCATGTTGCGAACCACGCTGGAGAGGTCGAACTTCAGCACGCGCTCGTACTCGGCGGTCTTGAGGCTGTCGGCCCACAGGCCGGTGTGCTTGGCGTAAGTCTCGACCAGGCGAACCTGCTCGTCCTCGCGGCCGGTCAGCTTCAGGTAGGTGATGGTCTGCTCGTCGATGTAGAACATCGCGGCCGTGGCGCCGAACTCCGGCGTCATGTTCGAGATCGTCGCGCGATCACCCAGCGTCAGCGCGGACGCGCCGTCGCCATAGAACTCCAGATAGGCGCCGACAACCCGCTCCTTGCGCAGGAATTCGGTCAGCGCAAGGACGATGTCCGTCGCCGTGATATTGGGCTGGGGCTTGCCGCTCAGCTCAACGCCAATGATGTCCGGCAGGCGCATCCAGGACGCACGACCCAGCATCACGCTCTCGGCCTCAAGGCCACCGACGCCGATCGCGATCACGCCCAGGGCATCGACATGCGGCGTATGGCTGTCGGTGCCCACCAGCGTATCGGGGAATGCCACGCCATCACGTGCATGCACGACCGGCGACATCCGCTCCAGATTGATCTGGTGCATGATGCCATTGCCCGGCGGGATCACGTCGACGTTCTTGAACGCGCGCTTGGTCCAGTTGATGAAATGGAAGCGATCCTCGTTGCGGCGGTCCTCGATGGCGCGGTTCTTCTCGAAGGCGTCCTTCTCGAAGCCGCCGTGTTCCACCGCGAGCGAGTGATCCACAATCAGCTGCGTCGGCACCACCGGGTTGACCTGCGCCGGATCGCCGCCCTTCTCGGCAATGGCATCACGCAGGCCAGCGAGGTCCACCAGCGCGGTCTGGCCCAGAATGTCGTGGCAGACCACGCGTGCCGGAAACCACGGAAAGTCCAGATCGCGCTTGCGTTCGATCAGCTGCCTTAGCGAAGCCGTCAGCGTGGCCGGATCGCAGCGGCGCACCAGATTCTCGGCGTGCACACGCGAGGTATAGGGCAGCTTCGCGTAGGCGCCGGGCTCAATCGCATCTACCGCGGCTCGGGTGTCGAAGTAGTCGAGTTGGGTTCCGGGCAGCGGTTTGCGGTAGGCGGTATTCATGGAACGATTCGTGAAAGAGGTCGGCAGATATGAAACGGCCGCGCTAATGCGCGGCCGTGGGATTTACTTACGCTTCTGGATCGGTACGAACTTGAGATTCTCAGGTCCGGTGTAGTTGGCGGTGGGGCGGATGATCTTGCCGTCGATGCGTTGCTCGATGATGTGCGCGCTCCAGCCGGCAGTTCGGGCGATCACGAACAGCGGCGTGAACATTGCGGTCGGCACGCCCATCAGGTGATAGGACACTGCGGAGAACCAGTCGAGGTTAGGGAACATCTTCTTGGCGTCCCACATCACCGTCTCCAGACGCTCGGCGATGTTGTACATCTTGGTGTTGCTCTGCGCCTTGGCGAGGTCGTGCGCGACCTGCTTGATGACCTTGTTGCGCGGGTCGGAGATCGTATAGACCGGGTGGCCAAAGCCGATGATCACTTCCTTGCGCTCGACACGGGCCTTGATGTCGGCCTCGGCTTCTTCGGGCGAGTCATAGCGCTGCTGGATCTCGAACGCGACCTCGTTGGCGCCGCCGTGCTTGGGGCCGCGCAGGGCGCCAATGCCGCCACAGATTGCCGAGTACATGTCCGAGCCGGTACCGGCGACCACGCGCGAGGTGAAGGTCGAGGCATTGAACTCGTGCTCGGCGTACAGCACCAGGCTGGTGTGCATGGCCTTGACCCAGTCCTTGCTGGGAGCCTTGCCGTGCAGCAAATGCAGGAAGTGACCGCCGATGCTGTCGTCGTCGGTTTCCACCTCGATGCAGCGGCCGTTGGTGGCGTAGTGGTACCAGTACAGCAGCATCGAGCCCAGCGACGCCATCAGGCGATCGGCTATGTCGCGGGCGCCGGCATGGTTATGGTCGTCCTTTTCCGGCAGCACGCAGCCGAGCACCGAGACGCCGGTGCGCATCACATCCATCGGGTGAGCCGATGGCGGCAACTGCTCCAGCGCCGACTTCACGGAAGCTGGCAGACCGCGCAACGCCTTCAGCTTGGCCTTGTAGGCCGTCAGTTCCGAGGCGGTTGGCAGCTTGCCGTGTACCAGCAGGTGGGCAATCTCCTCAAACTCGCAGGCGGCGGCGACGTCCAGGATGTCGTAGCCGCGATAGTGCAGGTCATTGCCGGTGCGGCCGACCGTGCACAGGGCAGTGTTGCCAGCGGTGACGCCGGAAAGGGCAACCGACTTCTTCGGCTTGGGGGTGTGAGCTGCGGTCTCGGTCATGGATCAGCGTGTCCTGTGCGGTGGCTAGATTCGATGCGGCGGTGCCAACCCTATAGGAAGTCCGCCTGGGAACTCACTACCCGGATGGGGGGAATGGGTCGCGCTGCTGCAGTGCTTTGCTGGCATCCGCAGGCCTACCGCCGATGCCGGGCCCTCACGAGCGCGGCGATTTTACGGAGTGCAGCCGGGGCTGACCATCCTTGGAACGGATGAAGACGACGCATCGAGGCGCAATCCGCCGCTTTCGGGCCCGTTTCGACCCCGGATACGGCCCTCAGGCCCATACCGGCGACACGGCGAACACGCAAGGCATTGTTTTAAAAGGCCATTATAAAGTGCATCCGTTCAGTTATCGTCGCTTGCTCATTTATTGAATCAGATTCATAATCTGCGCCCAATTCATTCAGGCCGACTGCCGTGAGCACCAAGGAACGCAAGCTGCGGGAATTCGCGGAGCGCGAGCAGCGCTTCCTCGATACCGCGCGCGAGCTGATCCAGCGCGACGGCCTGCTCAATCTGGCCATGGCGCGCATCGCCGAGGAGTCGGACTACGCCGTGGGCACGCTGTATCAGCATTTTTCCTCCAAGGAGGATTTGCTGATGGCCCTGGTTACCGAGGACGTGCGCATGCACGCCGACATGTTCGAGCGGGTCGCGCGCTGGGACGCCAAGCCCCGCGAGCGCATGTTCGCGATCGGTGTTGCCGACATGATCTTCGTGCGCCGTCACCCCGAGCACTTCCGCCTCGCCCAGTACGTGCTGACCGAAGTGGTCTGGGGTGCCGCCTCCGCGACCCGCCGCCAGATACTGCTGGATGCCAACCAGCCGCTGGGTGAGATCGTGCACGGCATCGTGCGCGACGCGGTGACCCAGGGTGAACTCGAATTGAACGGATTGAGCCCGGAAGAGGTCAGCGTAGGCCTCTGGTCGTTGGCCATGGGCATGCACAACCTGGTGCACGCCGAAGGGATGCTCCAGGACTTCAACGTTCGAGAACCCTATCGCCTGATGTGCCGACACTTGCAGACCCAGCTCAATGGCCTGAATTGGCGTCCCCTGTTCGACGCTACCGACGGCCCGGCGCTCGACGCGCTGATCGAACGCATTTGCCATGAGGTATTCGATGATCTTTGTTCCCAATAGGCGCGGCCTCGCGCGACTGCTGCTGATCGCTGGCTGTCTCGGGGCCGCGCCGGCGCAGGCCATGACGCTGTCCGAGGCCTTGCAGCGCGCAGCCGAGCACGACCCGGCGATTGCGCAGTCGCTGGCCCTGTACGACGCCGCGCGGGAGGCTGGCAAGCAGGAGCGGTCGGCGCTGCTGCCGTCTCTCGGCGCCAGCGCCGGCTATACCTACACCGATCGCTCCACCGAGAGCGCGTTCTTTGGCAGTTTTGAGGAGCGCTACGAAAGCTGGGACGCGGGTGTCGAACTGCGCCAGCCATTGTTCCGGCTGGACTGGTTCGCACGCGGGCGTCGCGCCAAGGCGCAGGACGCCCTGGCCGAGGCGGGTCTGGCCGACCGCAAGCTGCAGCTGCTGACGCGAGTGGCCGAACGCTACTTCGCGGTGTTGCTGGCACAGGACGCCGTGACCCAGGCGCGGGCCGAAGCCGAGGCGGTGCAAAAGTCCCTGGAGGATACCCGCAAGCGCTACGAGGTCGAGCTGATCCCCGGCACGGATCTCAAGGAGGCACAGGCGCGGGACGATCTGGCGCGGGCACAGCTGCTGGTGGCCGAGCGCGAACTGGAGACCGCGCGTGATGCGCTGGATGAAACAACCGGAAACGGCCATGCGGATCTGCCAGGCCTGAAGCCGGATGTGCGGTTTCCGCCGCTGACCCCGGCTGACATCGATGTATGGATCAAGGCGGCACGCGAGCAGAACCCGGCGCTGATCACCGCGGCGGAGGACCTCAAGGTTGCCAGCAGCAATGTCCGCAGCCGGCAGTCACTGGCCGCGCCGAGCCTGGACGCGGTCGGCCGCTATTCGCGCAACGACACCAGCGAATCGCAGATCGGTCAGCTGGCCGATCAGGGGCAGATCGGCGTCGAACTGACGGTTCCGATCTACGCCGGCGGCATCAACAGCAGCTTGGTTCGCGAGGCACGCGCGCTGGAGCGCGCGGCAACGGCCAATCTCGAGCGGCTGACGCTGGAAACGGAACGCCAGACCCGGCAGCTGTATCGGCGCGTACAGACCGGCTATGCAGAAATTGCCGCCTATCAGCAGGTCCTGGTCTCGGCCCTGGCCGCCGAGCAGGCGACCGGCTACGGCTATGACGCCGGCACGCGCACGATCTCCGACGTGCTGGATGCCAAGAGCCGGGCGGTGCAGGCGCGGCGCGATCTGAATCAGAGCCGCTACAACCTGCTGCTCAGCCTGCTGCAGCTGCGGCAGATCGCCGGCACCTTGTCGGAACGCGACTTCACGGAAATTGATCGCCTGCTCAGCCCGTCTGCAGCGGCGTCGAACTGAATCATCAGGGAAATAGAGTCATGAAAAAGCGAATGTTCATCATGCTGGTCGCGGTGACGGTCGTCTTCGGTGTTGTCTTCGGCATGAAGTGGTTCGGCAACAAGATGATGAACGAGTACGTCAACAACATGCCGACGCCGGCGGTGACGATAACCGCGGCTGCGGCCGAGCCGATGCGCTGGGACAACACGCTGGAGGCCATCGGCACCTTCGTGCCCGTGAACGGTGCGGACGTCACGGTCGAGGCGGGGGGCATTGTCACGTCGATCCAGTTCGAGTCCGGCGCGCGCGTCGAAAAGGGCGACCGCCTGATCACGCTGGATGCCGCCAACGAGCGCGGCGAGTACCGCAAGCTCCAGGCTCAGGCCGAGCTGGCAGAGCTGAACCGTGCGCGCCGCGAGAAGCTGTACAAGCTCGACGCCGTATCCAAGTCGGATTATGACGCGGCGGTCGCCGAGGCCAATGCGGCCAAGGCCGCAGCCGAAGCCCAGGCCGGAAAGCTGGCGCAGAAAGACATCCGCGCACCGTTCTCCGGTGTGCTCGGCATTCGCCGTGTGAATGTCGGTGAGTACCTTTCGCCGGGGACCCGCATCGTCAACCTGCAGTCGCTGGATCCGATCGACATCGACTTCTCGCTGCCCGAGCAGTACAGCGGCCGGGTGCAGGCCGGGTACAAGGTCGCGGTCAAGGTCGACGCCTTTCCCGACCAGGTCTTCGAGGGCGAAGTCATCGCGGTAGAGCCACGCATCGACGCCGCAACGCGCAACTTCGGTCTGCGGGCGCGTCTGCCGAACGCCGACCTCAAGCTGCGCGCCGGCCTGTTCGGCAACGTCCATCTGAGTCTGCCGGGGGTGCGTGAGGTCGTCGCACTGCCACGTACCGCGATCAGCTACGACTCCTACGGAACGTCGGTATTCATCGTGCAGCCAAAGCAGGCTGAGCCGGTGGCCGGGTCGGCAGATGCCACAGCGCCGCCGGCGGAGGCGGAAGCCCCTGCGCTGGTGGTGTCACAGCGATTCATCAAGCTTGGCGAGGTTCATGGTGACTACGTCGCCGTGCTCGAAGGGCTCAAGGAGGGCGAGCAAGTGGCGACCTCCGGCTTGCTGAAGCTGCGCAACCAGCAGCCCGTCATCATCAACAACGAATCAACGCTGAAGCCCGAGCTGCAGCCCACCCCCACTGAAGGCTGAGCACGGACATCGCGGAGTCAGGCATGCATTTCACCGACATCTTCATCAAACGCCCGGTACTCGCCACGGTTATCAGCCTGGTGATACTGCTGCTGGGCCTGCGCGCCGGTCTCAACCTGACGGTCCGCGAGTATCCGTTCCTGCAGAACGCCCAGCTCAATGTCACCGTCGCCTATCCCGGCGCCGACCCAGCGTTGATCGAGGGCTTCATCACGACGCCGCTGGAGCGTGAGATTGCCACCGCAGATGGCATCGACTTCCTGACCTCGACCAGCGTGCAGGGCGTGAGTTCGATCACGGCCAACCTGCGCATGGACAAGGACCCGAACGAGGCGTTGACCGAGATCTCGGCCAAGGTCAACAAGCTGCGCAATCAGCTGCCGACGGGCTCCGAAGATCCGATACTGGAGATTGCCGAAGCCGGCGGCACGGCGGCGATGTATCTGTCGTACTACTCCGAAGTGCTCGACAAGAGCCAGATCACCGACTACCTGCGCCGCATTGTCGAGCCTCAGCTGGCCTCTATCCCGGGCATCGAGAAGGCCGAAATCCAGGGCGCACGCACCTACGCCATGCGTATCTGGCTCAAGGCCGATCGCCTGTCCGCGCACGACCTGACCGCCAGCGAGGTATTCGCACGGGTCCGCAACCAGAACGTGCTCTCGGCCGTCGGCGAGACCAAGGGCAGTTACGTCAAGATCGGCCTGTCCGCGCAGACCGACATGCGCACGGTCGAAGACTTCAAGCAGATGGTGATCAAGACGGACGGCGAGTCCGTCGTGCGCCTGGGTGATGTAGCCAATGTCGTGCTTGGATCGGAAACCTACGAAGGCGGCGCCGGCTGGGACGGCTCGCCCGCGGTGTTCGTCGCCATACGCGTGCGGCCCAATGCCAACGTGCTGGACGTGACCGAAGCCGTCAACAAGATGTGGCCGGAGATGCAGGCCGCGTTGCCGGAGGGCCTGGGCGCGGAGATTGGCTACGACGCCACGATCTATATCAAGGAGGCCATCAACGAGGTGGTGAAGACCCTGATCGAGGCCGTGCTGATCGTCATCGCCGTGATCTTCCTGTTCCTTGGCTCGCTGCGGAACTCGCTGAGTCCCGCAGTGACCGTGCCGTTGTCGCTGATAGGAGGGCTGTTCGTGATGCTGATGCTCGGCTACACGATCAACCTGCTGACGTTGCTGGCAATGGTGCTCGCGATCGGCATGGTCGTGGACGACGCGATCATCGTCATGGAGAACATTCATCGTCACATCGAAGAGGGAATGAAGCCTTTCGATGCGGCGATCAAGGGCGCCCGCGAACTGGTCGGACCGGTCATCGCGATGACGATCACGTTGATGGCGGTGTATGCGCCGATCGGCTTCCTGACCGGCATCACCGGCACCTTGTTCTCTGAATTCGCCTTCACCCTGGCCGGAAGTGTCTTCATCTCCGGCGTGATCGCACTGACGCTGACCCCGATGATGTGCGCGCGCATCCTCAAGCCGACCCATGGCGAAGGGGCCGAGCCAAACCGGCTGGCTGACTACCTGGATCGCAAGTTCGAACAGTGGCGCAGCGCCTTCAAGCGGCGTCTGCACAGCGCGCTGAATACCGTGCATGTCATCGGTGTGTTTGGCGCGGTGGTGCTGGTGTCCTGCTTCTTCCTGTTCAAGGCCACGCCGTCGGAGCTGGCGCCTGAGGAGGACCTCGGCTTTGCGTTCTCGATCAGCGAGGCTGACGGCTACTCGACTCAGGAGTATCTGGACCAGTACTTCTCGGAAGCGCAGCAGGTTGCGCTGAAGCATCCGGATCTCGACCACATCTTCACGTTTGCGATCAGCAGCAACCAGGCGTTCATGGGCATGGTCATGAAGCCCTGGACCGAGCGCAGCAAGCCGACCAAGACGGCGATCGCGGAGATGACGCCGGAGATGAACAGCATTCCCGGCATCCGCTGGGCGGGTATCCAACCGCCGCCGTTGCCGACGCCGGGGCAAGGCTATCCGGTCGAGTTCATTCTGAAGTCCACCGCAGACCCGGTCACGCTGTCACGGGTGGGCGACGAAATCATCGCGCGGGCGCTGGCGCAGAAGAAGTTCTTCTACGTCGCACCGCGACTGCGCATCGACCGTCCGGAAGCAACGCTTGAGATCGACCGCGACAAGGCGGCGCTGATGGGGGTCGACATGTCGCGGCTGTCTTCCGACCTGTCGGCGCTGCTGGCCGGTGGCGAGGTCAACCGCTTCTCGTATGAGAGCCGGTCCTACAAGGTCATACAGCAGATCGAGCGCAGCGAGCGCCTGGATCCTCGGCAGCTTGAGGGTTATTACACCCGGGCCTCCGACGGCACGCTGATCCCGATCTCCACGCTGGTGAAGGTCACCGACCGGATCATGCCGCGCTCGATCGAGCATGCCCAGCAGCTGAACTCCAATACCATCGTCGCGGTGCCGAGGCCGGACGTCACGCAGGGAGAAGCGCTGAAGGTGTTCGAGGATCTGTTCGCCGAGCTTGCCCCCGCGGGCTTCCAGATCGACTACGCCGGTCCCTCACGTCAGTTCAAGTCCGAAGGCTCGGCGCTGGTGGCGACGTTCGCCTTTGCGCTGATCATCATCTACCTGGTGCTGGCGGCGCAGTTCGAGTCCTTCCGCGACCCGCTGATCATGCTGGTGACGGTGCCGATGTCGATCTGTGGCGCCCTGCTGGTGATGAACATTTTCGGTATCACCAATGGCATGCAGTTGACCGCGATGCCCGGCATGACCTTGAACATCTACACTCAGGTCGGTCTGATCACGCTGATCGGCGTCATCTCCAAGCACGGCATTCTGATCGTGGAGTTCGCCAACAAGCTGCAGGAGCAGGGCATGGCCAAGCGCGAAGCCATTGAAGAGGCGGCCTCGATCCGACTGCGTCCGGTGCTGATGACGACAGCCGCCCTGGTGATCGCGATGTTGCCGCTGCTGCTGTCGTCCGGACCGGGCACGGCGGCGCGCTCGTCGATGGGTCTGGTCATTGCGTCCGGCATGACCATCGGTACGCTGTTCACCTTGTATGTGCTGCCGGCGATGTACCTGTACATCGGCCGTGACTACGCCAAGCAGCGGCAGGCACAGCCGGCGTAGGTGCAGCCTTTAGCAACAAGAAAGCCCCGCCATGCGGGGCTTTCTTGTATGCGCGCACCGGTCACCCGCTACCGGTCAGTTCATCCGCCGGGTCAGTAATCGCCCTCATGGTGCTTGGCCGCCTCGCTCAAGGCCTGGCGCTGTTCCAGGCGCTCATCGGCGTCCTTGTCGGTTCTCCAGATCACTTCCGGAAACAGCAGTACACGCAGCAGGCCGACCAGCATGTACAGATAGCTCAGTGAAAACATCACGCCGCAGAACATCGAGACCCATTCGAAATTGATCGACAGGTACTTGATGCCCCACCAGGAAATGACATCGGTGAATGCTGCGGCCAGGCCTATCGGAAACACCCATTGATAGGGCCACAGATGGTTGAACTGCAGCGAGAACGGAATGCCGATGATGAAGAAGCTGGTGGTGAATCCGAACAGGTGCGCATGAGTGAACGCAATCAGCTTGCCCAGCGACATCTGCGCAAAATAGGCCTCGGCACTGCCGTGCAGGCGCAGCTGGTACCAGATTTCCGAAGCGCCAAACGCGAAGGCGATGCCGAACAGGACCGTGGCCAACGCAATCCCACGCTTAACGGCTGTCGGCAAGTCGTGCAGGTTGATGTCCAGCGTATGGTCGCGGAACGGCACCATGTACCAGAAGAATCCCAGCAGGAAGAAGAAGAAGCCGATCAGGGCGATCGGGCCGCCAACCGCAATCCAGGCCGGCGTCTGCGGTGGCAGTTCCACCACCTCTGCTGCGACCACCGGCGCGTCGCTGAAGAAATCGAACTCCGGTTCGACGGCGTCGGCCGCAGCTGGGGCGGTTTGCGCTGCTTCCGCATCGCTCGCAAGTTGCTGATCAGCGGCGGTCTGCGCCAGCGAGCGCGTGCCGATCATCGC